>JAPOST010000195.1 GCA_026709535.1 Rhodospirillaceae bacterium
GAGGACCAAGTGCTTGATTCACAAAACATCATGATATCAATGACTTGTGATTCAGGCTTTAAGGTATGCCCATGATGCAGGGGCATATGACTACAATTCAAGCAAGTGTCAGTTTACTTTATGCCTTTTCCTTGCAACTACCGAGTTGAGCTGTAATTTCTGCTTTGCCGCTGCATGCGGAGCCCCTGCCAAGTTGTTGCAAATCCAACAACGATGCCTGCGACTCCAACCATCACAGCGAGAAAATTGATTGTCCTTACGGTCTTCGACGACAGGCCCAGAATGGATTGATCGCATGATCGGTCTTCTGAATTTCGGTTGGCTTTCATGTGTGCCTCCTTGAGAATAGATGCGTTCCGCTATGCAGCGCCTGAAGAGTGGAGTTCGAACCGGACGGTCCGGTTGGCGGTGAGCGCAACCCTCACGATCCTGCCAGCGAGATCGGTATCGGCGCTTTGCGCCAGGGCGTAGCCGAACAGGCGCTGCTGCACATCGAGACTCATGAGGCCGTGCGCGACATCGATGCAGATCAGACCGGGATGAGCGGGATCGCGTTCCATCAAAGCGGAAAAGTCAGCGCTGTTGTTGGTCACGGTTGTGTAGCCGTCTTCCACGGCGCGCCGGACCAGCGCCCAATCCGGCCGGGATCGCAGGCCGAGCCAAGCCACATGCGTCGATTCCGGGTAACCGCGTGTCCGCGCCATCGCCGCCAGACTGGGGCTCAGGCATTCGTCTATCAGGAACTTCATCGCGCAGGAGGCAGCGCGTCGAGGCTCGTTACTGTAGAAACCGCCGGCTCCCGGTCGCGCCAGAACGATCCGCTCTTTGGGCGTCCGCGCCGCGGATAGGCGCTGGCGTAAAGTGCGGCAAGGGCAATACGGTCCTCGCCAAGCTGCGGGAACGCCTCCCCGATTGCATCGGGACTGTCGCCGTTGGCCAGCATGTCCGCAACATAGTGGACCGGAATGCGTGTCCCGCGGATGCATGGCGTTCCGGAAAGAACCGCGTTGTCGCAGCGAACCATCGCCCGTGCGCGTGCCAGCTTGGCAAGGCCGTTGCGCACATCGCGCCTGATCGGCCGGAGATCGATGGCGAGGCCGCCCATGCGGGCCGTACGGGCATCGGGGCGGTCGAGTAGATACCGCACGAGAAGACGACGGCCCTCCCGGGTCACAAGATCGGCGGTTTCGTGGGCGAGCTTCAGGCCCACCAGGCCCGTGCGATGTACGGCCCGGGCGCGCCCACTCTCCCGCGCCGCACCATCGAGGAACCCGGCGTCGATGATGCGATGCACCTGCTTTACGGGTATGCCTGTCACGCAGGCCGCCTCGTTGACGGAGAAGGTCGCGGATGCGACGGTCGTGTTCATTATTTTTCCTCCAGGGTGGAAAGAATATAGCGGCTTTCGGACTTGGCGGCCAGTGCGGATATCGCCTCGCGCCACGTCAATTTTCTGAGCTTTCGAGAGGGAGTCCCGAAAGTCGCGCGTTGTCTTGACCAGTTTGTCGAGTTCGTCGCTGCGCCCGCTCACCCTCGCGGATTGTCTCGTTGTGTTTCAGGTTCACCATTATGTATGTGCTGCTGAATTCAGCTTGATCAGCTCTATTGTTGCAGCGCACGGTCAGTCCGCCACCGCAGACTCGACGGTGCCACCTGAAGGCGCGACTTTCCTCGAAAAACAGCGCCATCTGCCGCGACCCCGACTTGCTGCCCTCCACCACATCGATCGAGCGGCACCACGCCGCACGCTGGCTGTCGTTGGTCTCGCCGAGATAGATAACATGGTGTTGAGCCACCCGGCCGCCGCCGACTCGGACGTTCTCCACCACACGCCAATAGCGGTGCTCCTTGCCGTCCTTGAAGCTTCGTTTGCAGCGTACGAACATGGGCAGAGCGTCCGGCACTTTGCCAGCCCGATCAAGGAGGTAGGTCGGTACTACACGCGATTCTGGAGACCCAAAGTCGGGAAATTTGCCACTTTCCGAGCCGAAAAACCGTCCCCGTCATACCAAGCCAAGCGGCCAAGCGGAACGAGAATTGACGGATTGCAGGAAAGGACATCGGCGGAGCCTCCGACACTTCATTGCGAAATGCGTTGCCCGTGCGCAGCGTCCTGCCGACCCGGGTCTTCGTCGGCTGCGGCAATGTCCGACAACAGGATTTTTCCCTGCTTGCTGGCCATTGCGGTGCGTATGCGTTGTTGCATGTACCATGCGGATTTCTGATTCATGTTCAGATCCCGTGCCAGCTGGCAACTGGACAGGCGTTTTCTTGCCTTGACGATCAGCGCGATGCCCAGGAACCACTTCTGAAGCGGTATCCTCGTCTTTTCGAAGATCGTGCCGGAAAGAACGTTGAAACTGGACTTGCAATCATGACAGTTCCACCGTCCGACGCGGCCTTGATCTTCCTTGCGGGCGACGCGCGTCGAGCCACAGTGTGGGCAGCGGGGCTGATCAGCCCAAAGCGCCTTCTCAAGGTGCGCGATGCAGGCATCTTGATTCGGGAACCTTTGAAAAATGCTCGTGATGTTCATGGTCACCTCCTTGTACAATAGAGAATGATGGGACCGCAGCAGAACTGAAACGCTTTCGATGAAGCCGAGAAGCTTGTGGCGGTCTTGTCATGTCGGGTTGCACCTCGCCCAGTATTCCTGAGCTTGTTGATGTAATGCTCGACGCGGTTGCGCAGGGCATTCAGGATGCCGTCGAGAGACCGGGGATCTTTGCGAACCGGGATGATCGGTGTCCCACCCCACTCTTCGACATCTTCGCAGGCTGCTCTGTTCGCGTTGTGGCCCCGGCCGGCGATTGGAACTTTGGCCGAAGCAGGTCATTGTCCATCACAGCATCATGTCCACAATCCCGGTCGCGAAGCCGCGCTTTTGAGCGGCCAAGACCCTGTTCCTCAGCCCTCTTTTTGAGCCGGCACAGAAAGGACGAGGGAGTAGAGCCGCCCGTTTCCTGGTTCCCGCGCTGAAGTCCGCAGCCTTGTGGTTGCAGGTTCTCTATTCCCTCCGGACCAATTCCGGAAAGGCCCCGGCATCCAGCGTGAGGCCAGTTTGGCGGGGGAGGCGAGATGGAGGGGCGCGCGCGAGCTTTCAGAGGTAAGCGCTTCGGATTTGATCGGGGCGGATTGATCCGCCGTGCCTGGCGCTCGCTGGTACCGGTAATGTTTGCGACATCACCCCGTGGCAGCTCGCCGCGATACAGGACGGCTTCGAGTACGGCGCCTGATCTTGGCGGCAGGATGTCGGCCCGGATTTCTTCCTCCGTGCAGATCAGAATGCGATCTCGCAGTCTGTCCGGCTGGACAAGTTCTTCCATGAACTCCACCTGATCAAGGCAGGTGGTCAGGAAGAACCGGGTGAATCTGGTCAGCGCTTCCTGGCTCAAGTGTCCCCTGCCATCAAGATCGTTGCGGCGTTCACTGTCACAGGCCACGAGCAGGCTCTTGTAGACGCCTTCATTGCGGGCGAGCCCTCTGGCGATTGACCAGACGCCGTCTGTATTCAGAGTCTCCAGCAGCATTGCATGAGACATGAGCCGGGCAACGCGACCGTTGCCGTCCAGGAACGGGGAAGGCGATGATGCGTAGTGGCGGCGGCCAGGATGCCGTCCGTTCTGCCCAGCTTGCTATGGACGGCTTCGAAGCGCTCCAGAAAGCGGAGCAAGGCACCCGGACTGACCGGGATATTACGACCTGTTTTCACATCGTGCGTGCGCAGTTTGCCGGGGGTTACCCTTATCTCCTTTCCCGTTTTCGGAGCTTCTGCCCAGAGCAGGTCTTCAGGGAGCAGTTCGCCGAAGCGGCGGTGAATCTCCATAATGTCATCCACCGCAGTGCCACGGCCTTTCAAGCCCCCGTTCTCAATCCACTTCTGGACGGTGACATGCGCCCTGGCCTCAAGCTGGAGATTTCGCTTGGGTGCGTCGGCGCTGTAGTCGTTCTTGAGGGCGCGCTCGATATCTACCGGGTGCGTGTCGTGGCCTTCGATGAGGTTGCTGTAGTAGCAGTTCATGGCCCGTACCAGATCGGCCAGTGCTGGCAGCACACCTTCGGTCAGGCTGCGTCGGAACCCTGCCGACTTGCCGGTCAATTCGACGGCAAGGTCCGTCAGCATCGTGCGATGGCGTGAGCTTTCTCTGATGCGGAGCGGTTCCATCAGCCCCACCGATTCGTTCCTGTCGGCAACCTCGGGGGCCGCTTTCGTCCAGGTTCTGGGGTGCCGAAATCCAAACTGCTCGGCCGGGATTCTTTGCCAGAACGCCAACAACTCCGTTGCGATCCAGTACCCGGTGGTGATCGACCGATTTGCGCCCAGTCGGTTACAGAGCGACATTGATGAAAGGTTGACCCTCACTCCGTATCCGACAGCAGGTTCCGAACCAGGACAGTCGGTCTTTCCAAGGATATCTTGAATTACGCAATGACCGCGCTGGAACCTCTTTTGTCAGCACAGCTTGGCCATGGTGCCGGGAACTACGCGCCTTGTTGATATGGTGTCCTCAACCGTAGCCCATGTGTCATAATTTGACTTCACTATATACTTCCGACAACACGGCATTGTCGTCGAGCGTTACTGAACAAGGGGCAGTCCGGCAGCAGAGGGCAAACGGACGGTGGGAGCGAAGACTTCAAGCGCAGAAGGTGACGAATCCGGCGCGATCCTCCGGCGCCGCATCACCGATTGGCTGACGGGGGCTGCGACCGGCGTTGCTGGCGGATTGGTGGCTGGCTGGCTGGCCTGGCTCGCGGCCGGCGCAATGGTCGGCATCGCGGCAGCGGTTTTATGCTCGGTGGTCTTGGTCGCCAGGTCGACAAGGCCGGCAGGCGCCGACACGCCCTCGACAGAAGGCATGGATGGCGCCGTTGCGCTGACGGCGCCGGTCGCCGAGGACGACCGGCGGGCCGTGCTGGTTGACCTGGTGCGGGCCTTGCCGGCGCCGGTTCTGCTGATCGACGAGCGTCGGCAGGTGCTTGCGATCAACGATGCAGCGGCTGCGTTGCTGCGACGACCTGGCGAAGGGCGATCGCTGTCGGAAGTCGTCCGGCATCCGGAGTTGCTCACGGCTGTCCAGCGCGTCATCGCCGGCGGACCAGACCAGGAGGCGGCGATCCACGAAATCATTCCCGCAGAGCGCCATCTGTACGCCCGCGTTGCCGGGCTGCGGCTGGCCGGGTCCGACGACGGAGTTCCCGAGGCGACGGAAACAACGGCCCGCGGCGCGCTGGTGCTGTTGCAGGATCGAACCCTGCAGGCTCAGATGGAGCAGGCAAGGGGCGACTTCGTGGCTAATGTTTCCCACGAATTGCGTACGCCGCTGACGTCTCTGACCGGGTTTCTGGAGACGCTCAGAGGCCCGGCTGCCAACGATCCGGAAGCACAGGATCGCTTTCTGCAAATCATGGAAGAACAGACCGCTCGCATGACCCGTCTGGTCGATACACTGATGTCGCTTTCCCGCCTCGAGATGGCGCCGCACGCGCCATCCGGTGGCCTTGTCGACATGGCGACCACGGTTTGGCGAGTGGTTGACGCGCTGCGCATTGTGGCGGATCGCTTCGAGACAGGGATTACGGTCAGCGCGGACGACGGACCGACCGTCGTCCCGGGCGACCAGGACCAGGTTGCCCAGGTCGCCCGCAATCTGATCGAGAATGCCATCAAGTACGGCGCGCCCCGCACGATGGTAACGGTTTCCCTCAAGCGGATATCCCGGCACGACGGCGACCGGATTGCCCTGTCCGTGACAGACCAGGGCGACGGCATTCCGGAAGAGCATCTTCCGAGGTTGACGGAACGCTTTTATCGCGTGGATATCGCCCGGGCGCGTCACAGCGCCCTATCGGTGGGCGCCGGCGGGGCACAGGAAAGGGCCGGGTCTCATTCTCAGACGCCCGATTCGGGCGGAGTCGGATTGGGCCTCGCGATTGTGAAGCATATTGTGGCGCGGCATGGCGGTACTCTGGAGATCGATAGTCAGCCCGGGATCGGCAGTACGTTTACCGTCATCTTGCCTGCCGCCGAAAACAACTTTGTCGATGTTCCCGTGCACACCGACTGAATTCCTGATGACGGCGCACGAATATCACCGAAATCCGTTGACTACAGCATCATCACGCATCGAGTGTTGCAATTGTGCAACAACGCCGCGGAAAATCCACTGCTGATGCCTCTGAAGTGATGCATTTTCAGTTTATTAAGGCGATATAGTCGCGATCGCTGGTCCTGACTGGCGTTCTCCCCTTGCGCCAATGCGTTGGTGTCAAGGGGAAGCATCAAAATCAGGACCAGCATTAAACACATCAACATTTGGAGAAGGAAATGACAGGAGTAGTCAAATCTGTCGGCAAGATGGCTCTTCTCGCGGGTTCTGCCTTTTGCTTGTCGGTATCTTCATCGCATTCGGCCTCGATGACGGATGCGGGGATGG
>JAPOST010000059.1 GCA_026709535.1 Rhodospirillaceae bacterium
GCGTGCGGCCACGGCGCCAGGAGGAACACCAGGGGCTTCCTGGCCAGCTGGCGCGTGCGGCCTCGTCAGGCCGGAGAGCGTCCGGGACCGGATCCGTTCCGGGGGCGAGCGGACCAACGCCCGTCTCAAGGACGCGTGCGGCGGCCACCCTGTGCGTGTCCGCGGGCACGCCAAGGTGTTCGGCCAGCTGATGTTCGCCTTGCTCGCACTCACGGTCGACCAGATCATCCGCCGCGCCGTCCTTGGTGACGGCGCCGGCGATGACGAAGGGGGCGATCATGCCGCGCTGTGTGAGCCCGGCGACGAAGGTGGTTGTGTTCCAGTGGCCGTGAGGGACGGCCATGCGCAGGCGTTTGCCGCACGGGGCCCATCCATGGGTGCGGGGCGCAGAAGCACGTCTGGCGCTGGCAGGAAGGCTTTGCCGAAGAGGGCGTGGCCGGTCTTTTTTTACGCGTGACACGAGGAAGCGCTGTATCGACCCTTAGCTGAAGATATGGCCCCTCTCCCCGAGAGCCGCGCGCAACGCCGCAATAGTCATCTCCCGCTTCTCCTCAAGAAGACCCGGGATCATATCGCGCTGCGCCTCGATACGCTCCGAGCGGCGGTCCCCGCCAAGCGCCTTCGGGCGTGCGTCTTGCTGTTCGCGCGCCAGCGCACGCCAGCGGCTTACACTCGCCGCGCTGACACCAAAACGCGCACCGGCCGCTCTATGGCTCAGGCCCGCAGAAACCGCCGACAGAACACGATTGCGAAGATCAAGGAAAAGGGCTTTCGACATCTCAGCCGGCCTCCTCAACCCGGCCAAAATCTTGAATCACAAATCACAAACCCCGTGAATCACCAAGCAATTCAATCAGGTCAGATCACGCTCTAGAGGCCCAGATAAGCTCGCTGGACTTCTGGTTTGGCGGCCAGTTTCCACCCTTCTCCATCAAGGCTTATTCGGCCGTTCTCAATTACATAAGCTTGAGAAGCCATTTTGAGCGCGCGCCCAATATTCTGTTCGGAGAGCAATATCGTCATACCGTTACTTGTCAGACCTGAGATCGTCTCAAAAATCTGGTCGACCATCATGGGCGCCAACCCAAGCGATGGTTCATCCAACAGCAGGATTTTTGGCCGAGACATCAGCCCCCTTCCGAGAGCCAGCATTTGTTGCTCACCTCCGGAAAGCGTCCCGGCAATTTGCCGCCTTCTTTCCCGCAAGCGCGGAAACTGGGAATAGACTTGCTCAAGGCGATTCGCCGTATGTGGGCGCGCTGACGGCGAAATTGCCCCAAGACGCAGGTTCTGTTCCACGGAAAGATCGGGAAATACCAACCGTCCTTCTGGAACCAGCGCAATACCAGTCGCAACGCGCTTGGCAGCGTCCCAAGTCGTTATGTCTTTTCCTTGATACATCACCGTACCAGATTTCGGGAGAAGCAGTCCGGCGAGCATACGCATCGTTGTAGTTTTGCCAGCACCATTTCCGCCGACAAGCGCGGTGATGGAAGACGGCTGCACCGTGAGGTCAACGCCGTGAAGCACCTGCATCGGACCGTAACCGCCGCCCAGTAGTCGAACATCAAGAAGCGGACCGCTGTTCACGCCACACCCAGATACGCAGACTGAACATCGGGGTTTTGAGCAATCGATGACGGCGTGCCTTCAGCGATTTTCTGGCCGTGATCAAGTACCATGATTTGATCCGACAAAGTCATCAGAGCACCCATGACATGCTCAATGATCATCACGGTGATACCCAGTTCAGCCCGCATCTTTCGGATCATTTCGATCAAGTCCTGAACCTCTGTGGCGGTGAGGCCCGCCATGACTTCATCCAGGAGCAGCATCTGCGGTGCGGTCGCCAGAGCCCGTGCCATTTCCAACCGCTTTTGCTGGGATAACGTAAGGTCACCGGCAAGGTAATTTGCAAAACGCTCCATACCCATGAAGCTCAAGAGATCGGTTTCCGAGAGTTGATTGGCTTCAGAACGATTCCCGGAACCGAAGCTGAATGCGATTCTGATGTTCTCCTGAACGGTCAGGCCCCGGAAAGGACGGACAATCTGGAAAGTCCGAGCGACGCCTGCGCTGGCGACATGATGGGGCGCCAGACCAGTCAATCGCCGCTCATTCAGCCATACCTCACCAGACGTCGGAAGCTGGTTGCCAGCAATGACGGCAAACAGTGTTGTCTTGCCGGCCCCGTTCGCACCCATGATACCAAAGATGGCCCTCTCCGGCACCTTGAAGGAAATATTGCTCAGGGCTCTTATCCCACCAAAGGACTTGCTGATCCGATTGACCTTCAGCATCACACCAGCCCGACGCCGGGACGCTGCAGGGAACGCGACGCTAGACGATCCAACAGACCGGAAACGCCGTTTGGCGCAAACAGCACAAATCCGATCAGGAGCACGCCAAGAATCACCATGTAGACTTGTGGAAAATTCGACCACAACAGTTCGGATAACAAGACCAGGAAGATTGCTCCCAAGACCGGCCCTCGGGCGTCTTCGCTACCACCAATGATCGCCATCGTGACGATGGTGAACGAGATAATCGGATCAAAGGCCTGCAACGGCTCAAAGTATCCGGTGCGCAGTACGAACATGGCACCAACCAATCCCGGCAGGAGCGCAGACAGGGCGAATGCGATCAGCTTGAAACGCATCGTCGGCACCCCCAGCGTCCCGGCAGCGGTTTCATCCTCACGGATCGCAATCAGACCAGCGCCAAGACGCAGGCGTCGGACAACGACCACCGAAAAAGTGCCGACAAGCGCGAGCGCCGCCATCACCCAATAGAGGTCCTGCAGCGCCGGGCCGCCAAGCAGCAAACGGCTGAACTTGCCCAGCACGCTTTCGATATTGATCACGACATACTTGGCAAATTCAGCCAGGCCGAACGTCAGGATGACGAAATAAGGTCCGCGCACCCGCATGACCGGCAAACCGACAAGGAGTGCGAAGAGCCCTGCTCCGACCGCCCCAACTATCGCGCCCAACCAGATCGGTACGGCGCCCCACGTCAATACGAGGAGATAACCGCCTATGCCGGCAAAGACCACGTGACCCAAGGAAATGTATCCGGCGAGACCGGAAACGAGAGTCCAGCTCTGGGCGAGTGCGACCCAACCGAAGAGGGTGAAACCGACGCCCAGGTAATAATCGTTTCCCAATAACGGCAGACAAAGAGCGCCAACAGCAACCAGCAACAACGGTAGGGCATCGCGTGAGAAGTTGAGGCTCATGTCATCCGCCGCTTTTGGAGCAGGCCTTCGGGGCGGAGCACCAAGACCAAGATAAAGACGCCGTAGATCAGGATTGACCGAAGATTGGCCGATGTTAGCGCAACACCATAAGTTTCGATGATCCCGAGCAACATGCCCGCGAGAAGCCCACCTGCAAGGTTGCCGAGGCCACCCAGGATGATTACTACGAATGCGACAATGGTGAACGGAAAGCCCATGAATGGAGAGATTTGTTCCGTCACCCCGATTAGCGCCCCGGCGAGCCCGGCCAATGCGAAACCCGTCACAAACGCGAAGAGCTGCACCCTGTTGACATCAATCCCGACGATTTGGCTGGCGGTGCGGTTTTGAATCAGCGCACGTATGGACAAGCCCAGCGGGCTAAGGCGCAGAAAAAAAACAATGAAAATGGAAAGGCCCAAGCACACCAGCAGTGCGGCCATCCGGCTTTGCGTGATGCTGATCTCTCCGATTTGGACAAGCGAATCCAAGGCATTATAGGTCCGGGGAGTGGCCGAGAACGCCAATGCCGTTACATTCTGGATGATGATTGAGATGCCGAAGAAAATCAGCAGCGAATTGGCTTCAATCCGCTCGATCGACTGGCGACCCGACAATTGGCGCCGGAAAAGCCCAAAGTAAAGCGCCGCCCCCAGCAGTCCTGTCAAGACACCGGCGACAAGCATGGCGATGATCGGTGAAATTGCCGCCAGAGTGAATAACCAATACCCAACATAGCCGCCAATCATGACGAGATCGCCATAGGCGATGTTCAGCAAACGCATGGTGCCATAGATCAGGTTCAGACCAAGGGCGACCAACCCGTAGATTGACCCGATTATCAGCGCCGCGATCAGCAACTGTCCGGAAAGGAGGATGTCCAACGGTGGCAACCCTGCAGAAAGAAAAGCGGAGCGGCCTCAAGACCGCTCCGCACATTCAGATCGGAATCGCCAACTATTTCCAGCCGGGCTTTGCCTGCCACTTGGCCGTGGCTCGCGACTTCGGCCACACAATGTGGATATTGCCATCCTGGATTTGCAGGAAGCCGGTCGGTGTAACGGCATTCTGCACGCCATCGAACTGGACTCTGCCTATAATCGTGTCGAAGTTGCTGGTCGAGATAACCTTGCGGAGCTTGTCTTTGTCGAGGCCAGCCTTGGCGACGGCCTGCTCCAGGATTTCAGTCGACACCCACGCTTCGACGGAGTCGAGATAATCCGGCTCCTCTTTGAACTTCTCCAAGTAGGCTGCATAGAAGGCCTGGGCTCTAGCATTCTCTCCGTGCGGCGACCAGTGTCCCAACGTAACGATCCCGCTTGCTGCATTCTTGAACATGCCACGCCAGAAGCCAATAGCTGGACCGACCATGACATATTGAAACTTGGCCTTAAGACCGAGTTCGCGCGCCTTGTTCATGTAAAGGATCGAGTCGCCGGGATAGGCCAGCGCCAGAATAGCATCGGGCCTGGCCGCTTTCACCTTAGCCAGGATCGCCGTCATGTCCTTGATATTTGGCGGATAGTCGCTGTCGACAACAACCTTGATATCAGCCGCTTTCAGAGCCGGCATCAGGAATTTTTTGTTCTCCTGGCCGAATGGCAACTGGTTGGTCAGAATCGCCACCGTCTTGACGCCGGCATTCTTGAGTAGCCCGACCATCGCAGCCGCCAGCTTGTCTGGAATGGCGGCTGTCGTGAACCAGATATTGCCCGGCTTCATGCTGCGCAGTTGAACCGATGACGCCGTGCTGCCAATCATCGGGAATTTGTGCCGCTCCACAACCGAAGCTATGGCAAAATGATGCGGCGTACCCCAGGGTGACAGCAGCAGATCAACCTTGTCCTGGGTAATCAGCTTTTCATAGATGCGGACAGCGTTTCCGGGGCTGGACTGATCGTCATACTGAACCAGCTTGATCTTTCGTTTTTCCTTCCCGCCAATGTTCAGGCCGCCTCGCGCATTCACCTGCTCTGCCCAAAGGTTATAGGCATTGATCTGTGATGGCGCTGCAGGTGCGAACAGGCCGGTTTTCGCGATCGAGTACCCGATCTTCACATCGGCCGCTCCGGATGGCGACGCCCAGGCAACCGCAAGCGCGGCCGCAGCAAGGATCATCAGGGATTTCATCATCTGTTCTTCTCCCATTTCGATTGCGCTGGCGCCCAGCGCACCAATACGCGGTCTTCCAAGGCTGCCGCCATCTTCGGATTAACAACGACGCTGTGATGAACAATCCTCTCGTCATCGAGCCAAAGTGAGCGGCCCGCCATCGGCACGTTGCAGTGCCCTGCAGTCAGCCGGATTGAGCGGCTGAGCATGCATGGCCGGAATTTTTCTACCTGTAACATCTTGGCGACAAGTTCACAGCATTCATCAAAGATGGTCAATAGAGAACGGCGTTCTTTTTTGGTTTTTGACCATTCAGGCGCCAGCTGCCCTGGAGTGTCAGACTTGGCTTTGCATCCACCTGGCCGCATGCGGCGCCCAATCGCCGTCTGGATCACCCGCTTCCAGGCTGGCGCCGAGATGGTCGCAACCCTCAAGTTCAATTGTCTCGACTGATGCCCCGGCTTTACGCAGCGCCAAGGCCATATCGGCACCCTGTTGCTTCAGATGGGGGAAATCGTCACTGCCCCATGCCATGAAGAAGGGCGGCGCATGTCTGATGTTGACGACAGGGCTGGCCTGCTGATCGGTTTCGGAGTCTTCCGGTCCAAGAAATCGCGGTCGCGCCGACATGCCGTTGCCTTCGCGACAATCGTACACCCCGGAGATCGGCAGGCATCCTTTCACAATATCCGATGCCATATTGCGGGGACGCTGCCAATCCGTCGATACTGCCATCAGGGAAGAATAGTGACCGCCGGCAGAATGGCCGCCAACGAACACGCGATCCGGCCGGCCGCCGAACTCCCCGATCCTGTCGACCAGCCCTGCAAAACCGTCCAGAACATCTTGATATCCATCTGGAAAAAAGACTCTGGGCGCCAGACGATATCCGATGGAAGCAAATGTAATGCCCCATTGCGACAACGCCGGGCCCATGAAGGCCATCCATTCCTTGTAACCACTGATCCAGCCGCCGCCGTGGACAAAGGCTAGTACATGGCCGGTCGGGTTATTGGCCCGGCAGACCAGAACGCTCTGATAGGCGTCTTCTCCGTACAGAAATTCCTCGTAATCAAGCATTTCCGCGCGACTGATACAGGCGTCGTGATAGGGTTTCGCAAAATCCGATAGCGGTTCCTGCGGTGGATAGTCCTCAATTTTCAACGGACTGCTCCAGCATGCCGTTCAGAACCCGTTCCGGTATGATCGGCAGACGGCGCTGTCGACAACGGGTCGCCGCTGCAACTGCATTTGCAATGGCGGCCGGGACCGGGACCAAGCCGACCTCGCCGACGCCCTTGGCGCCGAACGGGCCGTCCGGTTCGGCCGCTTCCACAATGATCGATTCGATTTCAAGTGGCGAATCAAGAGTTGTCGGCACCTTGTAGTCCAGCATGGACGGATTGACGAGGCGCGGACCGTCAAACACCATCTCTTCGGTCAGGGCAAATCCCATTCCCTGAACGAAACCACCTTCGATCTGCCCCTCGACAGAGCCCGGATTGATGGCCTTGCCAACATCCATTGCCGACCAGACATCGGTTACCTCCGTCTTGCCGGTCGTCTCGTCAATTTCGACGGCGACCACGAGGCAGCCGAAGCTGTAGACACCGATCTGAGGAAACGGCAGGCCCGTCGCCACGGCGCGTTTCGGATCGACGCTGGGCTGGTCGAAGACCCATGTGTCCGAGCCGACGATCGGCCCGCCTGCTGCCCAATGGGCTCGAGCCGAAATCTCGAAGTAGGTGAGTTCCCTGTCCGGCACCCCAACGATCCCGACCCGCCCGCCGTCGCGAAGCTCAAGGTCTTCGACAGCACATTCGAAGATTTCCGACGCCTGCTGCTTGATCTGTCCGGCAACGACCTCGGAAGCGGCGACAACCGACCGACCGGTCGTATAGGTGACGCGGCTGGCGGTAGTCCCCCAATTGTAGGGCGAGCCGTCTGTGTCGGGACTTGCAATGGCAACACGGTCCGCAGGCACTTTGAGCGTTGATGCACACATCTGTGTCAGCACCGTATCGGAGCCTTGGCCAATGTCGACCGCGCCCGTATTGAGAACCACCGAGCCGTCTTCCAGAAGCCGGACGATGGCGCCGGTACCCAAGAGCCCGCTGATATGGGCGCAAGCCGCCACGCCAAGGGCGCGGCGCGTGCCCGACGTTGTCGGGGCTCGGGTTCCGGCGGCGCGCCAATCTGATGCTGCCTTGGCCTTCCCCAGACATTCAGCCAATCCGTTGGAAGCAACTTCGCCGCCACCGAACCAGCGATCTCCCGGCTGCATGATGTTCTTTTCGCGAAGATCAAAGGAATCAATACCGAGCAGTTCGGCGATCTCGTCAAGCTGCTGCTCTGTGGCGAAGGTGACCTGAGGATTGCCGAAACCCCGAAAGGCGCCAAAGCGCATCCGATTCGTGTAGACCAGCTTGCCGTGGCAGCGACAATTCGGGATCCGATAAGGACCCCGGCTCATCAGCAGGCTGTAGCCCAGCACACCCGGGCTGTCGTCACCGTAGGCGCCACAGTCCAGGATTGCCTCCAGCTCCCGCGCGACGAGGGTTCCATCCTTCCTTGCGCCGGTCTTGCAACGAATCTTGAACGGGTGCCTGGCGCGTACAATCTCGAAATCTTCGACCCGGTTCAGGATTAGCTTGACCGGACGGCCGGTCTTCAGAGCCAATTGCACAACCAGCGGCTGGACGTGCGGCTCCATCTTGTTGCCGAACCCAGCGCCAACCTTCGGCGTCAGAGATCGCAACTTTGACATCGGCAGTTGCAGGCTCTCGCAAACGTTGGCCTGAACGCGAAACACGGACTGATTTGCTGACCACAGCGTAACCCGTCCCTCCGCGTCGATTTCGGCGAGGGCGCCAACAGGCTCTATCGAAAGATGGGCCTGAGCGGGGGTTTCAAACTCGCCTTCAACGATGATGTCACAATCATCCCAAGCCGATTCGACGTCGCCTTCTTCAATCGACGTTTCGGAAGCGATGTTACCGCCGCAAATCACCGGAAAAACCTTGAAATAGTCGGTCAGACCCTCGTGAACGACCGCTGCCCCGTCAGCCATCGCTTCTTCCGGCGTCGCGACGACCGGCAGATCTTCATATTCCATGCGAACCAGGGCTGCAGCGCGCCGAGCTGTACTCTCGTCTTCGGCCGCCACGACAGCCACGGGTTCGCCGAGATATCGCACCTTGTCCTTGGCGATAGCGTGTTCGTCCTTGATGAACGCGCCCATTCGGCCGTCTGGAAAATCCTTGCCGGTCAATACACATGCGACACCCGGCACGGCCAGCGCCTCGTTGCAGTCGTATCCCTTGATTCTGGCGTGAGCGACGGTGCTGCCGTGAATTGCTGCGTACAACATGCCGGGCCGCACCATGTCGGCGATGTATTGCGCACGTCCGGTGACCTTGTCGCGAGCATCTGCGCGCGGCAGACTGGTGCCAACGCCGGTTTCTGTGGTATCAAGCGAACTCAAGGCCGAGTCTCCGAAGCCTTGACAATCGCCTCGACGATTTTCTTGTAACCGGAACACCGGCACAGATTGCCTGACAACCCGGCCCGGACTTCCTCTGCGGTCAACGCACGGTTTCCTCGCAACAAGGCGTGGGCACTGATCATAATTCCGGGAGAGCAGAATCCGCATTGTACGGCATTGCCGGAGACAAATTCTTGCTGCACTGACGAAAGGGCACCATCCAGCGCAAGACCCTCTACCGTCGTGATATCCTGATCTGTGCAATTCGCTGCCAGAGAAAGACAGCTACGCATTGGCGCGCCGTCGACCATCACGGTACAAGCTCCGCAAACTCCCTGATTGCAGCCGCGCTTGGCTCCTGTCAGCGCCAGTTTCTCCCTCAAAACGGTCAAGAGGGTTGTCCCGGCAGTGACGCCCGCTACGCTGTGCCCAACTCCGTTGATCATCAGTTTGATCGCGTCTGTGCTCATCGGACCTCCGACAGCACTTTCTGGGCTTTGCGAATCGCCTGACGGACCATGCGCGGCGCGACCCGGCGGCGATATTCGGCGCTGGCACGCACGTCATCAACCGGGTCAAGCAAGGCATCCAGGGCATCGGTCAATCGCGCGATGGCAGAATTATCAAGACGACCTCCCATGATGTCTGCTTCTCCCTCGCGGCTGCGTGCCGGCTTTGGCCCGCATGCGCCCACGGCAACGGCAAGGTAGGAACACACCTCTTCCTCCATCGCCATGACTAGCGCCACGGAAGCGATCGCGAAATCGCCGGAGACGCGCGCAAGTTTTGTATAATTTCCAATCGACCCTGAATGCGCTGGCGGAATTACAACAAACTCGATCAGTTCGCCGTCCTTGAGAGCCGTTTCGTACCAATCGACAAAGAAGTCGTCAGCAGACACCGTGCGATGGCCCTCTGAACTTCTCAGAAGAAACCTCGCATCGGCAGCGACCAGAGCCGGGGGGTAGTCTGCTGCCGGGTCGAAGAAGGCGCAAGAGCCACCCATCGTACCCATATTGCGCACCGGCGGGTTGGCAATCTGCCGTGCCGCTTCGCTGATCACCGACTGGCCGTCGCGAAAATTTGTTTCCTGCGCTGTTTCCCGGTGATGCCTCATGGCTCCGATGACGACGCTTCCATCCGCCTGATATCGGACATGGCGAAGAGCAGGAATATTGCGCAAGGACACCAACCGATCCGGCGCCACGAGATCGGAATTCATCATGGCGACCAGGGTCGCGCCGCCGGACAGGCAAGCGGCGCCGTCTTCCTGGAGCGCATCGACAGCCGCGTCGAGACTGTCCGGTTTGACAAGTTCCATGATGGACTACCCGTTCACAACAGCATTCAACCGATCTTCAAGACTGGACGCAAATTCCTCGGCAAGGGACTGTGCTTTCTTCTTCATCATCCCGAAACCGAATTTCGCCAGGCGCCCGGTAACCAATACCTCGGATTCATAGAGAACTTTGGTGGCGCCGCCATCAAGCGGTTCAAGGGTCAGCGTATTCTCCGCTTGCACCTTGCTGGCCCGATCACCCTCTTTGCCGCGAGAGATGAAAACGATCCGGGTTGGCGGTTGTTCTTCCAGCACTTCTACCTTGAGGGCAAAAATTGCCGAAATCGGGCCAATCTTGATCCTGACCTTCGCGCGATAGAACGTATCGGAAACTGTTTCAATTTCCTCGCAACCAGGCATGCAGGTACCGACAATTGCAGGGTCGGTAATTGCTGTCCAGGTTCTGTCAATCGGTGCTTGCACGACGAAACTGTCCGCAATCCTCATGGGCTGGAGCCTTGATACATCTGTGATTCTAGCGCGGCTCGCGGGCGACAATCATGTTCTCGTCGACGATTTTACCTCTATCAATGATGACCTTGTTGTCCAGCGTTATCGTACAATCACGCATTGGCACGTCATAGTGACCGCGGGTGTTACGTTTGCCGCCGCCTTGGGTATTGGGACCGGTTGAGAACAGAAAGTTGCCAGGAAAGGTCCGTGCCGCTGCACGACTCCGCTCCGGCTCGTCGCCGTTCAAGGCAATGCCATACCACAACGCCTGCGGATTGAGGCCCCAGCCGAGATGGGATACGGCATAGGGGTCCATGTCGTTCTCGTTTTCCTGATTGTCGTCCAGCCAATCCCGCATCAGCTTGGCGTCCAAGCCACCCTTTATCTCACGGATGTAGCCGTTCTCAATCGTGAGGTGGACAGGATCCTGGATGTATCTGCAATAGGGCAGGATGACGATATCGCCGGGAGCCAACACCACCGCACCTCTGGCCGATCCTTCGTTGGGAAAGGTATGGATATGCCCGCCACCCCAATGGTCGAACCGACCAGGCGCATCGGCATAACCCCATTGGGTCATCACCGGATACTCACCGCACTCCCAAGTCAGGTCTGTCCCAGCGACACTGGTAACGCGTGCTACCTTTGTTTTCCTGTAAAGTGCTTCGCCATAAAGGCAGGCCTCCTTGAGGCCGCTAGGGGCTTGTAGCTGCTCCAGGTCATCAGGGGCATCAATGATCATTTGAACCCTGGCCCCTGCGTCCATCACCTCCTTGAGCCACTTGGTAAAGAGCGGAACATGAAATATGATAATCATGTCGGCGGCTTTCACCGCTTCCAATGTCCCCTTGCATTGTCCGATCGTCGGAACACCGACTTTGGTCCACGAAGGAATGTTGTTCACGCACATCTCGTAAATATCGGCGCCCAACTCGTCGGCCGCTGCAAAAGCTGCTTCAATGAATTCTCGCCTGGTGGACAGGTCGGAAACGCACGCAATCGTCTCTCCTTGCCGCACGTTGCACAGTTGGAACTGCCTTTTGTAAAGCGTTGCCAATTTGGCCGGATTGACCTCTTGCGTGCGCTGATTGAGATGCACCATCTTCGTTCTCCCAGAATCGCAGCCAGTGACGCCCCATAAACGAACGTTGTTCGTTTATGGGGCGAAGATTACGGTTGAGGCATCAGAACAGTCAAGGTCGATTCGACAATGGCGCAAACCAAGAAGGACGATGTCCGCACCAAGATCGTGGAGAGCGCCCGAAATGAATTCCAGGACCATGGCTATGCTGCATCGACGATTCGGGGCATTGCCAAGCGCGCGGGCATATCGACGTCGAACGTGTATGTCTATTTTGAATCCAAACTGGAGTTGCTGTTCGCGATCTACGATCCATGGCTCCGCGCCCAGATTCTGCAACTTGAGGCGCAGGCAGCGGAAATCGCTGATCCCAAGGAAAGATTAAGAGCGATCATTGCGACTCTTTGGGAGACATTTCCAGCGGCTGATGGGGGCTTCGGTACTATCTTCATCGAGGGCCTCGCCGTATCGGGGCGCGAAGGGCAGTATTCGCGAGACCTTCTCCATTGGGCCGAAGAGCGTCTGTCGACGCTAGTCGCGTCCTGCGTGCCTCAAGAACGCGCAGATCAATTTTCGGATACAGCTTTTGCCCACATTCTCTTCATGGCGTTCGATGGCTTCGCGTTGAACTACGGCTTGATTGGCCCCTCACGCCGCCTTGATCGCTGCCTCGACCTGATTGTCGACTTGATTGTCTCGGATTTTGAAACATAAGCCCTTGATTTTATTATTTTTTGTGAATAAATGACTTGCGCGCCGCGCGAAACTTCGCGTGGAAGGAGTTCTGAGCCGCTGAAAACGGCGGACGACGGTATGGGGCATCAAGCGCTACTGGCAGCGCGAGGCAAGAGTGGACCGGATCGGATCGAACGCTTGAAGAAAACCAAAGCCTGGGGCCAATCGATACTTCACCAACAAGTTCTCACAAGGTGATATGCAAGTTTCGCTCGAAGTTTCCGCCGCTCCTTTCGGTCTCCGTTTCAATGGCGTGATCTTGAAGGGAAAGCACAGGGTGTTTTTCAGTCAAGGACTGATGAGGAAATACAGCCAGAGTCAATCTTTGAAATGATCACGTTGTTTTACAGACTTTGCGACAGGGTTGAAACTGTCCTCAAGATTGTCGGAACGATCCTCTTCTGCATCATGATTTTCGCGGTGTCGTACGAGATCGTGATGCGCTACGTTTTCAACGCTCCGACGTTCTGGTCAGAGGCGTTGGCGCGCTACTCGATGATCTGGATTGTGACTCTCGGCCTGGCCGTTGGAATCCGTCAGTGTCAGAATATCCATGTCGATTTCGTCGCCCGCCAGGTTCCCCCAGCGCTAAAGACGATATTCGCCTGGATGCGCTTTCTGGCCGTCTTGGGTTTTGCCGGCGTCCTGCTTGTCTATGGCACCCAGCATTCCATTGCCAATCTTGGGCAGACCGTCACCGGTCTCGAGGTCTCAGCCTTCTATGTCTACCTCTGCGTGCCGATATCCGGCGCGGCAATGATCCTTTTCATCCTTGAACTCATCGTCAAAGGTGAAAGAGGGCTCTTCTGATGGCGCTCACCCTTTTGATCGGTGTCTTGATCGTGACGCTGATCATTGGATTGCCTCTGCCGTTCTGCATGGGGTCTGCAGCTCTTGTTGCACTCCTGTTTCTGGACTTTCCCATTCCGCTGACAATCGTTCCACAGCGGTTCATTTCCGGCATCGACTCGTTTTCGTTCATGGCCATCCCGTTCTTCCTTCTGGTTGGCGATCTCATGAACAATGCAGGCGTTACCAAGCGTATCATCCGCCTGTCGAACGCATTGGTCGGTCACCTGGCTGGTGGGCTGGCGCAAGTCAACGTTGTGAGCTCGATGTTTTTCGGAGGCATTTCCGGTTCGTCGACAGCAGATACGGCCTCCATTGGCTCAATCCTGATTCCATCCATGGTGAAAGAAAAATACGACCCGGCATTCGCCGTTGCCTTGACGGCGACATCATCGTGCTGCGGACCGATTATTCCGCCGAGCATAGGGCTGATTCTCTATGGCGTTATCGCAAATGTCTCGATCACCAAGCTCTTTCTTGCAGGCTACATACCCGGCCTCATGCTCGGCGGGTCGCTCCTCTTGACCAGCTATTTCATTTCCAAGAAGCGAGGCTACCCAACTCATCCGAGGGCCGGCATCAGGGAAGTCCTGGTGGCTCTGCGCGAGAGCTTCTTTGCAGCCGCACTGCCTTTCCTGATCATCGGCGGTTTGCTGACCGGCGTCTTCTCCGTTACCGAAGCAGCCGGCGTGGCTGTCGTCTATACGCTGCTTGTTGGTCTGGTGATCTATCGCGAACTTACAATTTTCGATGTATTCCGAACCATGCGCGATGCCGTGGTCAAGGTTGGCACCATGATGTCGATCGCGGCATCAGCCCTGATCTTCGCCTGGGTCCTGACCATTCAGGAAGTTCCCCAGAACCTGGCGACCACGATACTCGCGATCTCAGACGACAAATACGTCATCTTGCTCATGCTGAACCTGCTTTTCCTCTTTATCGGCATGTTCATGGAGCCCAAGGCAACGCTGTTGATCCTTATGCCCGTACTTCTGCCGGTCTTGCCGCCCCTGGGCATTGACCTTGTCCACTTCGGCATCGTGATCATCTTCAACAGCCTGATCGGACTCATAACACCGCCCATCGGAATCGTGCTCAGTCTTGCATCAAAAATAGGCAACGTCCCCATAGACAAGGCCGCGGTCGCATCCCTGCCATTTCTTGGCGCAATGGTAATCGTCCTGATCATCATCACGTACGTACCGGCGATCGTGCTGTTCCTCCCTAACCTGTTCTGATGAACAGGTTGGAAACTCAACCCGCGCCAACAAACAGACCGAGGAGAAAGTCATCATGAAAACGAAACTGAAGGTCCTCACCGGCATCGGGATGTCCGCCCTGCTGTTGGGCAGTTGGCCTGCTCTGGCAGAAACCAAGATATCGCTGGCGCACGTTGCCAACACAGAAGACGCCGTTCACGCTGCTGCCTTGACATTCGCGCGTGTGGCGAAAGCGGAGTCCGGCGGCGAACTGAATATTCGAATCTTTCCGAGCAGTCAGTTGGGCAAAGGCAAGGAAGTCCTCGAGGGCATCCAGCAGGGCACGATCGGAATGGCCGTTGATACTCTCGGCAGGGTATCGAAATTCCACAAACTCGCCGGCATCGAAAGCATGCCCTATCTCTTCAAGGACGCCGACCACTACTTCAAGATCTGGAATGGCCCGGTCGGCAAAGAGATCAAGGACAAGATCGCCAAGGAAGCCAACTTCAGGTTCATCGGCCACATGTTTCGCGGCACACGTGAATTGACATCCAACCGCAAGATCACCTCCATCAAGGACCTCGCCGGTCTCAAGATTCGGGTAACGCCGATCAAGGAGCGTCTCGCAACTTGGAAGGCCTTTGGCGCAAGCCCGACCCCGATGGCCTGGTCGGAAGTGTTCACGTCGCTTCAGCAGGGTGTGATTGAAGCCCAGGAAAATCCGGCCCCGGTGATCATCTCCCAGAAACTGCATGAGGTTCAGAAATACATGATCCTCACTTCACACATGGCAAACGGCTGGACCTTCGTCTTCAACGCCAAGAAATTCGAGGCGATGCCAGAAAAATTGAGAACCGCTCTGCACAAGGCGGCAGATGCCGCCTCCAGGCAGTTCAACGACAACTACAAGACCAATCGCACAAAAGTACTGGCGAAGATCAAAGGACTGGGTGTCGAGATCATCACAATTGATCAGGCGCCGTTCCGTGCAAAGGCCAAGGAGGTGGTGGCACAGTTCCCGCATTTGAAGCCATGGTACGACAGGATGGTCGCCCAGTAGGCATCCGGCTGCTTCCCGTCATCCAATTCGCTTCCTTGATCGGAGACTACAGGTGCAGAACGGCGAATACTGGCCTGATGCAGCGGGGCCCCTGAAAGGGACGCGTGTCATCGACATGACGCGACTGGCGGCGGGAAACATGCTGACTCATTTGCTTGCCGACTTCGGGGCGGAAGTCATCAAGATTGAACGCCCCGGTGTCGGCGACGACCTCAGACGCTTCGGTGATGAAGGCGTCTGGTGGAAGGAATATGCGCGCTCCAAGAAAAGCTTCACGCTCGACTTCAAGAGCAAAGAAGGCAGAAAACTGCTTTTTGAGCTCGTTGCCAGATCGGACGTACTGGTCGAGAATTTCGTGCCCGGAACCCTCGAGAAATGGGGAATGGGACCGGCAGAGTTCCTCCGAGACAACCCCGATCTGATTGTCATTCGGGTTTCGGGATGGGGCCAGACCGGACCCTATGCGCACAAACCCGGCTTTGGCACCCTGATCGAGGCCATGACCGGCTTTGCCGCGATGACCGGCTTTGAAGACCGCCCCCCGTTGCTGCCGCCGATGGCGCTAGCCGACATGGTTGCCGGCACTGCCGGCTTCGGGGCCGCTGCCGTTGCTCTCTTGGCGCGTGAAAAAGGCAAGGCCCGGGGACAGGTCATCGACCTGTCGCTTTTCGAACCTCTTTTCAGTGTGATTGGTCCATGGGTCGCCCATTTCAAGACCACCGGCAAAATTCCGGTCCGCGAAGGCAATCGGACAAAGGTTGCCGCGCCGCGCAATGTCTATAAATGTTCCGACGGGAAGTATCTCGCGCTCTCAGCCTCGATGCAGTCGATGTGGGAGAAAGTCGCCCACGCAATCGGGCGGCCAGAGCTGATTGAGGATGAGCGCTACGGAACCGGAAGCGATCGGGTGCGAAATATTGTAACCCTCGATGAAATTGTCGGCGGATTCATCGGTGCAAGAACACTTGCCGACAATCTCTCCCACTTTGAAGCGGCTGGCGTCACGGTCGGCCCAATTTGCGACCCGACCGACCTGATTGATCACGAGTACATTCGCGGCCGCGGCGTCGTTGAGGATTTTCCCGATACAGACCATGGAACGGTCCCGCTCCACGGCGTGTTCCCGAGATTGAGCGAGACGCCAGGAACCATCAGGTCGCCGGCCCCGCTGTTGGGGGAACACACGGAAGAAATCCTTGATCTACTCGGCGTGGCCCCAGAGCAACGCGATGAATTGCTCAGCGCCGGCATAGTCTGATGTGGCGCTCGACCCTGTTTGTGCCGGTTCTGGAAGAACGGTTCTTGGCCAAGGCGTCAACGCGCCAAGCCGACGCCATCGTATTGGACCTCGAAGCCGGCATCGCGGCTGGCCGAAAGGCCGAGGCGCGCGCGGCCTTGCCGTCAGCAATCGAACGGCTTTGCGCACAGAATCAGGATGTCATGGTGCGGATCAACATGCTGTGGCGTCCCGCACTCCACGATATCGAATACGCCGTACAGGCTGGTGTCAAAGCAATTGTCATCCCGGGTTGCGAGTCGCGGAGCCAGATTGAGGCCGTGGATGCTGTCGTCGGTGAGTTGGAGGTCGAGAAGGGGCTTCCCAATAGTCAGATATGTCTGATCCCGATTATTGAATCTTCCCGCGGTGTGCGCGATGCCGACACCGTGCTGCGGGCTTCAGACCGTATAGCTTGCGCCGCTTTCGGCATCGAAGATTATCTGTCTGACATGTCCGCCTGTCCCTCGATCGAACTGCTGACCATGACGTCTCTGTCACTCGCGGAGGCTGCCCGAGCAGCCAGCGTCATACCGCTTGTCATCCCCGAATCGCTGGCAAATCTCTCGGATCTTGATGCGTTCGAGGCGGCTGCCCGGCGGGGTCGACAGATGGGATCGGAAGGCGGCTTTGCCGTTCATCCGGGACAGGTCGAGCGGCTCAATCGGGTCTTTACTCCGGCGCCGGAGGAACTTGAAATCGCTAAGCGAATCATTGCCACCGCCCGGGAGGCGGAGGCAGCGGGCAAAGGTGCGGCGCGGCTTGACGGCCGGATGATCGACCTGCCGATCATCATTCGTGCGAAACGATTGCTGGATCGCGGCAAACGCCTTGGCCTGCTATCAACCGAATGACGCAAGACGTGCACTTGACGCGAGTGAGCACCAGCTGCTGCGAACTAATGCAGCCACCCTGTTCGTTACGGAGTACTTGATCCAGCCGGGATATCCGAATTTGAGCGATGATGCTGCAGACATCACTTTGGAGATTGGCTTGGGAATTAACTGGCTGGGCGACATCCGAGGAACGAGCCGTTATCGCACCTGCAACCCGCGGAAGCAGAATTGAAGAGCTGCCAACCAGGGCTGATCGATCTGATCCATGATCTCCTGGCAAGGTCGACATTGTCGGCGCGTCAGCAGCAAGGTTTTTTCGACAAGGACCTGACCGGCCATCGCTTTTGAAATATCGATAGCAACCGTCTTGCTGACATCAGATCCGAAAAGAAACGGCGGCGCGTTGCCGGGCGGCGACTTGGCGACAGTCATGTCGATGACCGACATGTCGCTTGTGATGACCAGAATAGCCAGATGGGCCGGCTGCCGTCGTCGTCGGCGCCAGACCGGCGGCAGCAGCGACTCCTCGGCTCGCCCTTTCGTCACTCAGATCAGGAAGAACCCGGGCAGGAAAATTGTCGTTACCAATCGAGGAGTCGCCGAAGGCGAACTTGCGGATCGGAGGCGTTGCCAAACTGGAGAAGGTCCAGCGCCCTGATATAGAAGAGTCTTCCTGCCATTCGCACGATGCCGGGAAGATTCGGTAAGGGCGTCTTCAACTGTCCCGGATGTCATGAAATTGTAAAATTTCTGTAGCAATAATGACGTCTGACTCCGATAGCGTCGGGCGTGTCGACAGTGCAGAAAGCGCTGCGGTATTTGACAGGGAGAGCAAGGCGCCCAGCGTCATGACCGAGGGTTCGGTCTATACTGTCGTGGCCGGGCAGCTTTCCTGATGTGATCTAACCTTCTTTGCGACGCGGCGGCTGGTCGTCTGCGCTGCAATCAATCTGGAGAGACTTCATGAAAAAAACCTTGACGTTCGCCACCCTTGGCGCGCTCGCCGTCGCCGGTGGGGCTGGCCAGGCGGTGGCGCGCGACCAAGTCCGCATCGTCGGCTCATCCACCGTGTATCCCTTCGCCACCGTGGTTGCAGAGCGCTTTGGCAAGGACTCCAAGTTCAAGACACCGGTAATCGAGTCCACCGGTTCCGGCGGCGGTCTCAAGCTGTTCTGCGCCGGGTTGGGCGTCAAGACGCCGGACATCACGAATGCGTCGCGTCGCATCAAGAAGAGCGAATACACCAAGTGCACCAAGAACGGCATCAAGATCGCCGAGTTCAAGGTCGGCTATGACGGCATCGTCATGGCAAACTCGAAGAAGTCAGGGCGCATCAGCCTGAGTCGCAAGGACATCTTCCTGGCGCTGGCCAAACTGGTTCCCGAAGGCAACAAGGCTGGCGGCAAGCTGGTCGCGAACCCGAACAGGACCTGGAAGGACGTCAACCCCAACCTGCCGGCCGTGGCCATCAAGGTTCTGGGTCCGCCGCCGACCTCTGGCACCCGCGACGCCTTTAACGAACTTGCCATGGAAGGAGGCTGCAAGAAATTCCCGGAACTGAAGGCGATCAAGAAGCAGAACAAGAAGAAATACAGGGCGATCTGCCGTGGCGTCCGTGAAGACGGTGCCTGGGTGGAAGCGGGCGAGAACGACAACCTGATCGTCCAGAAACTTGAAGCCGATCCAAACGCCTTGGGCGTCTTCGGCTTCTCGTTCCTCGACCAGAACCGCGACAAGGTTCAGGGGTCGGTCGTCGACGGCGTTGAGCCGACATTCGCCAACATTTCCTCGCAAAAGTATCCGGTCAGCCGCTCGCTTTTCTTCTACGTCAAGAAGAACCATGTCGGTCAGATCCCGGGCATACAGGAATATGTCCAGGCCTTCATGAATCGAAGGGCGATCGGAAAGCGTGGCTATCTGATCGACAAGGGTCTGATCCCGCTGCCAACGGCCGAGATGAAGAAATATATTGACGCCGGCAAGTCTCTGCCGGACTTGAAGATGTAAATGGGTTCAGGATCGGTGCATCGCAAGACGCACCGATCCTTCTCCTGTGCTTTGGCCGGTCGCCTTGCGGCCGACCACTTGTCTGGCATTTGACTGAATAACCAGCCGGCATCGCCCCGACCGGCGGGCGATCACGGCGAACGGAAATCGCCGAGCGGGGAAGCATGAGTTACGGTCTCATACTGGCAGTGCTGCTGGTATTGACGGTCATCGGCTTCTATATGGGGCGAAGCCGAGCCAGAGCCGTCAACGCCAGCGGGCTGACCCGCCTGCATTCGTTGCCCAGCTACTACGGCGCCCATGTCGCGATCTGGATCGCGCTTCCGGCCTTTGTGTTGTTCCTGTTCTGGATCTCATTCCAGAACGTGATCATTGATGGCATCGTCTGGAATGGCCTGCCCGACAGGGTGGTGGTGCTAGGCGAGGAAAGGACCAAGTCTTCGGTATCCGCCGAGCAAAAACAGCTCCTGATCAACAACATCACGAATTATGCTACCGGCGATATCACAATCGGCGCGATCAGCGACTTTGTCAGGCGCGGGGCCGCCCATTATCAGCGCCTCCAGGAGTTGTCGACCTTGATCATGGTGGCCGTCATGGCGATGCTGATCGCCATCGGCCTGCTGCTCACCTACCGGTCGATTTCGCCGTCGATGAGGGCGCGGAACCAGGTGGAGCGAGTTGTCCTGCTGTTGCTGATGGTCGCCTCGACCATTGCCTTGCTCACAACCGTGGGCATTGTGCTGTCGCTGCTGTTCGAAGCGTTTCAGTTCTTTGCGAAGATATCGCCGATAGACTTCCTGTTCGGTCTGAAATGGAGCCCGCAGACCGCGATCCGCTCTGATCAGGTCGGTGCCTCCGGCGCCTTCGGGGCCATCCCGGTCTTTACCGGTACGATGCTGATTACGATCATCGCGATGATCGTTGCTGTCCCGGTGGGGTTGTTCGCCGCCATCTATCTGTCCGAATACGCCTCGCGCCGGGTGCGCGCGGCCATCAAGCCGGTTCTCGAAGTTCTGGCCGGCATCCCGACGGTGGTCTACGGATTCTTCGCCGCCCTGACCATCGCCCCGGTGATCCGTGACGCCGGAAACGCCATAGGCTTGACCGTGGCTTCGGAAAGCGCGCTGGCCGCCGGCCTGATCATGGGAATCATGATCATTCCCTTTGTCAGTTCCCTTTCGGATGACGTGATCAACGCCGTACCGCAATCGCTGCGCGACGGTTCCTTGGGTCTGGGCGCAACCCGGTCCGAAACGATTCGCCAGGTCATTCTGCCGGCGGCCCTGCCGGGTATCGTCGGGGCCGTGCTGCTGGCGGTCTCCCGGGCCATCGGGGAAACCATGATCGTGGTGATGGCCGCCGGACTGTCGGCGAAGCTGACGGTCAATCCGCTTGATGCGGTGACGACGGTGACGGTGCAGATTGTCACGAATCTGACCGGTGATCCCGAGTTCGACAGCCCCAAGACCCTGTCGGCCTTTGCACTGGGCCTGATGCTGTTTCTCGTCACCCTGTGCCTCAATGTGATCGCCCTGCGGGTGGTGCAGAAATACCGTGAAAAATATGACTGATGCATCCGACAGTGTGATGATTGCGAACCAGAAGGAAAAGGTTCGGGAAAGCCTGCGGAAACGGCTTCGTTCCGAAAGGCGCTTCCGTGCCTACGGCGTCGTCGCCATCAGCTTCGCCGTCCTGATGCTGGTCTTCCTGATCGGCACGATCATCTCCAATGGCTATTCGGCCTTCAGCCAGACCTGGTTGAAAGTGGACGTGACGCTGGAGAAAGACCTGATTGCGCCGGATGGCAGAACCGACCCTAAAACGCTACGGGAAAATGGCGATTTCCGCGCCTCGCTCATCGAGTCGCTGGTGGCGAAATTCAAGTCGCGCGGGCGTGAGGAGGAACGGCTTCTGATGGCGATGTTCAGCACCAGTGCCGAACAGACCCTGCAGGAGCATGTGATCAGGAACCCGAACGAGATTGGCGGGACCGTCTCGATCTGGGTACGGGCTTCTTCCGATATCGACCAGTTGTACAAGGGTCGGATCAACCGGGATTTGCCGCAGACGTCACGCACTGTGAAGGATATTCAACTGCGCTGGTACGACCTGATGGCCGCCGAAAGACGGATCGATTCCCGCTTCAACAAGGGTTTCTTCTACAGTGGCGATTCGCGGGAACCGGAGCAGGCGGGTTTCTGGGGTGCGATCGTGGGATCGTTTTTCACGATGCTGGTCACCCTGATTCTGGCGTTTCCCGTCGGCGTCGCGACGGCAGTCTATCTGGAGGAGTTCGCGCCAAAGAACCGCTTCACGGATCTGATCGAGGTCAACATCAACAACCTTGCAGCCGTTCCGTCGATCGTTTTCGGTCTGCTGGGCCTCGCCGTGTTCCTGAACTTCTTCGAACTGCCAAGATCGGCGCCGCTGGTCGGAGGCATGGTGCTGGCACTGATGACGCTGCCGACGATCATCATCTCGGGCCGGGCCGCGCTGAAGGCCGTGCCGCCATCGGTGCGGGAAGCGGCCCTGGGCCTCGGTGCCAGTCGTGTTCAGGTCGTGACACACCATGTCCTGCCGCTGGCCATGCCGGGCATCCTGACCGGCACGATCATCGGCATGGCCCAGGCCTTGGGTGAAACGGCTCCGCTGCTGATGATTGGCATGGTAGCATTCATCGTGGACATTCCTGGGGGGCCTACCGACGCCTCGACGGTGATTCCGGTCCAGATCTACCTTTGGGCGGACAGCCCGGAACGTGGTTTCGTGGAAAAGACATCCGGCGGCATCATGGTGTTGCTGATTTTCCTGGTCACCATGAATGCATCCGCCGTGTATCTTCGCAAGAAATTCGAACGCCGCTGGTAGCGGGGCTGACGTGAGCGAAACAATCATGGAAGAAGTCGAAAAATCCCAGACCGTGGCGGGGGAAGCATCAAAACCTGTCCCGCCCGCTATCGATCATCCGGTCAAGATGCGGACAAGAAACGTCAATGTTCACTATGGCGAGAAACACGCCATCCGGAACGTGTCCCTGGACATCGGCGAGCGCGAAGTGACGTCCTTGATCGGCCCGTCGGGCTGCGGGAAATCCACCTACCTACGTTGCTTGAACCGGATGAATGACACCATCGACATCTGCAGGGTGACCGGAGATCTCGAACTGGATGGCGAAAATATCTATTCCGACAATGTGGATGTGGTGCAGTTGCGCGCCCGCATCGGGATGGTGTTCCAGAAACCCAATCCGTTCCCGAAATCGATCTTCGAAAATGTGGCCTACGGCCCGAGGCTCCATGGTCTGGTATCGAACAGAACCGATCTGGACGAAGTCGTGAAGCAAAGCCTGCGCCGGGCCGGCCTTTTCGACGAAGTGAAAGACCGGATGGAAGACCCAGGCACCAGCCTGTCAGGCGGTCAGCAACAACGCCTGTGCATTGCCCGCGCCATCGCCGTTGGCCCGGAGATCATCTTGATGGACGAGCCGTGCTCCGCTCTCGATCCCATCGCCACAGCAAGAATTGAGGAATTGATCGACGAACTGCGCCAGAACTACACGATTGTCATCGTGACCCACTCGATGCAACAGGCCGCGCGCGTGTCGCAGAAGACAGCGTTCTTCCACTTGGGCGATCTGATCGAACATGGAGACACGCCGCAGGTCTTTACCAACCCGCGGGACGAAAAGACCCAAGGATACATTACCGGTCGCTTCGGCTGAGTTGGCCGGGAAAGTCTCCGCGCAGCCCCACCTGTTACCCTGAAGGACAACCACTATGGCTTCGGACCACATCGTTACTTCGTATGACGAGGAACTGACCGAACTGAAATCCAAGGTGTCGGAAATGGGCGGGCTTGCCGAAGCGCAATTGGAGAACGCGCTGGAAGCCATGCAGCGGCGCGACACCGAAATCGCAAGCCGTACGATCGAAGCGGACTTCCGGGTCGACAATCTGGAACAGGAGATTGACCAGTTCGTTGTCCAGTTGCTGGCCCTTCGCCAGCCGATGGCAAGCGACCTTCGCGAGATCATCGTTGCCCTGAAGATTTCCAGCGATCTGGAGCGCATCGCCGACTATGCCACCAACGTGGCCAAACGGACCATGACGCTGGCCCATTCACCGCAGGTGCGTCCGGCGCACGCCATCCCGCGCATGGCGCGGCTGGCGCTGACCATGATCAACGACGTTCTTGACAGCTATGCCGATCGCGACACCCAGAAGGCCATCGCCGTCTGGCATCGCGATGAAGAACTGGATGAAATGTATACCAGCCTGTTCCGGGAACTGCTGACCTACATGATGGAAGATGCGCGAAGCATTTCGTCCTGTACTCACCTGTTATTCATCGCGAAGAACATCGAACGAGTAGGCGACCATGCAACGAATATCGCAGAATACGTCTATTACCTCGTGGAAGGGAAGCCGCTGCTCCAGTCGCGGCCCAAGGGGGGTGAGAACGAATACGAGCGACTTGATCTGCCGAAGAGCCAAGCATGAAGCCCTATATTCTGGTCGTCGAGGACGAAATGCCTCTGATTACCCTGCTTCGCTACAATCTGGAGGAGGCGGGATTCGAGGTCGAGGAAGCGACGGATGGTGAGGAAGCCCTGATTTCCATCATGGAACGCAAACCGGATCTCGTCATCCTGGACTGGATGCTGCCAATGATCTCCGGGATAGAAGTCTGTCGCCAGTTGCGGCGGCGGCGGGAGACGCGAGAACTCCCTGTCATTATGCTGACCGCGCGAACCGAGGAAGGCGACCGCATCAGAGGCCTCGACAGCGGCGCCGATGACTACGTCACCAAACCGTTCTCGCCAAAGGAACTGATTGCCAGAATCCGGGCCGTCATGCGCCGTACCCGCCCATCAATCTCGGCAGAGAAGATGACCTTTGCCGACATTGAAATGGATATGATCGCCCACCGCGTTACCCGAAGTGGCGAGGTGGCCCATCTGGGACCGACTGAATTCCGTCTGTTGCGCCATTTCATGGAGCATCCGGGCCGTGTTTTCAGCCGCGAGCAGTTGCTGGATTCGGTATGGGGCCACAACGTCTACGTTGAACCGCGCACGGTGGACGTCCATATTCGCCGTCTTCGCAAGGCGCTGAATGTCGGGAAATCGCCCGACGTGATCCGTACGGTCCGGTCCGCTGGCTATGCCATGGAACTGCAACGTTCGTCTCACAAAACTGGACGCGGCCTCGCGGCACAAAGCCGCGAGATCACTCAATAATACTGACGGGCAATTGTCCTTCGCGGAGCGACATGCGAGACCCTCTTCGACGTGAAGGCCGCCCCTTGTACCGAAACGCGGCAGCTTGACGGCGGTTCGTCCGCCGACACGCCGGTGAAACCAGTGAAATCGCCAGAGATTCCGAGCGGGAATCGGAAAGCAGGAACAACATCGAGCCCGGAAGTGACGCGATGTTGACGAGCAGCGGATGGTTGCGGAGGCCTCTCGCCTAGGTGGAAACGAAATTCGGAAGACCTGTGGGCCGGCATTGCATGATCTCAGCCGTGCGCCACGGATCGCGCGATCGGGCCAGTACCTGTTGGCATGTGAAATTCGGTTTTGGACTGTGTTCTGATTGCCAAAAGCGGAGAGATCGAACGGTGGTTCCCGAAAATCTGACGGATCTGCTTCGTGGTCATGAACATCCGGGCTTCATTGCTGGCAAGGCTCTGAAATCCGAAGTCTTCGTAATGGCCCTTACGCCTGGCAAGAGCATCCGCGTCATCACGTCAAGCAAGGTCGCATGACATCTGGCCTCGTCAGCGATGACGCGAGCTTTCTCGAAGACATGGTGCGTAAGCAGGTTTCCGACCCCAAGGCCCTGCGCCTTCAGATCGACAGCCACCTGTTCGAGGAATAGAACCGCGGGATTTCACCATGGCGGGGAGTGCCTCTCGGCGGACTGGCTAGTTTGGCGACATTCATGGTGCCGACATTGATGGCGTGATAGCCGAGGATCATTGTCTTGCCCGGCTCGATCGCGACATGGACCCCTGTCATGTCATCCTTCTGCTGCCTTTTCGCCGCCAGATTCAGGACGTTGTTCAGTCGCGCGACACCACAGTCAAACCCTGCACGATCATGTCACCCCGGGTTCCAGCTTTCGATGTTGATGGCAATATCTTCAGTCGACATTTTTCCACGCAGCGTCGGCGCAGGTGGTGTGTCGAGGGCAGTTGAAAACAGTCTGGCGTCCTGTGCTATCAGCACATGGCGCGCACTGTCCTCCATGACCCGTTGCGCTTCCTTGGCAATCGCGTTGCCCGCGACCAGTTCCCAGACCCGGGCTTCCCAGCGGCTCTTTGAGAGCCCGGCCGCGCTGCAGGCCGAAGGTACACAAGATACCGCGTAGCGACAGTTCCAGATTGATGAGCTCATCCTTCACCGACTTGCGCGAGGTCAGCAGCGTCCGCATCTCCTGCGACGACACCGTCTTGCAGGGCACACTAGCCAGAAACAGTCCATCCGCAGCAACGGCGCGATGCCTTCCGAGTCCGTCTTCACCTGACGCGTCTCTATCAGCACGGCATCGAAACCGGCGTCAGTCAGTCCCTTGTGCAACCAATTGGAAAACGAGCCCGCTTCTAGATCGGTCCTAGCGGCGCTGGGCATCCGCCACGACGGCAAGAAGGAGATGATCGACGTCCATGCTGCCATGAACGCCCTCGAACGACGGTTCCGGGAAGTCCGCAGACGAACCCGGCCCATGAGAACCTTCCAGGACCGGACCTCCGCGGATCGCATCCTCTGCGCGGTCTTCATCCACGAGCAACCTCAGAGAGTCAGTATCCCAGTCTCACTGATACATGATTCTTGACGTCTCAGCCTTCTGCTGGCTGTTGACGTTCACAATCCGATCAGACGTACTTCATAACGTTGGCGAGACGATGTCTACACGCATAGGCTCTAGAGAACCTCCGATCGTTGGGCATATGGGATGACATCGCTAGTCTCATGAACTGTGGCAATGGCATCGGTTACGCGGTTGACGAGAAGGCGCCGAATGGATAAACCTCGGCGTGAGGTGGTTGAGCGAGTTGCGTCTACGGGGTGAATGTGTGGAAGAGCTTGCTTGGCGATGAATTTCTTCCCATATTTTGCACGTAGAACACTACGGTGCCTCTGCACCTAAGATTGAACAAATGCAAGGCGATCCGTTCTGTTCGGTAATCGTAATGGGCTGCGTCAAATTCAGCCCCCCGATACGCTCTCTTGAGAAGGGGCACTCCTAAGACTGAAGGTTGTAGCTGAGAGAAATGGCTGAATATCTTCCATATGCAGGAACGAATGCCATCCAGGAGGCAGTGATAGGTGTACACTTCCAGAGCAACTTTCCTTCGTCAGACGTAGACCAAGCTCGCTCCGTCGCGGAGGCCGATTTTAAGGCCATCTTTCCGCGGTCAGAGGACATACATGAAGCGCAGCTGAAGATAGACAACACGAACCAGGAAACTGTGCGTATTGGGGGAGACAGGGCATTCCGCCGTTCGGGTTTTCAGATGATCAAAACTGGCTCAGATGGGAAGCCATCGCGTGTTCTTCGAATGGTCACAAATTTGCTTACTGTGCACTTTATGGAATATGACCGCTGGGCTCCGACCCTAGAAGCCAGTCTTCGATATATCTTGACTATCTTGCCTCGCCTTGACTTGGTGGGAAATGCTCTTCAAGCGTTCAGTTTGAGATATATTGACCGGTTTACGTTTGATGGATATCCTGATGATGCGAAAGCTTCTTTCCTGATAAAGGATGAGAGTTCTTTCGTTACAAAACAATGCTTTAGTGCTGGTCCGTTCTGGCACTGTCATTCAGGGTGGTTTGGGACATTAGGAGATAATTCCCGTATTCTTAATCAACTAAACATAGGTAGTTCCATGATCGACAATGCTCCAACTGTTACTATTGACCATAATATGATTTGTAAAATGGAGAGATTACACAATACGGTGGAATCTTTTCAAGATTCGTCCGGAGGAAAAAATGTTGATTTCAAAGCCTCGCTAAATTGTTTGCATAAGATGAATCGCGATACTTTGTCTGATGTCCTTGTAGAAGACATGTCGCGGCAAATAGGACTTGTAACATGATTGCGCACGATACCATCGCGAGTTACCCCACACCTGCAATTTTCCATCCAAAAATTACGATTGGAGGCGATTTTAATGCGAATCAAACCGAACGCGAAATGCTGCAGGAGCCCGGGAGTCTCGGGCGGTTTAATGCGTTTCGAGGGGAATATCTGGATGTCGCCAACACGGCGATGCATTGCGCCACACTCTTCGTAGTGGATTCTTCGATTCTCGAGAATACATACGATCAGCCTTCTAGATGGACGCTAGCATCTCAATCTAGGATGTCTCCAACATTTCGGCTTATTGCTCGGCTTGTCGATCTGTTCGAGACACCAGAAAATATTCGATGGCCGAGCATGACGTGGCCTGTTAAGAGCGCATTTGAGGACGCACGAGTGTTTATCACCAAGTTGCCGTTAGCGCATATTCCAGAGCCGGAAATCCAGTTCGCTGATGATGGTGAAATAAATTTTTTGTGGATTGGCAGGAATGTTCATATTGATCTAGGGTTTTACGGTACGGGTGCCTATTCATATTTTGGCTGTAACGGTGATGGCCAAGAAATCCAAGATGAGAATGTCTTGGTCTCTGAGGGCTTGGCTCAGTCAATCAAGAATTTTCTGACGGCTTAATTGTCACTTGACGTCGTTTCCCGAGCATCTGGACGAGAGTGTCAGCGCCTCCCCTGAGCATTCGCCCGGCGTAGTTCTGGATTCAGAGATATTGTTGCGTGAGATGTTCAATCCGCAACACGTCGTTGACGGTGAAGTAGTGGTTACAGCGATATCTCTCACCGAACTGCGTTCGGCAGGGTTTTCCGTGCATCGAAAAGAATTTGTTTCTTTGGATGTTATACAGAAATCTATTGAAGAACGCCTCCGCAGGCCGAGAAAAGGGCAGCCGTGGAAAGACGAAGGCGTGGCAGAAATATTAACCGGAGATGTTCGAAACATTAGGGAAAACGGAGAATGTCTTTTTGCAGTGATAGACACAGCTCTAGCCGAAAATCGGGGCCATGCCAGCATTTATGCGGCGAAACCCGAATTGGGTGATGCACATGCACGGAAGCTGAGATCATTCCTTGCTCCACTACTGGAGAATAGAAAACTATTAGAGCGAGCATTTTGAGAGTTTGTTCCTGAAGTCGCGGGCGACATCGACTGTTTACTCTGTCGGGATATTGACGTCGATCATGGAGGTTACTGTGGCTTGGGCTGTCTGCTGTCCGCCTAGCCCTGCCCACGCAATTCGGGTTCCGTCCGTACAGAGGAACCGCGCCGAAAATGCCATGAAACGACTTCTTGATCACTTTTGCGGAACGAATCGATGAAGGCCGCGCAGAAGCCCGACCATGTCAGCTTGACAAGGGGTTCAGTCGCGATATCACAGTCAAATCCAGCGCGATCATGTCGCCCCGGGTTCCAGCTTTCGATGTTGATGGTAATATCTTCAGTCGGCATTTACCACGCGGCGGCGGTAAAAGGCAGCCGCCTTGAGGGCGCGCAACGTCGGCGCAGATGGCGTGGCGGAGAAGCTGTTGCTGGCAGTGGAGAATATCGAACCACCTTTGTCCAGATGGATCGAAACTGCATTGTTGCAAGCTTCAGTCATAGCGGTACCGCGCTACTGAACAGGAAGATCCATGCCTTTCTCGGCGAGCACCTTGAACAAATGTCTGAGAGCGTTTGTTTCAGGCTTTGTCAGAGGCAGTTTCAGACGCTCCACCTTGTCCAGTGCCGATGATGCCCGTGGCGAAAGCACTCTCCTAGATCTAGCGAATTCGCGTATCTCGGCAATTCTCGGGCGCATGCCGACAAGATCGGTTTCGAAGTCGATCTGCCTGTCAATGCGTCCCGTCGTAACTTGATCCTTGTCCCGTCGTCTCACCTCCTCAAGGTCAATGGTGACGGCGTCAAGGCGTGTTCCGAACAAGATGTCCAGCTTCGAGATTCTCGCCCAGCATTGCTGTTGCTTTGCATATTCACTGACATTCCTTGCGTTCTCCGGTGTGTCCTTGATTGTCACTGCAACCTGCTCGGCGATGTCCAGCAGCACCTCCTTCAGTTCTTCCGGCAGTTCCTGGCGGCTCCAGATAGCCTGAAAATCGATCGCCCGACGTCGGTCCTCCTTCAGATGGTTCACGAGCCAAGAAATAGCGTAGGTGACGATGTTGGCCTTGTATCCGCGATCCGTCCGGTACCACTCTGATCGACCGACAAGACGGTCTGTTTCGCGAAATACGATCGCCTTGGCCATCGCAATGCGAAAATAACCTTCGTTGAATCGATTCGGGTTCTTTTCCCAGTTCTTGCTGACATCTTCTGCAAACTCGAGAAAGCACTTCTGTGCGCCCCTGCTTACCAGATGTGGAACGCACTCGAACGTCGACGAATATTTCGCCAGATCCGTCTTGTTGACAACCTAACTGCGCGGATACTCGGCACCGAATCGCCGCCTTTCACCAGCAGTGCCATAGGCGCCTGCGTCCTTGTACTGACCGCGCGCCCTCTCGTAAAACCACTTTGTGGGGGCAAGAGCCCCTGGTCTTGGAGGCGCTGATAACCTTCGGGAAATCTTTTCCATCTCGACGTGAAATGGATGACTGGAAAAGAAGTCCGCCTCGCTGATGCGGTTTTGCGTATTCGCGAATCTCGATATCTTCGGGACAATTTCCTCGACCTTTTCGGGTTCTATGACAGACAGTTTCATCTGGACGAAAACATCAGACAGATCCGCTCTTGTCTGATCCTTTGCGTATAGAATAGAAGCAGTTGTCTGACCGCCGTTGACAATCTGGAGATCGGTAAAAGAGCGTATACCCAAGGTGCCGTCCGGCATCCGCTCCATGTCGATGTTTGACGCTGTTGCTGTCAGCCCGTTATTATAGGCGAAAAACATGTCCGGCGATTCCCGGACAGTATCGATAATACCTCTGTTCACTTTCGTCCGCGCCTGCAGGAACACCCTGACGTTCTGTTCCAGCAATCGAGCTCCGTAAAAACCGTATATATCGGCAAGGAATGTTCCAGGCAGAACCACTAAATAGGATTTGTAGTTGGTTCCGTGGACATGGGCCCGCAAACAAGGCAATGGCGTTCCATTGATCAATGGTTGCATCAATCTCGATCGGTTCCACATTTCCCCGAGATTTCAGAATGTCGATGTAACGGGCAAAGTCGAGAACATTGTAGGCGACTGGAAGTCCGACCGTCTTGCCGACGTCCACCATCTTCCTGCGAACCGCCAGAACGGCGTTGGTGAGCAGAATAACCCGAATTCGTCTTATCTTCCGTCGATTCTCGAAGATCGGATATGCCGCCTGGAACGCTGGGCTGGTTTCTTCGATCTCGCGCACGAACTCGGGATCGACAGCTTTCTCGCAGAAAGAGTCAACACGCCGGAACAGTGCTTCCATCGCGACGGCATTCAGCGACCGAAGTGTTGAGTCGTTGTTGAAAGCGCATACCGCAAGGAACAGTTCACCGCGATCCAGATCGATCGCGTATCCGTCGATCTGATATCCTCCCCGTCCCTCCCGGAGAACGGGTGTATACTCCATATCTGCCGTATCACCGTTGTCAGATGCGACTTCGGAAAACAGCTTAAAGAAACACATATGCTGCGTATCGCCGGAGAACTCCGCTTCGAGCAGAAGTTCGTCTCCGAACTGACGATACGCCTCGTCGAGTTCGCCGTCAGCCATTCAGCGCCCGCCTCATTGCTGCTTCCTCTCCTATCTCGAACTCCGTGCAGGCCTGAACGGCAATCCTGTAACGTACCCTATCGATCCCGCCGCTGATCATGCCGGGAGTTATGCGGGGAAATCCATCGCCGACTTCGTAGAACGAGCGGCCATTCAGTAGCCAACAGGGCCGGTCGTATTCGTCACGCCACCGATAGCCGGCCTCCAGCAACGCGGTCTGAAAAAGATCTGCCGCTGCATGATCGTTGTCCGCCATCGGGCCTGATAGCGAAGAGACCAGACCGTTGAGGGATACAGCTCCGCCCGCCTCATCTGCCGGGACATCCAGGGTCTGATAGCAAATCAGGACCGGGCCAGCCTCCGTGTCCAGCTGCTCCTCCGAACTGACGGGCAGATATCTGTCGGAGGTGCTGAGTTGTGTCTTCACTTCTATGATTCTGCCAGCCAAAAGGAAGTCCTGCTCGTCTCCATATGCTCCCCGCCAAGACTGGACGGCGTCAAAAATGTTCATCCGCGGCAGAAGAATATCGCGAAGAACCAGGAGTTCGCCGACCAGACCGATAATCCGCGATGTCGTCAACAGGTCATCGCGGGCCTTCTGCAGAAGGCTCTGCCAGTGACCCAATCGGTTGAGCGTGATCGATAGCGCGGCACTACTGTCATTCCCGGAGAGTTCTGCTGTCGATCTCATCAGATCGAAACAAAGAGCCCGAAAGATATCGAACTGCTTGGATTCGAGTAATGTCAGGACAAGCCGGCAACTTCGTTCGCCGAGAGTGAGCGTGTTGACCTCGATGCCTGCAGGCTTCGGAACCAAGGTCGCCGCTGGCGCACCGGCATCCGAATCGAAACACAGAATGTACCGGCCCCGAATATCCCGCCCAAACCAGTAGTCAAGCGAATGCTCTACATCGGCACGACGGACGTTTAGCGAATTTTCTTCCCGCGGGACCTTGATATCGCGCCAAGGATCATCCGTGCCTGTCATCTGCCTGCATCTTCTCTTCGTCGTCGTCCGATTCGAGGGCCAACTCCAGCTGTTTACGGTATACGGCATTGACTTGGTAAGAGCGGGCTTCGGGCCTTATTCCGCTAGTCGGCAGACAAAAGCTGAGTGAAACCACAGGTCCAGTGAATTTTCGATTTTTATCACGGCCGGTTTTGCCAATCATATGTATGAGCAACAATGGTCTTGCTCTCTTTCGGCAAAATACTCTGTCTCCTTTGCCACCGGGTTCCTTTTTGGCTTCTTCAATCTCTTGCTTGGTCAGGAGAAAACTCGCATCAGACGGATTGGCGATGCGGTTAGCCTCTCCGGTAGCCCGCCACACCTCCACGTCAAAGCCCCCTTTCTCGCGCGATCGCAAGGAGATGCTCAGGCCGAAGACTTCTTGGGCGTTGGTATCGTCCTTACGATGCGGCACGATTACATCCCACTTCTTGAGCTCCGAATGTACGCGATCTCCCACGTGGTCGCGAAATAGCGATCGGCCCCTAGTTATCTGACCAAGGTCTTGATGGTGTGGTGGAAACTGGAATTCCTCCAGCAGGCCCAGAACTTCCGTTCCGTCAACCCCCGGCCAATGTTTCCCGACTCCGACTTCCACCTCCCTAGGGGCACCCAACGGCTGAAGAAATTTCGCAACCTTGCGAATGTTGTTGCTGTTGATCCCATCATCGTTGAAGAGCACATGCCCTTCTATGTGTCTGCCGGAATAGTTCTGCGCCAGCGTGATACTGGTAGCTGCACGCATCTTGTTTGGTGCAGTAATTCGAAGAGCCGTCGGACTCTGTCGTACCTTCAGCCCGAAATCCTCCGGTGTCTGGTTCAGAGTTTCCATCCGCTTTACCTCATCCCGGAGTTCCTCGATCACGTCCTCGACGTATTCGTAATGAGAGAGGGAATTATCCGGTAGATACAAACGACAGATGTCTTCGTAATCCGTCCGATACCCAAACCACCGAGCCATCTGCATCAGAGTATCTGAAACCGCAGTATTGCGCAGAATATAGGACACAGTCAGGCCTTCCAGAGTAAGGCCCCGCGACAGTGCCAGACCTCCGATGGCAATAACATGGAGGCCGTCTTGCTTGTGCCGTGAATAGTCGAGGGTACCGCCACGCATGTTCACTGTCTTAACCGAAACCGAGCTCACGGCCTCACCGAGCACCTTCAGGATCCGGTCAAAACCATGGCCGGTCTCACGGAATTCCCGATGGAAGCTCTCGGACAGGCCTTCAATATTCTTGTCACCGACCCGAGACAAGGGTAGGCCAGCATTGACTGTCAGCGAATTCCGTAACTCGACCAGATAGGAATATACGAGACCATGTATCTTTTCCTGGACGTCATTGAAGCGACTGACATTAATCATCATTGAACAATGCTTGTCGCCGTGGCTGCGCAGAATTCGGATGGCCCTTGTCAGGAGAAAGACCCGAATTGCATCTTTCATTGATGGCGGCAGCAAATTCAGATCGTGTTCGCGTTTGTGCTTGAGCGGCAGGATGTCCTGATAGTCTTCTACAACCCTTACCATTGTTGTTCTGAGATCGCCTTCGGCCTCGAACACCCGCGATGCACCAACGTAGTTCGACGGAGGATCAAGCGCCTTGATGAAGTGACGCGGAAAAAGGTCATCTTGCAACATCTCGTCTTCGGTATCCGGGTCAATGAAGATGTTCGCAAATGGCGTTGCGGTGTACCCGACGTACGACGAGCGCTGAAAAAGCTGCAGGATTTCGCGAATAGCCCTGTTTATTGCTGTCACCCTGCCGGGGTTCGCCGAAGTATTGATCGATGCGTTATCCGCCTCGTCGTCAATCAACAGAAGCGGTTCGGTGATGAGCGCGCCGCGATTTTGATCCTTCAGCCAATCCCTCAGGCGCTCTAGCGTCGACTTGTTTTTCTTCGTAACGAATATTATCGGCTCTCGCAGTGCGGAGAGTGTCACTCCATAGGTAGATGCAGCTGTCTTCGAAAAATCATTATCCCTCGATGTTCCGTATGCAGGGAATTTGTCAGTACCAAACTTGGTGATCGGCAGTTCTGCCTGTACTGTCGGATTGAAGACCGAAACCTTTCCGATAAAGGTCTCGTCGAGTCTTTCCTGTGTCTGAGCCCGCAGAGAATTTGTTATTCCCGCAAGCAGGATGATTACCTTGTAACCGGCATCGGCTGCCTTAACATACCCTTCACGTTCTCCATCACGAACGCGGCAGGTCGCAGATTGTCGAGGACACGAATATACTCGCGAAAGAGATAGTGCCGTTTGTCATCCTCAGGAACGTAACCCTGCCTGCCTCTTGACCGGGCTCTACCCGCCAAAGAGTAGGCTTGGCATGGCGGGCCCCCGATCAGAATAGTGTCCTCGAACCGTTGCCCTACTTTCTCAATCGCTTGATCCAGTTCGGTCTCGGCCTCACGGCTGCCGAGTTCAAGGTGCCGTGCCTCGTCGGTCGCCACGCGCCACGAAATGGCATCCACCTCTGCCCATTCCGGCTCGGCGGTTCTGCCGGCGTGAAACTTGATGAACTCGTCCGGCAGCCTCCCTTGACGCCGTCGCACTTCACGAAGAAACGCCCTCAGAGTGAGCGTACGATGGGCCGATAATTCATTTTCAACAGAGATGCCGATTTGGTAAGGCGCATGACCTTCCTCGTCGAGAGATGCAAATCCCTCACCGAGGCCTCCCGGTCCCGCGAAGAGATCGACTACACCGAAAGACGAAGGCAAATCGAACTCCCGCTAGATTTCCACACTCACGTGTATAGCAGGCGATACGAAGGAGGCCAAAAGGATCGTGGCGGATATCGTGAATCAGGAAACCCGCTCGCGAATGATGGCAGGGATCCGGGGCAAAGATACCAAACCGGAAATGGTATTGAGGAAAGCCCTGCATGCTCGTGGCCTCCGGTACCGCCTCCACGCTCGCCACTTGCCCGGTCGCCCCGACTTGGTGCTCGCAAGGTACCGCGCTGTTATCTTCGTTCATGGCTGTTTCTGGCACCGCCACGAGGGCTGCCGTTACGCCACGACGCCAGCTACCCGCCCCGACTTCTGGAGAAGGAAGTTCGCCGCAAACGTCAAGCGCGATCGAGACATGCGGCAGGTTCTGGTGTCAGGCGGCTGGAGGGTAGCCACCGTTTGGGAATGCGCGCTTCGCAAGCCCGATCTCGTCCCTGTGGCGATTGAGTCCATTATCAGCTGGTTGAGCTCGGAGGAAACCCTTTTCGAATTAGGCGCAACTCATGATTAACGAACGAGTGCGAACGAACGCATGATGGGACCAGCCCACAATCCCCACTGAGTGGGCTAACATGCCGTTCAAGAGAACCCGCCGGACTACCGCTCAGAAAAGAAGGATACGGGCTCCAACTATCACTGATCCATGAACGCCTCGCGCATCCTTCTACTTTTGCGGTGAGGTGCGATGTGCTGCTGACACTCGGTTCAAGTCCTCGCCATGTCGTTCATGGCAGATATCCTGTCCCGGTCCCTAGAACATCGAACCCAGAAAATCGACGAAGAACCACGAAATCACCGGCACCGCATGATCCTGGAAAAGATTCAGCGTGAGCGGGGGATACAGAATGGTCAGAGCGATCATCAGGAACATGGTGATGACGAAAGGCAGCGAGCCGGAGATCGTCTCCGTGATGGAACCTCGGCCCCGCACGCCTTGCACGACATACAGATTGACCCCGACTGGCGGCGTAATCAGAGCGGTTTCTAGCAGAAGGATCATGATGATGCCGAACCACACCTTGTTGGCGTCGGCGTTCGCCAGCCCGAAATCCTGCTGAGCGACGATCGGCACCAGCAAAGGCGCCGTCAGAATCAACATGGAATAGGTCTCCATGAAGCATCCGAGGACGACCAGGAAGACGACGATCGCAAGCAGCAATTCGTAGGGCGACAGGCCGAGCGCCGTGATCCCGGCAGTCATCGCCTGGATCACGCCAGCGATCCCCAGGACAAAGTTCAGGAACACCGCGGCCAGAATGATCAGCATGACCATCGCCGTCGTCGTCATCGCACCTTCGACCGCCTGCGCAACCATGCGCAGCGACAACCGCCCGTGACAGGCCGCCAGGATGAGCGCAAAAACGACCCCGAGCGACGCCGCCTCCGTCGCGGTG
>JAPOST010000020.1:0-3126 GCA_026709535.1 Rhodospirillaceae bacterium
GATGTATCTCGACTTCAAATCGGCTAACCACCAGATCATGCAAATACATGCGAATTGCTCGTTAAACCGCCTTGATACTCAAGGCCGAAACAGGCGTATAAAGCTGGCTGCGGCGCGGCCAAGAATCAGCAGTATCGCCTAACAGGGCGACATCCGCATCCAGGTACAACAAGGGCCAAAGACGAGGACGAAGTCTGGAGAATTCAATCTGTCGGTTCGGTCGGGGTGGCTTGCAATTCCTTTGGCACTCGCCGGTTATCCTGGATGATTTTCGTCAAGCCAGGCGTGCAACATCAGGACGCCCCAGATGAGGTGGTGCCAATTCCCTGCACTGCTCAGATGCTCGCGCCACTTCTTGCGCACGGGTCCGGCGCGCAGGATGTCGTGCTGACCAAACGTCTGCTCCGAGAGCAGATTCTCCGCCCAGTCCCGCAATGGCCCGCGCAGCCAATCCCCGAGCGGCACGCCAAAGCCCATCTTTGGACGTTCGACCAAGTGGGGAGGGACATGGCGGTAGAGCACCTGCCGCAGCAACCATTTGCTTTTGCCCGCACGCAACTTGAACCGTAGCGGCAGACGCCACGCAAATTCCACCACCCGGTGATCCAGAAGCGGCACACGCGCTTCCAGCGAGACCGCCATGGATGCTCGGTCCACCTTGGTCAGAATGTCGTCAGGCAGGTAGGTCAGGGTATCAAGATACTGCATGCGCTCGGTCGGTTCAGACAGACGCCTAACAACATCAGGATCGAAAACAAGACCCCGGGGCTCTGTTCCGCCGATCACGACATCGTCCGGCCGGTCCCAGTGAGAGACCAGCCGACTATACAGTGCTGAGCGGTCATGGCTCAACACGTCGGCCAGCTTATGCATCTTGTCGCCCGCCTGTGTCACCCTTCGCCCGGAAGACAGGGCGCGGCCAACCGCATCCCAAAAGGAAGGCGGCGCAGTCCGGATTGCCCTAGCCGCACCTCGGCGCAGAGACACCGGTGCAGCAGACAGGAGGCGTTCCAGCATCCGTGCATGCTGGTGGCGGGTGTAACCGGCGAAGACCTCGTCTCCGCCGTCGCCCGAGAGTGCTACCGTCACCTCGCGCCGCGTCATGGCGGAGATCAGGTAGGTGGGAATTTGTGAACTGTCAGCGAAAGGCTCGTCGAACATGGCCGCAAGCCTTGGCACGACGCCGAGCGCCTCTTCGGACGAAACGTAAAGTTCGGTGTGCCGGGTCCCCAGATACGCGGCCACCTGCCTGGCATGCTCGGCCTCGTTGAACCCCTGCTCATGAAACCCGATCGAAAACGTTCGGACCGGTTCAGCTGAACGCGCCTGCATCAGGGCCACGACAGCAGAACTGTCGATCCCCCCGGAGAGGAACGCGCCCAGTGGCACATCGGCGATCATGCGGCGGCCAACTGCGTCGCCCAGCAACTGCTCCAGCGTATCCGCTGCCGCGACGTCACTGCCTTCGAACGGGTCAGCCCGCCCGGCGGCAACAACATCGTCCATGGACCAGAAGGTCTTGTGCTGCGGCTCGCTGCCGTCCAGGGAAAAACTCAGAATGCTTCCCGGCGCGAGCTTCTGTACCCCGCGATAGATCGAGCGCGGCGCAGGGATATGGTTGTGCCGCAGGAAGGCAGCGACGGCATCGCGGTCGATTTCGCGCGGACAGGCCGGATGGAGTGCCAGGGCGCGCAGTTCCGAGCCGAACAGGACTGTGGAATTTCGGGTCCGGGTCCAGTACAGCGGCTTGATGCCAAGCCGGTCCCGCACCAGCGACAGGCGTTTGTCCTGCCGATCCCACACGGCGAAGGCGAACATCCCGATCAGCTTTTCGACGGTTGTTGCCACGCCCCAGCGCGCGATGCATTCGAGGATCGCTTCGGTATCGGAACGGCCACGGAAGGTCGGTGCAGTCGAGCCCAGTGACGAACGCAACTCCGCAGCGTTGTAGATCTCTCCATTGTAGCAAATTACATGGCGCCCGCAGGCCGACATCATCGGCTGCGCGCCGGCCTTGGTCAGATCGACGATGGACAGACGGCGATGGGCTAAGGCCAGCGGGTTGTCCGGGTCGCCCCACTCCTGACCGGCGTCGGGGCCGCGATGGACAAGACTGTCACCCATGCGACGGGCAAGATCCGTCAGTTCGGGAACGCCAAGAGCGTCACGCGAAAGGTCAAGGATGCCAGCGATGCCGCACATCAGGGTCTGGTGCGGGCCCGTTGCAGCCGCTGCTGGGCAGCTTGATCAACAATGGCGCGGGCAACACCGATTTCCGAACCGATGGCTGGCTCCCGACTGGTTTGATCGTGTGTGAGTTCGACGCGGGAGGGGCGCATAGCGAATCTTTCACGGGATGGGCTTGTATTCCGGTTCAATTTTCGCACTGTCCTGTCGCCGGATATCGTTGGTGAATTCCAGGTTGGAGAACACGGTCATATCGTCGAAATCGATTGGGTCGGTGATGCTCAGATCGGCGTTCATCATCCGTACCGTCAGTCGAACAGATTTATTCTGCATGGCGGCATGCCACATATGAGGCGCTCCATTTGGCACCACAAGATTGACCCGATCATATTTTTGCAGGATTGCGAATATCGCATTCTTATCAGGGCCTGGCGGCGGAATGTCCAGCCCGGATACTGCCTGACGCTCCGGCTCGACTGTTGATGCCGAGAGGACAGTCATACCATCTGCCAGTTCCGCCAAGCGGTCGTGTGTTGGATGTGTGCCCACAATACCACTATCGCAGTTGTCCAGCACAATGACACAATTCAGAATGTTGGATTTGTTGGCCAAGGTCATCACCGCTGCGAGCGACAAGCCATCGTCACCGGTTCGACAATCTCCCGCACAAGGGTATCCGCCCGCTGTTTCAATGAAGCCGGGTCCGGCAAATAGAACATGGCCACTTCGCCGTCACCGGCAAAGAGTTCCCGCATCACTTCCTTCAGTGCTGTTCTGTTATAAGGTCTCCTGTCCCCGTTCCAGTCATCAGCCGGCAGCCGAAATTGACGGAACCGTCAGAGTTTCGATCAAGCATCGCCCTCACGGCGTGAGCATCATTAACGCATCCGCTCAACGGGGAAATCGCTTCATGGTGATCGATGCCGACGACGAGAGCTC
>JAPOST010000020.1:3373-6435 GCA_026709535.1 Rhodospirillaceae bacterium
AACTCGTTCTTTCCAATTCCTGTCGCAAGCGTTTTTGACGGACATATCCGTGTAATCGAATGATGGAAGTGTGTTTAACGATTGTCCTTTTAGAATATCTCTTGCTCATTCATATTCAATCGCAAATACAATAAATGCAATCTTGTTTTCAAAAATTTCTGTCTCTCTCCAATACAGCATCAATTCGTTATTCAATTCCAATCCTCCTGTTGTCACCGGGTTACAAATGTAGGTTACCTAGGCCAGCCTGTTCCATAATGTGGAGGCAACTTATCGACGACTGCGGTATCACCATATGGCTGAACAAGCCGGGATTTTGCAAGACACTTGGCAAACATGTTTCGGAAAAGGAACTTGATGTAATCTTCAATGGCCATTCAAGCGGTCTTGGCAATGGTCACCATCATCGCAGCGATCCCGCGAGCAGCGCGAATTCCCCGTTTCCGGAACCTCGTCATGTCTTCCGCTCGCCTTTCGACGGCCGATGTCCCCCATTCCGCCGTCTGGCTCCAGGATTCGCATGATTATCTCCAGACTTCCGACCCCTTCCCGGCCTGCAAGCTCCCGTCCAGGCCCACGCGCTCGCCAACTTCGGACTACATCGCATTGCAGGCATGAAAGCTCTGGCCTTCGCGAACTGGTTTCGGTTGTCCTGCCACACTCGACATGACATTGTATTGGTCCGACCTGCGCGGCATATTTTCGCCTTGATCCGATTCAGGCCCGATACGGTCCCGAAGGGATAGAGAGTGTACAACAACGAACCGGATTCGTGGCTTGGACCAACTCGCGGCCACTGCCCTGCTGGCCGTTTGCGATCCTGTCCCTGCTCAACACTTATCAGGAACAACCAAGTTCATGAAGACTCATAATCTGTTCATCAGCCATTCTTGGACTTACTCTGAATTCTTATGGCAAACTGGTCGGGCTATTGGATGCAAGACCTTACTTGCCTATCGAAACTACTTCGGTCCCTAAAGACGACTCTATCCATCATGCCAGATCGGCAGCCACACTCAAAGCAGCGATACAGAGAAAGATGAGCCCTTGCGGGGTTGTCCTTATCCTGGCTGGCGCTTACGCTACCTGCAGCAAATGGATCAACATTGAGATCGATTTGGCTCAATCTGGCTTCACGTATCCCAAGCCCGTCGTCGCGATCGAGCCATGGGCAAGTGAAAGAACATCCTTGCGGGTCAAGCAGGCGGCTGATCGGATCGTTCGGTGGAACAAGGATTCAGTCGTAAAAGCGATTAGGAAACTGGCAAATTGAGCGACCCAACGCGCAACGAACTACTGGAGATATATAAGCTCCACGCAGAACTCGCCGATAGGGTAAGTCAAAGACGCGAGGGGGCAAATCGCATCTATGTCTGCCTGCTTGTGGGGCTCGCTTTGTTCCTCGGTATATTCGTCAGGTTTGGCGTCAAGGATTTTCCAATGGCCATTGTTTTTCTGGTCGTTGGCATAATCGGCGCTGCACTTTCCATATCCTGGTTCATTGTAATTCGCTCGTGTCGCCAGCTCAATGCTGGGAAATTTGACGTATTACACGAACTTGAAGAAAAATTGGCTTACCCATTCTTCAAACGAGAATGGGAGCTCTTGGAGGAGGGACGAAAGCTCAGTCGCTACTGGAAACTCACAATTGTCGAGACCGGACTTCCCATTATATTTCTTACACTTTCCATGGCTCTCATTGGCATTTCATTCTCCTGACCACGTGAATCGACATTTGGCCGGAATTTCACTCCAATCACAAACGCAGTCCAAGAAAACACAGCCCTCGCTATACCAGCTATTTCATGAATGAGACCCCGCCAGGCGACGCGCGAAGGCCTCGTTTCCGCCGTCGTCGATCACATCCGGCACGACCAGCTTGAGCCCTGCCTCGCGTGCCACATTCAGGGCCCGGCCAGGAGCGTCGACCGCAAGGTCAGACCCGAGCCTCCTGCCTTGCCAGCTTTCGTCCACGGCAATCATGGAGAGACATGGCGCCGGGATGGTGCCCATGGCGACCGCCACGAATATCCGTGTGAAATCGTCCTTCTGCCGCTTCTTCGTGCTGAAGCGCAGAACGTTGTCGAGGCGCGCCGTTCCGCAGGAAAGACCCGACCGATCAGGCCGGGCGGGATCGAACGGCTCGATGACAATCCGGCTGCCGGCCTCGCGGCCCCCTGCATGGGCGATCCGGGAGCGGCATGTACGAACCGCTTCCCGAGCCGCGCCTGTCGGCGGCGGCGGATTGGCGAGCGCCTCCAGCAGCATGCGCCGGTCGTGCTCCGAAAGCGCCGTGGTCTGATGCCCTGACGAACCTCGTCAGCCTGACCCCGGTCAGTTCGGCGGCGTGCGCCATTCGCTCCCTGTCGCCCGGCTTCACGCGCATCTCGAGGGGGTCGGTTGCCTTCTCGTCCGTACGTGCTTAGGCATCGATGAAATTCAACATGACGCAGTCTCCACTCTGTCCCGACATGACCAGAGACACCTGACGCATCTGTCGGAAAAATCACGCGCGAGAGCTTGATTTTGCAAGATGCTCACTGGTCGGGCGTTATTCAGAATCAAGAGGACCCCGAGCTTGAGACTCGACCCTATGTAACGATACATAGCGTTAAAAATGCCGTCAAATCTCAAAGAAAGACCTCTGCGTAATGGGTGTGATTTTGATCTGCGGTTTTGCCTTGGGCATTCTGCCTGGTCCGCTGCCTTGTCAGCGGGCAGGGGTCGTGTGCACCGTGTCGATCAAGCCCTCCGAGTCGCTTCGCGCAAAGGCATTGTCCCCGGCGTGGATGTTGACCCCTTCTTCACCCATCACGCTTCGGGATCGGCGCGAAAGATCGCCCGTCCATCAGCCCGTCAATGATGCTCAGAACGTCGTCAGATCCGATCCTCGCCTTCAACTCCCCCGAAAACCTGCGGCGCTCGCTCATCGGCATTCCTCTGTGACAAACCGGAATACACCTTGACCAACTGTCCGGTTTTCCGGGAACACTTTATTCCCCCAAAACGGAACGCAATACTGTTATAGTTGAGGGACTATGATCAAAGCAGGAAACCAATTG
>JAPOST010000199.1 GCA_026709535.1 Rhodospirillaceae bacterium
GATGACCGTGAAACCCGCGGTGTCATTGGACCTTGCCCACGATCTCCAGGAGGTCGGGAACCTTGAGTTCCTTCAGTCGGTCACGCAGCGTGCTGCCCCTGGTCCCGCCATCGGCAAACACCTTCGAGACCTCCCGAGCCTTGCTCAGGCTGCTACATAGAGCATGAACTCTTGGCGTTGTGAGGCAAACGCAAGTAAGTGACGGCCGCTTTCGAATGCTTGGACACTTGATGCAGAAAGCGCAATCATATGCCCCACAAAACGCGCTCAGTACTTGTTTTGGTATTCCCCACTTTCCAGTGAGAAAGAGGCGGTACCACGACTTTCCTTATCGCTGCGTCAGCTTGATTTCGATACGTCTGTTCCTCTGAAAAGCTTCTTCGTTCTGGCGCAGATCAATCGGGTGATGCGATCCAAAACCAGCGGCAAATAGGCGTTTGGCTGGGATACCTGCTTCTTGCAGGAAATTGACTACCGCAATCGCCCGCCTAGTCGAAAGCTCCAAATTGGAGCTTCTTAGGTAGCGCCGAACATCCGTATGGCCGTCAACCCGCAGAATCCAATCTATCTCCGGCGGAATTTTCTTCATGATCTCGTTGAGAGTTTTGGCGACCTTCCGCAGTTCCTCCTTTCCGCTTTGCTGAAGTTTGTCCGAACCGCTCGGGAAGAGGACGGAAGAAGGGAAGACGAAGCGGTCGCCGACAATCTTGACGTCTTTGCGCTCGCCGATGGACTTACGCAACTCGCCAAAGAATTCCGACTTGTACTGTTTGAGATCGTTAACCTGCTGTATAAGCGCCTTTTTAAGGCGCTTGTTAAGGTCACGAATTTGCAAGCGCTGCAACTTGCCTTTTTCCTCGGCTGCTTCTAACGCGCTCTGAATTGACGACAATTGCCGACGCAACGCCACTAGCTGTGCGTTCAGGACCCAAAGCTGTTTTGTCTGTTCCTTTGAGGCCTTGCGCGCTGCCGCAAATCTGTCGTCCGCCTCGGCGAGCTTTCGGCCTAACCCACGCCTCTCGACTCGCGCTGCTGCCAGCAGTTCGCGCAAGCTGTTTCGTTCCCTTTCAACTGCTGCCAATCGGGCGATCAGCTTTGCTTGGTTCTGGCGCAGCGTATCGGTTGCTTCATTCACGGACTTGCGGTCGCGCAGGGCGGCGGTCAGATTCGTTCGCAACTGATTGTTGAACTCTTCGAGTTCCGCCACACGTCTGAGAAGGTCCGCCTTTTCTTGTTCCAATACCGTGCGCTTCTTGGCAAGGTCTGCCGTACGAACGGATATATCAGCATCGTCCTTCTTGGCGGCTGACAGTTGTTCAGCGAGGCGACGATTTTCTTCTTCCAGTTCTGAAATTCGTTTCGCTAGAGCCTGGGTTCGAGCGTGCATGTCGTCCCGGACCTTGGTAAGATCGGATATCCTATTACCCACTGTCGTCCGCGCTGCGACCAGAGCTGTCACTTGGGTCGCCAGTCGTTTGTTATCGGCCTCTATCGCTGACAGTTGTCGCGTAATCGCCGCCAGGCGATCTTCCAGACTTTGCTTTTCAGCTTCCAGTACCGCAACCTGCTTGGCGAGAATTCTGGCATCGGCGGACAGTGATGAAATTCTTCCCTCACTCGACTTGCGGGCCGCTATTTCCGCCGCCAACTGCTTTGCCAAACGATTATTTTCGGCTTGGAGCCGCTCAACTTCAACGACCAGCTTCTTGCCAAGTGACGTCGCTTTGGCATTGGATTCCTTGCTGGCTTTCACTGCGTCGGCGAGTTGGAGCGCCAAGCGGTTTGCCTCTTTTTCCAGCACGGCGATGCGCAACAGCAGCGCCTCCTTGTCTTTTTCCAAGGTGCCAAGTTTGACCAGCATCCCTTCACGGTCTGTACGCAACAGACCGATTTGCCCTCGTAGCGAGTCACTATCCTTTTCGAGGGCTGCCAATTTTCCACTTAGATCGGTTACGCTTTTTTCCAGGTTGGCCTTGTCGTCGGCCAACTGGTTGTTGGCGAGCAATGCCGTCTGCAACTCGCGGGCCAAGTCAGTGATTGTTTTTTCCGCCTTTTCGGCGCGTGCGGCGGCCTGCTCACTCTTTTCCTGCTCAAAGGAGAGTTCCTCGCTGAGCGCAGTGATCTGCGCCGTCAACTGATCGATGGTCTTGTCCCGACCTACCAGTTCTTCGCCCAAAAAGAACTGAGCCGTCATGAAAATCATCGAAACGATCACGAAGATGATCAGCAGACCTGACAGGGCATCGACAAAGCCGGGCCAGATGTCAAGATTTCGAGGTGACCGGTTACGTAGCGCCATCTAACGCTCTGTTTTATGAGATCCCGATCCGCCTTGCATCGCCGTATCGTTGCCGATACGCGACGATATTCTCGTCAGCGTGCGCTCCAAGGCCCGGAATTCACTGCGCAGTTCTTGGATCAGTTCCTGATTGCGGGCATTTGCATCTTGAAAGACCTGCTGTACGAAAGATTGCTGTCCTAGGTTGATCTCCGTCAACCGATTGGTCAGATTGTGGAATTCGCTCCTTAGTGAATTGACCATTTCCTGACGGCCAAATGCCTGTTCGTTGGCCAGCCGATCCAGAACCGGTTGCATTGCCAGTTGCGATTCGGCAATATTTTTTATGACGGTTTGCTCTCCTCGCAAGTTAGCGGTCAGGATGCCGAGTTCGCTCGTTAATTCGGCAAGGTTGCGATTGGTGCCAATCCGCTCTGCTTCCGTTTCTTTCAGGGATTGCTGGATGTTTTCCATGATCTCGGCGGTGTGCTCAAGCAGGGCTTGGAGATAAGCCTCCGAAGATTGCAGATCGCCCTCCTCCAATTCGGTCGGCAGCGAAGACAGGCGTGTGACCCCCGACAGCCAGTCTTCCAGAATAGTGAAGAATCGATTTTGCGCCTGGCCAGCCTGCAGATCAAGAAACCCAACAACTAGTGAGCCAGCCAGACCGAACAGGGACGTACTGAATGCCGTGCCAGCGCCGCCGATGGAGTTGAGCAACTCCTTCTTGAACTGCTCGAAGACATTCTTGAAGTTGTCTCCGCTATCAACCGAGAGATTCTGGATCGCCTTCGATACTGCTTCGATCGTCTCGATCAGGCCCCAGAAGGTGCCGAGCAGGCCCAAGAATACCAGCAGGCCGATCAGGTAGCGAGATATCTCTCGCCCTTCGTCCAGTCGAGCGCCGACGCTGTCCAGAATCGATCGCATAGTGCTGGCGTTGAGACGCAAGGGTCGGTTGCTGCGTTCGCCGATCATGGTGGCCATCGGAGCTAACAGGCGCGGCTTAGCTGCCCCTGTGATATCCCGATTTTTCTGATAACGCCGGATCCAGCCTACTTCGCGCCAAAGCCGGATCACAAGCCACAGGCAGAACAGAATGCCGATGAACATGACTGCGACGATCAACCCGTTCAGAAACCGGTTCGCCGCGAATGCGGCAAGGAGTTGATCCCGGATGACAAAAATGCCGAAGCCGACGACACCCAGAAAGGCAACCATGCGCAGTAGGTAGCGCGCGGGTATAATCAAGATCGTCGGCTCCGCCGTTTGGACGCTGGTCTTTTGAATTGCATGCGCCGCGGGTTTTTTGCAGTGCACCCCAGAGTCAGGAGATTGTGGTTACTGTACTGATCGCGATAGCGCCACACAATGGTACGCCACGCTGATTATCGGGGAAATTTTGACCTATTCTGTAGCGTTTTCGGTGTTGTGAAGCGATTTGCCGACAATTCTGCGCAGATTCCCATGCAGTGCCGTATTGGTGGCCAAAACCTCTGCTCCCGACCACGCGTTGTCACGGCCAGCCATATCCGAAGCCGAACCTCCGGCCTCGCGTACCAGCAGAAGGCCGGCCGCTACGTCCCACCGCTCAAGGTCGAATTCCCAGAAAGCATCATAACGTCCTGCAGCGACCCAAGCCAGATCGAGCGCTGCTGCGCCGAGGCGCCGAACCCCCGCCACCATCGGCAGGATTGCATTCAGCGTCGCCATATAGGATGGGTGCTTGGGTTTGCCCCGATATGGCAGGCCAGTCGCCAGCAGTGCATCCTGCATATGTTCTCGCGCCGACACACGCAGCCGACGGTGATTGAGGAATGCTCCACTTCCGCGTACAGCCCAGAACATCTCGTCGGTCAATGGCTGGTATACCAGACCAGCGACGACCGTGCCGTTCTCTTCATGAGCAATGGAAATCGCGAAATGGGGCACTCCGTGCAAGAAATTGGTAGTGCCATCCAGCGGATCTACGATCCAGCGGTTCTGATTGTCGACGCCCTGTGCGCTGCCGCTTTCTTCCATCAACATACTGAAGTCCGGTCGTCCCTTCCGCAATTCTCGCAACAGTGTATCTTCGGCTCGCAGATCCGCAGCGCTGACGAAATCGGACGGGCCTTTACGCGATACCTGAAGCTGTTCAACCTCGCCGAAGTCGCGCACGAGGTTTCGCGCCGCTTTCCTCGCAGCGCCTTCCATGACATTGATGATGGCAGGCTTCAGTGCCATGGATGATCTGCAGTTTTAGCGTGGAACTGGCTGGAAGCTACTTCGCACGCTCCAAGTAGGTGCCATCGGCGGTGGCGACGAGAACTCTGGCTCCAGCCTCAATATGTGGAGGGACCATGATGCGCTCGCCATTCTCAAGGATCGCGGGTTTGTAGGAGGATGAGGCGGTCTGGCCTTTGACGACGGGGTCGGCTTCCATCACTTCCATCACCCAGCTATCGGGAAGTTCGACGCTGATGGGCGAGCCCTCGTAAGAATGAATTGTGACGTTCATGCCATCCTTCAGGTAGACCACCGGATCGCCGATCATTTCCTTGTTCAGCGTGATCTGCTCGTAGGTTTTGCCATGCATGAAGGTTACTTCGTCACCATCAATGAACAAGAACTGGTAAGCTTCTTCGTCCAGCCGTACCTTTTCGACGCTCTCTGCGGCGCGGAACCGCTCGTTGAGCTTGGTGCCGTCGCGAATGTCCTTCATCTCTGCCTGGAGATAGGCGCCGCCCTTGCCGGGCTGCGTATGCTGGATCTTGGCGACGCGCCACAGGCGACCGTTATGCTCGATAATGTTGCCAGGGCGGATCGCATTGCCGTTGATGCGCATAGCGAAGTGCTCATGTCAGGGATCTGATGAGTTGTCCGCAGGTGTCGGTGGCCTGCCTGTTACCGGTAACGCACTGATTCGATTTGTACCAGTGTTTTCATAGCCTGGTGAATTCGCCTGAATCGCGGTCCCATTCGTTCAAAAGGACATATTTCGTGCCGCCAAAGAGTTTACCGGCACTGACTTTTTTCAAGGACAGGATCGAATCTGTGCTGGTGTAGGGTCTGGTTTTGTCTTCGCACAGGCTTTGATACGCTATGGCATTACAGTCCTTTATCAACCGGGCCGACTACAGCGTGTCGCAGGTGCTGCAGCAGTCCACGGATATTGTTCCCTGCTTTTGGCAGTCTTGGCATTAGCGTTCGTCCTTCCAACAGCAAGGTCTTGTGTTTGTTTGCATTATATCCGCCGACAAGTTTCGGCTCCAAGAAGAACGTACTCCAGAGATGGTACAGCATCAGACATCGGTGATGGGGGGTGAGTTGGCAAGTGACCAGGCGGATTTGTGCGCCGCTGAGCGACTGCTTCCGTGGACGCGGTAATACTTGAACGATCTTGGCATTCGTAGAACTTAAGGGTAAAGAGCCAGTAGCTGCGGCCGATCTGCCTCGTGCCTGCATAGAATAAAATATCCGACCGATTATTCACATATCTTTAATCATCTTGCGCATCTCTTCGAAGGCGATATCCCTTATGTGCTTGCCGAATATCCATCGATGTCCTTCCGGGTCCTCGGCCCTGTATTGCCGTTCACCGAAGGTCTGGTCGGCCGGTTCGGCGGTGATTGTCGCGCCGTTGTTCCGGGCGCGCCTGAAGTGCGTGTCTACATCGTCGACGTAACAGAAAACCTGACTGTAGTAGCCGCCATTCCCCGGCGGGGCCTGGCCCATCTCGGGAAAGGCGCTGGCCAGCATGATGATATTGTCTCCAAAGCCCATTTCCGCATGGCCAATCCGGCCATCCTTCATCGCGAAAGCGTTACGCTTGTGAAATCCGAATGCCTTGGCGAGGAAATCCAGTGCAGCTGATACGTCGCGATAGACCAGCATGGGGATAATCCGCTGCATGACGGTCGGCGGACTTTGGATTCTTGGCTTCGACAGGAAGGGCGTCATGCCATCCCGTGCGAGTTGATCGGCGCGCTCGTTGCCCTCGCTGCCGGCATGGCCTTTCACCCATTTCCATGTGATGGTCCGGGCGGCCTGCAGCGTATCCAATGCCTGCCAAAGATCCCGGTTTTTGACCTGTTTCTTGTCGGAGGTCTGCCAGCCTCTAGCCTTCCACCTTGTAATCCACTGAGTGATGCCGTTCTTCAAATAGCTGCTGTCAGTATAAAGCGTCGCTGAACCGCCAGGGTTCAGGTTGGTCAACGCCTCAATCGCGGCTTGCAGTTCCATACGGTTATTTGTGGTCTCCGGGGCACCGCCCTTCAGCGTTTTTTCGTTATTGCCCTGCCGGATCAAAACGCCCCAGCCTCCTGGGCCCGGGTTGCCACTGCAGGCGCCATCGGTGTAGATATCAAGCGGCTCATCTGATGGATCGACGGTCATGCGCGTTATTCCAAGCTAGACCAAACCCAATTCGCCCGGTCGTTTCGTACCTTGATGAAAGCGAAGCTTGCGGTAGTATTCCAGAGGATCGTGCGGGATGACTAGCGCTCCTTGCGGGTGGTGTAGCCAGTCGTGCATGCGGGTCAGCAGGAAGCGCAGGGCGCTACCCCTGAGCAGGATCGGAATTGCTTCGAGTTCCTCTTGAGAAAAGGGGCGCACCTTGCGATAAGAATTCAGCATGTGTCGTGCCTTGGTAACGTTGAAACTGCCATCCTTCTCGAAACACCAAGCGTTGATGCAGATTGCCAAGTCGTAAGCTAGGAAGTCGCTGCAGGCGAAATAGAAGTCAATCAGTCCCGAAATATCGTCACCCAAGAAGAAGACATTGTCCGGGAACAGGTCGGCATGGATCACGCCACGCGGCAGCGCTTCTTCTCCCAGCCAGTTTTCTTCCAAAAACTCCAATTCCCGTTCGATTTCGTTGGCCAGGCCGTTCTCGACTTCGTGGGCGCGAGGGCTGCAGTGGTCAAATAGCAATCGCCAATCCGGAAGGCTGAGAGTGTTGGTCCGTGTCATCGTGAAGTCATCTGTGGCCAAGTGCATGTCGGCCAATGCTTCGCCCAACGGCGCGCAATGCCTGACGTCGACCCGGCGCGGTGAAATGCCCTGAAGGAACGAAATGATTGCCGCCGGGCGTCCTGCAAGGGTGCGTAGTGCCTCGCCATCCTTGCCATGGATCGGCGTGGGACAGGCAATGCCGACCGCCGCGAGATGATCCATCAAGGCTAGGAAGAAGGGCAGATCCGCCAGATCGACCCTTTTTTCATAAAGTGTCAAGATGAAGCTGTCTTGATCTGTCTGGAGGAAGTAATTCGAGTTTTCGACACCTTCTGCAATGCCTTTGTAGGAAGCCAGCGTGCCGATGTCGTATGCGCAGAGAAACGCTTCGAGTTCATCATCCGCAACCTGCGTATAGACCGCCATAACCGCTCCTTACGCCCCCACTGACAGCGAGGCAACCAGGAAGCGCCAAGCGCTTGATATCACGTCAATTTTCTTATATCGCGAGTCTGGTTCCAGGTTCCCCACGTTCTCAGAATGGACGTCTGATGTGACGATCCTTGCGACGGGTTGATGGAGCCGCTGCGGCATTGGCTGGTACTCGTTGATCTGTCGATGGTCCGCATTGTAGTGGGAAAGTCTCCTGTCTCGAAACGTTCTCACAACGTGCCGATGGGGTTGGCTATGTCATGCGGTTAATTCAGCGAAACTTCCATCCTCCGGTACATGCGCATGCCGTTGAATTGCATCTAGACACACTCGAAATCTACCGGTCTGTTCCCAGTGCTGCCTATACCGCCATCGCCATGCCGTCGGTTGCCGGATCTGCCCCGCCGTCCCATCGGCCGTCCACGATCCGTATCGCATGGACCCAAGCCGAGGTATAGGGGTATGGCTGGCGGATCACCGGATAGCCCATGGCGCACAGGTCGCGTTCCACAGTGCGCAGGATTCGGTTTGACAGTTCGACGAAGTTTGATGTGGCCGCTATCCGTGGGGCGATGATGGCTTCCTGTGCTGTCATGCCGAAGTCAATGACGTTCAGAATGACCTGCAGATTGCCCAGGGTGATGTAGGTGGCGCCGGGAGCGCCAAGCACCAGGAAGGGCTCATCATTGTCGAACACGATGGTGGGGGACAGCGCGGTAAACCGGGCCTTGCCCGGAGCAAGAGATCCAGACCGTCCTGGCCGCGGATCAAAGACCGCCATACCACCGTTATACATGAATCCCAAGCCGTCCGTGACGACGCCGGACGGTTGCCCTAGCGTGTGAGTCATCGTCACACAATTGCCGTGCTCGTCGACGACAGTTACTTGCGTCGTGTGCTTGCTTTCCTGACCGCCATTGTTGACCCTTGGTACATCTGCTTTCGCACCGTGCTGGATACGATCTGCAATTTCCGCCGCGTAGGCCTTTGACGTCAGTTCTTCAATGGGAATGTCGCAGAACTTCGGGTCACCGATTTTCGTGTCCTTGTCGATCGTGGCAATCTTCATCGCCTCGGCCACAATCCGCACGTATTCGCTGCTGTTGTGTCCGACAGCAGCGAGATCAAAGTTTTCCAGGATATTCAGCATCTCGATAAGCATCAGGCCACCGCCGGGCGGCTGGTTGGTCGTGATCCGGTGGCCCCTATACATACCTTCCAGAACCGGATTCTCCTCCGGTCTGCAAGTCGATAGATCATCCTGAACAATCAGGCCGTCATTTGCCTCCATGTCCGCAAGGATCATGGAGGCAATATCGCCTTCGTAGAATTCAGCGATGCCTTGATCGGCAATCCGGCGTAGCGTCCATCCCATGTCCGGGTTACGCAGAATCTCGCCAACCTCGTGAAGCTTCCCGTCCTCACGACAATAGATATCTCGGGTTGCTGGCAGCTTGGTCACCATGCTGATATTGGCGTCGCGGCCCTTGACCGGCGGCAGGTTCCAGTACTGGCTCATGTGCGGGCGGACCATGACGCCGTCTTCACACCAGGCGATGGCTGGTTCAAGCAGGCGCGCCAGATCGATCGTTCCCCAGCGGCGCAGGGCCTCGTCAAACGCTGCCAGACTGCGGGGTGTGGTGATGGATTTGTACCCAAATTCGTTCACACGGTCCTTCAGGATGAATCCCCACCCATCAAGCGCTTCGTGTTCGATCATGTTCTCCCACATGTCTGGTTTGGTAGCGAGTGGAGAGCGGCCGTGGAAATCGAGCGTGGTGTGCACGCGCTGGGATGGCAGATAAACCTGCATATTGCCAAAGCCGGCGACCCCGCACATTTGCGGATCCACAACAGTCTGTACAAGGGCGCAAGCGATGGCTGCATCAATGGCGTTACCGCCAGCCCTGAATGTGTCGAGCCCTGCTTCAACCGCCTCAGGCTGCGGCGCAGATATCATCCCGTGGGTCATGGTGAGGACTTCAGTTTTCCTTGTTGAAGATGCAGTCAGCGTCGAGCGGGCTGAGAGGTGGCGCCAAGGGTCGTCATGCCGTCCGTGCGCGGCGCTCGGGCCGGAGTGCATCCCGCAGCGCTGTTGATTGCGGACGGGTTGCATGAACGACCCGTTCCTCGGGGTGGTTCCGTCCACAGAAAGGCCATGGTGGCGTCTAACACCACGGGAGCGGATCGGCCATTCGTCGGCAGCGTTCTGGATGACGCTGCACGCTCACATATTTTCAACAAGGCCTTTGGCCCTTGAGATTGTGAAAATACCATCCAACCCGCCCTCAAGCTGCTCAAAGCGCCCTGCGGGCGTAGCTGTTTGATGCAGGCCCATGACGTTGTCCTAAGCGGTTACCTGGTTCTTGACCGGGATCCGGTTTCGTAACGCCACGACCACTGCATCAGAAGTTGAAACAAGGCCGAAATGCGTGCCGATATCGTAAAGGCTGGATTCTTGTTCGCGAGGACCGGTGGCGGCCACCGCGTTTTCCGGTACAATCACGCGATAGCCGTGAAAGAAGGCATCATGGACTGTGGAGCGGACGCAGATATTGGTAACAACACCTACTACGATCACTGTGTCAACCTGCATGTCTTTCAGCGACAGGTCGAGGTCTGTGTTGAAGAAGCCGGAATAGCGCCGCTTGATGATGTGTAAGTCGCCTTCTTGCTGATCCAGTTCTTCGATTACCTGAGCGCCCCATGTACCCTCGATGCAGTGTGGTGTCCGTTTCAGGAATTCCCGCTCCCGACGCGCCTCCGGCCGGTGGCTGTCAATGACGAACGCAACAACCCCGCCGCTTTCCCGAACGGCTCTGATCAGCGCGTTTTGCGGTTCGAGCAGCGCCTCGTATCCCGGTAGGACCATGGCTCCGCCTTGACGGCAAAAGTCATTCAGCATGTCCACGATGAGGACAGCCGTGCTGGGCGGCGACAGCATCATGCTGTCGTCATTGTATCGATGGGCGGAAAAAGTATCGAGAATCTCGACCTCCGTCCACTGACTCAGGCGATCCTATTGTCCTGCAGCCAGCATTTCGATCATTTGGTCCCGCATGACAAACTTTTGCGGTTTGCCGGTGACCGTCATGGGTAATTCGTCGACGAAACGCACATGGCGCGGGATCTTGTAGTGAGCGATCTGACCCTGACAGAATTCTCGGATTGTGTCTTCAGTCTCGCTCTTGCCGTCCCTCAAGACGATCCAGGCGCAGACAACTTCTCCGAGCTTTACATCCGGCACGCCGAACACCTGCACTTGTTGAATGCTTTGGTTTTGCAGCAGGAATTCCTCGACTTCGCGCGGATAGATGTTTTCGCCGCCACGGATCAACATATCCTTCACCCGCCCGACAATATTGCAGTAGCCTTCGGCATCAATGATCGCCAGATCACCGGTGTGCATCCAGCCGTCAGTATCCACGGCTTCTTTCGTACGATCCAGATCGTCCCAGTAGCCCCGCATGACAGAATAGCCGCGAGTACACAATTCACCACGCTCGCCAACCGGGAGGATATTGCCGTTCGTGTCGACTACCTTGCACTGCACATGGGGCTGGATACGGCCGACGGTAGATACGCGCTTTTCGATCGGGTCGTCGGTGGCGCTCTGAAAGGATACCGGACTCGTCTCGGTCATGCCGTAGGCGATGGTAATTTCGGACATGTTCATGTCTTTGATGACCTGCTTCATCGTTTCGATGGGGCACGGGGCGCCAGCCATGATACCGGTACGGAGCGCACTCAGGTCGGCCTCTTCAAAAGAAGGATGAGCGAGTATGGCAACAAACATGGTCGGTACGCCATAAAGACCAGTGCACTGTTCGTTGTTCAGGGCTTTCAGAGTTTCTCCGGGATCGAATCCCTCACCGGGGAAAACCATCGTTGCGCCCTTTGTCATGCAACCCAGCGTGCCCATCACCATGCCAAAGCAATGGTACAGAGGGACCGGTATGCACAGCCGGTCCTCAGCCGTCAATCGGATAGCATCCGTAACGAACCGGCCGTTATTGACGATGTTCCGATGTGTAAGGGTTGCGCCCTTGGGAGCGCCGGTGGTACCGCTTGTAAACTGGATGTTGATCGAATCGTCCGGGGCAAGCGAGGCGCCGATGTCGTCCACCATGCGCAGCGACGCTGGACCACACATGCCTTCGATGTCCCAAAAATTGAACATGCCCGGTGATGTTTCTGCGCCCATGCGAATCACGGTTCTCAAGTGTGGAAGTTTCTCCGCCTTCAGCTTGCCGGGCTCCGCTAGATCGAGCTCCGGCGCCAGAGCCTGCAGCATTTCGAGATAATGACTGGTCTTGAATGACTCGGCGAGTATCAGTCCTTTGCAACCAACCTTATTGAGCGCGTATTCGAGTTCCGCCAAGCGATAGGCAGGATTGATGTTGACCATTATCAGGCCAATCTCGGCGGTGGCGAACTGTGTGAGCAGCCATTCCGCCCGGTTCGTGGACCAGATGCCGATCCGGTCTCCCTTTTCGAAACCCAACGACAGCAGCCCGGCGGCCAATTGACGGCTCTTTTCCTTGAGTTCGCCGTAGCTCCAACGCAGGCCTGAATCACAAAATACAACTGCGGTAGCCGATGGATCTTGCCGGGCGGTTTTTGCGAGCAGATTGCCGATGGTCAGATCAAGCAGTGGTGGGGTCAGCGCGCCGACCACATGGGATTGGCCGTCGCGCGGAGTCTGGTCGCCAACTTCGCCTGTTTTCCGCACTGATGCCGCCGTTCTGTCGAGGGAGGTGATTGGTTTGCTCAGGTCAACGGTCCATTCGGTGGGCATGGCTACAAGGTCCGCCAGTCTTCGTCCTGTTCAAATGCGTGCGCTGCTCGATAGATCGTCGATTCGTCGTAATGCTTGCCCGTCAGCATGAGGCCAACTGGCAGACCGTCGCTCAGCCCGCACGGCACGCTCATGGACGGGTGGCCTGTAATGTCGAATGGCGACGTATTGTTTACCATTTCAAAGGCGCGTTGCAAAATCAAATCCAACGGCGCGTCGGGGCCCGGAATCGGCGGGGCAACCATCGGCAGGGTCGGCATCAGCAGCAGATCGTAACGGCGCAATGCGTCGTCATACTCCGCACTCAGGCGGCGGGTCAGGTTCTGGGACTTGGCATAGTAAAGGCCCCGATGATGCTTCAGCATGTATTCGCCGATCATCATCGTGATCTTCAGGCTGTGAGACAACTCGTTGGCCCGGGACCGCCAGTTGGAATGGGCATCCAGGAGACTTGTGATATAGAGACCCTTCCAACTTGTGCCAAATGCGTTGCCGTGCATCATCATGTTGGTTGCGCCTTCGAGGGCGATCGGCGTCCAGATGGATATCCCGTCCAGATGCATCGGGATGGAAATATCCTCAACTGTCGCACCCATCGCGCGATACCGCTCGGCTGCCGCCCTGACCTTGGCATTCACGCCTGGCTCGCTGTTTTCCCAGTTGAAGCCTTCCTGAACAACGCCGATCCGCATACCGCCGACGCCGCGGCCCAGCGCTTGGGTGTAGACGTCTACGCGTGGTTTGTATTGCCGTGGGTCGAGCCCGTCTTCGCCAGCGATCACTTCCAGCGTCAGGGCGTTGTCTGACACATTCTGGGTCATCGGGCCCGTGTGATCGATGGTCGGTTCAATGGGCATAATGCCGGTGTATGGCACCAAGCCGTGAGTCGGCTTCATGCCGTAGCAACCGCTGAAAGACGCCGGGATGCGAATGGATCCTCCCTGATCGCCGCCAATAGCTATGTCGACTTCGCCGGCCCCGACAAGCGCGCCGGAGCCAGAGGACGAGCCTCCAGCCGTGTGTCCGGTTTTCCAGGGATTATGCACGGGTCCGGTCGCATTCGTGTGGCTGCCGCCGGACAGGCAGAAATATTCGCAATGGGCCTTGCCGGCGATCGTTGCGCCGGCATCCAGCAATCGGGTTACGATGGTTGCATCCAATTCCGGCGTATAACCCTCCAGCGTCGAAGAGCCGTTCATCATCGGTACGCCGGCGAGACAGACATTGTCTTTCAGCGCAACCCTCTTGCCTTCCAGTCTGCCACTTGCCGCGCCGGAAACCTCGCACTTGTAGTACCAGGCGTTCATCGGGTTTTCCTTCTCGCCTGGGCGATAGCCCGGCGTACGCGGATACTTCACCTTGGGCGGTGTGTCGGGGATGGAGTCGACCCTGTCATAAGCTGCCAGGGTCGGCTCCATGTTATCGAGGAAGAGCTGGATCTCGTTATCGCTCATGCTCATCCCGAACGAACGGACGATCTCCCGCATCTGTTCCAGGGTCGGTCGTCTAACAGTCATGTAGTTTCCTATCAGGTTGGCTAACGCTGTGTGCTGCTGAGGTGCAGTGGGCAGGCTGGCAGCGGCGCGGTTTTCATGAGGCGCCGCCAGCATGGTTGGGGTCGATGGACGAGACGAGGTTGCTGGCGGGGTTGTCAGTTGCGCTCTACCGGTCTCGGCATGGGCGGATACGCTGCCGAGCCCGGCAAATTCCTCGATCAACCCGGTGGCGTCGAACTGGTCGCGCTGGATTTCGGCCTTCACCGCACCCCGCTCCAAGACCAGGATTCGATCCGACAGCCCGGTCAGGAATTCCAGATTCTGCTCGACCAGCAACAGCGTAATCCCGCGGGTGGAGCGAATGGTTGTGAGCGTTTCGGCCATCTCCTCGATAATCGACGGCTGAATTCCTTCTGTCGGTTCGTCCAGCAGCACCAGGATTGGGTCGGCGATCAGACATCGAGCCACCGCGAGAATCTGCTGTTCGCCACCGCTCAAAACGCCTCCTTGACGGTCCAGGATGGGCACCAGGCGCGGAAATTCCACTACGATACGGTCGATTCCAGCTTCTACTGCGCCGTCCCCGGTTTCTTCACTCCAAGCAAACTTGAGGTTTTCCCGGACAGTCAGGTTGGCAAAGATTCCACGGCCCTGAGGCACGTAGCCAAAGCCAAGCCGACTGCGCTTCCAGGTCGGCATTCGGGTAACAGGCGCGCCATCAAACGTGATCTGTCCCCCTGTCGCAGGAAGGAGACCCATGAGGGTCTTGAGCAATGTAGATTTGCCCATGCCGTTGTGGCCGAGCAGACCGAGCACCTGGTTTTCCGCTAGCTCCATGGACACGCCGCGCAAAACCGGAATATCGCCGTATCCGGCGCGCAATTTCTCGATTGTCAGGAGGGCGGCGCGCCCTGATGCTGTTTCCGGGATGCTGCTCATTGCGCTGCCACCGGCCGGGCCATTCCGGAACGCAACTGCCGTCATTGCGATTTCCCCAGATAAACATCGCGGACTACGGGGTCGCGCAGGACGGTGTCGACGTAGCCTTCCGTGAGAATCCGACCCCGATGCAGGACCGTGACCGTATTCGCAAGCTGACGAATGAAATGCATGTCGTGTTCGACAACGATTATGGCCGCTCGTTCGTTCATCTCGCGGATTACTGCGACGGCACGCTCGGCTTCGTCTGCAGTCAGTCCGGCGGCCGGCTCGTCCAGGAGGATCAGCCATGGGTTGCCTGCCAGAACGGTACCAAATTCTACCAACTGGCGGCGGCCGTGGGCGAGATTTCCGACCAGGTCACCGGCGCTGTCAGCAATGCCGATCCGCTCCAGCGTTTCCGAAACGATCCGGTTGGCGCTCCGTGTCGTGTTCAGTCGCCGGGCTGCGATCCAGATATTTTCTCGGACCGACAATCCGTTCATCACGCTTGGCACCTGGGTCTTGATGCCGACGCCAAGTCCAGCGATCTGATGCGGATGTGCTCCGACGCAATCGATTCCGCGAATCCGGATGTCACCTTCCGTGGGTCGGAGCATCCCGGTCAAACATTTGAAGAAGGTGCTCTTTCCGGCACCGTTCGGACCGATGAGGCAACGCAGTTCATTGTCCGCCAGAGTAAAGTCCACGGATTCGAGCGCGGATACGCCGCCGAAACGGACGCCGACGCCCCTTGCTTCGACGACCCCGTCACGCGCCATTGCGAGCCCTTTCGGACCTCGTACGTCGCCGCATGCCGCTGCCGCTTTTGAAGCGACCAACAAGGGATCTGCCAAACCACCCCTGAATGGATGGAACCACTCCGCGCGGCAGGAACAGGACAAACAGGACAAGGATCATCCCGAAAACCAAGGTGGCTTCCAGAGGGTTTTCCTTGCCAAAAACCTGTTTGATTGACTGTAGACCGAGCACGAATTTGAGGTGACCTAAAACAGCCGCGCCGATCATGGGGCCGATCAGGGTCCCGGTGCCCCCGACGATGACCCAGATGATGGCTTCCGCAGCGAGACCCAAGCTGAACAACTCGGGTGTCACGATCTCGGCGGCGTTGGCGTAAAGACAACCTGCGAGCCCGGCGAGCCCGCCGCCAAAGGCAAAGGCTGCTGTCTTGCGGGCTCGAACGTCGTAACCCAACAGCTCAATTCTCTGTTCGTTCTCGCGCAGTCCTACCAAAACGCGGCCGAAGGGGCTGCCCAGCAGCCATCGCGTCAGCAGATAACAGACAAAGAGTATGATGAAAGTGAAGTAATACAACTCCTCATCATAGATGTTGGCGTCCGGGTTCCCGGGTGTGTGGAGCGTCGGAAATCCGGGAATACCATTGTATCCGCCCATTCTTGCTTCGCCGATGACGTATTCAGGTCCGGCGGTGGTATTCATGAAGCGGAACAGCAGAAGAGTGACGACGAGAGTTACTACTGCCAGATACACGTCGCTCAGGCGACCATAAAACATCATGGCGCCCAAGATGGCGGCAAAGATGGCCGGGATGAGGATGGCGAGGAAAAAGCCACCCCAGGCTTCGCCCAGATTAATGGCGGTCATGGCGTACACGTAGGCGCCCAGACCGTAAAAGGCTGTTTGTCCGAAACAGAGAATGCCGCCATAGCCCCAGACAAATCCAAGGCTGAGCGCAAGAAGCGCGTAGGCGGCATAGGTGGTCAGGTTCAGAACGTCAAAGAAGACGGGCAACACGAACATGACGATCGCGGCGATGACTACAGACAGGACCAGTTGACGGGATGTCATCGAAGCTTCGGTCTATAAGCGGTTCTTGAAGAAACGGCCGGAAATGCCTGTCGGCAAGAGTCGCAACAAGATGATCGCGGCGACCAGCAAACCCAGTTCACCGATAACCGAATTCGTCAGGAAGGTCACGATCTGTGTGACAAAACCGAAGAAACCGGAACTTGTAATCAGGCCAGAAACGACGGAGGCACCGCCTGAAATAACAGTGATAAAAGCCTTGGCGATGTAAAGACTACCGGCATTGGGCCCGATCCCGACCAAGGGCGCCAAGATGCCACCGGCAAGTCCGGCCAATGCGGCGCCAGCCGCGAATGTTGCCATGTAGATCCGGGACGCGTCATAGCCGAATGCGGTGGCCATGTCGGCGTTCTGCATTGCTCCGCGGGCAACAAGGCCGGCGCGGGTGAATCGCAGTATCGCAAAGATCAAGGCAATGACGCCGATCGCCGAAGCGATAATGAAGATATTGTAGCCACTGATGTTGAAAGCGCCGACGGAAATGCTTCCAATCGGTGCCTTCACGCTGGTCGTTGTGGTACCGAAAATCAGGGAAAAGGAGCCGATCATGGCGAGGCTCAGCCCCCAGGTCGCCAGCATGGTGTTGATCAGACGGCCGTAGAGAAACCGCACGATCAGCCGCTCGATAACTACCCCGAACACAGCGACAACCACAGGCGCTATGACGAGCATCGAGACGAACAGGTTGATGCCCAGATTGTTGTGGGCGACGATTGCGGTGTATCCGCCGAGCAGGATGAATTCGCCGTGCGCCAGATTGACTACCCGCATCATCCCGAACACGACCGCGAGCCCGGCGCTAATCAGCGCCAGAAACGCGATCGTGTAAAGGATCTCGTAGACGACGACTACAGCGAGATCCATTGGGCGGACGCCGTCCTTTTCCGAGGATCCAACAAGCACTCTTCAGTTGATCAAGTTCAGATCTTTATCTCGTACTGCTTCGTGTCGTCCGGATTCTTCTGAAGGTCACACACGGCCTGTGTATCCGATGGCGGAATCTGGCTGTAGCTCTTGATGACATTGAGCTTCTGGTTCTTGATCTCAATCAGATGCATGTCGTGCGTCACATGATGCGTCTTGGGGTCAATGGTGACCTTGCCCGTCGGGCCGGTGTAGCTGATGCCGGTCTCTAGCGCTTCGATCACCTTCATCCGGTCCAGTGTTCCTGCCTTCTTGACGCCTTCAGCCCACAGGCGGACGCCGTCGTAGCTGGACGCGGCAATCTCGTGGATATCGTCCGTGTTACCGAACCTCTTCTTATAGGCCGTCAGGAATGTCTTTACCGACGGGATGTCCGCTTCTGGAGAGAAGCTCTGGCAGACCATGATACCGTCGCCTTCGCTTGCCGTCAGGATCCTGTGATCGTTGCCGGAGGACATGGTTGTCGAAGCGACGGGGATCTTCCTGTTCATGCCTGCTGCTGCCCATTGGCGATAGAACGACAGGTGCGCTGCGCCGACCAGCACGGCCATTACCATGTCCGGCTTGGCCTTCTGGATCTTGGCGATCGTCGAGCCAAAGTCGGAGACGTTCAACGGGAAGAAATCGGCCTGGATGACATCGCCGCCCGCGTTCTTTGCATAATGCCTGATCCAGTTCGTCGTGATCTGACCGTAGTTGTAGTCAGCTGCCAGGACGTAGATCTTCTTGCCCCATTTCTTGATCGTTTCGGGCACGAGAATTGCCGACTGCTGGGCCGGTGTGGTGCCTGTGCAGAAAACGTTACGGTCGCACACGCCGCCTTCGTAGGTGGTGTTGTAGAAATACAACGTCTTTGCCTTTCGAAGCGTTGGCCGGATGGCTTCGCGCGACGCCGACAGGATTCCGCCGTGAATGACATCCACCTTGTCCCGGCGAGTCATGCGGCGGGCATATTGGGTGTACAGAGCCATGTTGGACTGGGTGTCATAAGGGATCATCTCGATCTGCCTGCCCAACAGGCCACCAGCTGCGTTGATTTCCTCAACCGCCAGTTGATGCGTCTTTTCCATCGGTTTGCCGTAGGCTTCGAAGATGCCTGACGTGTCGAGGATGCTGCCGAACTTTATAGTATCGGCTGACTGAGCGACGGATGGTATGGTGGCAAACGCTCCGGCCGCTGTCGCTCCCTGCATGAACTGTCTGCGATTGATGGTCATGGTTTCACTCCTCCCGGGTTGATGTTCTTAGAGGTTCAAGATTTATCGTCTTCGGCGTCGTCTTCGTCGTCGCCGGCCAGCTGCAAATTCACGCCCAGCTGCTTGCCCAGCTTTTGCATGGCGGGAAGTTGCACCGCCATGTTCAGCACTCCGTCTACAACCTGGTTGAATGGCGAGGTAGGGGTGCTGGCGTTATCGTTACCTTGCACACCAAGGCCCAAGCCATTCACCTGGTTGATGCGGATCGATTCGATCTTCTCGGCAGGCTTGACCATCTGCTCAATGATTGCCGGCATCTTGTCGATGCGGTGTTGCTCCAGCTTCGTGCGCAACACCGCGTCGCTGGTGTCATTTTCTGCTGCGATCAGCGCAGCTTTGCCTTCGGCTTCCGACTTCAGTTCATGGCGCCGGGCTTCGGCCTTGACGGATGTCGCTTTTGCCTCCGCCTGGACCTTGTCGAGCAGCGTCTTGACCTCCGATTTGGTCACTTCTTCGGAGACATCCGAATCGCGCTTGGCGCGCATCAGCGCTGTTTCAGCTTCGCGTTGGGCTGCCAGCTTTTCCTTTTCCAGCCGCATCTTTTCCTGCGCCGCGATAATTCCCGCCCGGCGCAACTCCATTTCTGCCTCAGCATCAAACTCCTCGGCACGCTTGCGGCTGAGAACGATCTGGCTATCGATCTTTGTCGATTCGGCTGCCAGAAGCGCTTCTGATTCCTCCTGACGCAATTTCAGGTCGCGCTGGATTTCTGCCAGTCGGGTCTTGCGCTCGGCATCAATGCGCGCGCGGATTGCTTCCTGCTGCGCCTGCTGGCGCGCAGATTCCTCTGCTGCACCGCTGGCCGCTCGGACTTCTTCAACGGTCTGATGCTGAGCGATTTCCGCCTCTTGTTGTTCGCGTTCAATCTGCAATTTGCGTTTCAGCGATTCGAGCTGAGTCTGCCGGACTGACACGTCAGCATCTGCTTCGATCGTGGCGCGCTGTTTCTTGTTGGCGGAGATGATTTCTGCAAGTTTGCGCATTCCGACAGCGTTGAACGCATTATTCTCCTCCAAGGTCGCAAACGATGCCTGATCGAACCGGGTAAGCGATGCCGATTCAAGCTTGAGGCCATTCTGTTCAAGGTTTTCCGCAAGTTGTGCTTCAACTTCTTTCACGAACGCGGCGCGGTCTTCATGAAGCTGGTCCATCGTCTTGGTGGCTACCACTCCCTGCATGGCGCCGATCAGCCGGCCACCTAGCAGCTCATGCAGATTTTCGGGCCGAAGCGACCGGGCGCCGATGGCCTGGGCCGCTGTGGCGACGCCTGTGGGCGTCGGCAAGACGCGCAGGTTATATTCCATCTCCACGTCTAGGCGCAGCCGATCTTCTGTCATCAGCGACTTGTTGCCGGTGCGAGCGACCTCCAGCGGCATGGCGCGCATGTTGATTTCTTCGATCCGGTGCAGGAAGGGCAGGGCGATGGAGCCGCCATCCATCACGACTTTCTGGCCTCCGAAGCCAGTCCGGATCAGCGCCGTTTCGCGTGTGGCTTTGCGGTAGAAGCGCTGCATGAATGCAATGAGGATTGCCAGTACTACGACAATGATGACAAGGACTATGAAGGTCGCCATGTGACTCGCCTCTTTCTTGGAACTGTCGCAATTCCGGCCGTCTGCTCCTGCGGCTCACAATTATCCTTGCGTTATTTTCCATGTCAAATAAATTGTCGGCATGGATCGAGGACATTCCTTGCGGCATCTATCGGGCCAGTTTTTGAACGATGCAGAAGTCCAATCCATGCGTCTCCGCCAGATAGATGGGAAGTGTCGACGACCCGGCTTCAGCGCGGACACCCATGCGGTCCTGTCCGGTAATATGCGTCGCCAGCCTGCCCATCCCTTCATAGATCGACTGACCCAGATTGTTCAGCACCGGGGCGCGTTCGCCAAACCGGCCATGATACCGTTCCCGAAACGCGCCGTTGCGGCGCGTGTCCAGTGCTTCGAAGTAACCGGCGCTGACAAACAGCCCGTTCGTGGCTTCAGAGCCCATGGCAAGCAGCATGTTTTCTTCAATTGCACAGGACAGCCGCAAGATGCGCTGCGACAAGCCTGCGGCATTGAAGCCACGATTGAAAAGAACCGAATCCTGGCCGATAAGGGACAGCAACACGATGTCCGGGCGGCGTTCCTTGATGCGGTCCAGAGTACGGTCGAATCGGTTGTCGTCAGTCGCGCTCGGGGTAAATCCGACGAAATCATTGCCGATGACGTGATGGCCTCGTTGTTTCAGGGCCCTGGCCGCCAGCGCGTGTGTGACACGCGGCCAGACATAATCGTTGCCGACGAAATACCAGCGGCGCAGTCGGTAGCGGCTGCCCATCCAATCCAATGCCGGCAAAAGCTGCCGATCCGGCGTCGCGCCGATGCAATGCGCCCCGTCGGCTACCAGGCCTTCATGCAGGGGCGTGTAGATGTAGGGAATACGATGAGCGACCGCGGCGACGACGGTATCGCGGACGTCGCTTGTGTGCATGCCGACGATGGAGTCGATTGCTCCGGCGGCGATCAGGCGGGTCGCTGTCCGGGCAACGGTATCCGGGTTGCCGCCAGCGTCGACGAATCGAAGCCGAAACTGCCGGTTGCAAGAATACCGGTCGTTCATTTCTGCCCCGGCAAGTTCGGCGCTAGCGCGACAGGAGGGTCCCCAGATACCTGCTACGCCGCTGGTCGGGATGAAAACCCCAACAGTATGTATCTGTATCTTGCTGCTCGTCATGCCTGGCATCTCAAGCCAACCCTATATAATCCTATGCATTGTGCGACAGTGTCCGTGGCGGCGGAAGGGAGCATCTGCCATCGATCGATCCGGGAGGGGTAGATGGCATTTGCGGACGGAACCGCCGATACCCTGATACAGGTCGGCCAATCGATTTCAGTAACTTTGGAATCGATCGTGGGCCGCCACGGACTGACGCTTGCGCAATGGCGCGTTCTTGACTGCCTGCAAGACGGAAGTGGAAAGACCATGTCCAGCCTGTCGTCGGCGTGTGGCATCCGACTCTCGGCTCTGTCGAGGTTGGTGGATCGGATGGTTGTCCGATCCTTGGTAATGCGCAAACGGGACGAGAATGATCAGCGGGTCATCATCGTTATGGCATCCGATTTCGGGCTTGAATACTATGCCCGCAGCGCGGCGGCCGTTGATGCCTTTGATGCCTGGCTGGCAGAGCGGATATGCGATTTCGAGCTCGATAATCTCAATGTCCTGGCGATTGGATCGGAAGATCTTCGATCAAATCCCCTTTACATGGGCTTGGAGTGAGGCCTCAAAAGGCACCGTGAGGGGCATGTTTCCGCTCTGTTATTCGAATCCGACGTTGACGACGCCAAGGTTGCCGAAGTCGGCGCGCAGCGTATCCCCGGGGCGGGCCCAAACCGGACGTACGAAGGACCCGGAGAGAACAATATGGCCGGGCTTCAGACTGGTGTCGTGTTCGCCCAGTTTGTTCGCGAGCCAGGCGATTCCCATTGCTGGATGGCCGAGGACGCCGATGGCGACTCCTGTCTCTTCGATTTCGGTGTTTCGGTACAGCGCGCCTGGAACCCAGCGGAGGTCGATGTCATGTGGCCCAACAGGATGCCCCCCCATGACGATCCCGGCAGCAGCGCCGTTATCCGCGATTGTATCGAAGATTTTACGCGGGTTCTGGACGCGAGCATCGATGATCTCGATGGATGGGACGACATATTCCGTCGCCCGCAGCACCTCCAGAAGGCCGACGCCAGGCCCTGACAGCGATTGGCCCAGAACGAAGGCAAGCTCCAGTTCAACTCTCGGTATGCAGTAATCCGCATGCCGAACGATCGCGCCATCGGCAACGATCATGTTGTTCATCAGATGGCCGTAGTCCGGCTCATCGATTTCCGATGACCGTTGCATTGCCTTGGAGGTGAGGCCGACCTTGTGACCGATGACCTGGGCCCCGCCGGCTATCTTGTGGGCTGCAACTTCTGCCTGGATGGCATAGGCGTCTTCAAACGTGATGTCGGGCCAGGTTTTCGAGATCTGTAGCACGGGCGTGCGGGTTTCCTCGGCCTCAATAAGCAATGCGGCGGCTTTCTTGCGAGCGTCTTCAGAGAGCATGGCGTTTCTTGCTGTGTGAGTTGTGATCAAGATATTCCTATAGGTAAGGATTATGCCGAAGTCCAACTGGCGGCTGACAAGTCGTACGCCTCAGGGATGTGAAGTAGATTGATGCTGTCGTAGCTCCTGTCTTTCAAGAGGGCTTGACTTGGAGTTTGGTGCCGCGGGGAACACGCCAAAGCTTGTCAGGGCATGAAAGGTTTCAATCACGAAACCGCGGATAATTCCGTTGGCGAATATGTGCGAGAGATTGTCCACACGAACGGGATCGAATCCTTCCGGACGATGCTGAAACGCGGTTGTCAGGATACCTTCCACCATTTCAGCGCCAAGCATGGCAACCGCCATGTCGGTGATTTCGCCGGTCGCCACAACAGCCGTGATGCAGATTCTGTTGACATGATGGACACCATAGCGCGGCGTATGGTTGGAAAGCAGCTGCGGTAACGGGATTTGATAGCTTGATGCGTCCGTGCCCTGGCCGTGAGTACCCGTCGTTGACTGGATGGCTATAAAGCTGCCCCCGCGTTCTGTAGTCCTGCTCTGACACGCGGCAGGTCCGGATTTTGCGCCACCTGGCGCAATCCATTGGGTCATTACAGGTCCGGAAAGCATTGCTACCAACACGGCGGCCAGTGGGATGCTGACGCGCCTTACTGGATTCCACCGCGCAAATTTCCGGGGGCATTGTCCAGAATATCGCCGTGTATCTCCCTGCGATTATCGCCGGGGTCGGCTAGAAGCAGATCATCGCCGCTGGAGTCGCCAGCCGGCTCGTCTCAAGGTAAATCGTCTGTCTTGGGCCGCAATGTCAAGAGAGGAGCATCATTACTTTCCAGAACCAAGGATCGCTCACGTCCCTTTCGCTTGACAGGACTGAAGTCTGGAGAACTTCTGCCGCATGCTGTCGAGGCGCCAGGCTTTCGTCCTGTTTCGCAGCCCACCAAGTTGGGTGCATGGCCTAGGTGCCATGACCGTCTGGAGATCAAGGGTTGATTGACTTACATGTCAATAAGTGATGTGCTTCAGGATGCAGTTGCACGGGGCCTGCTGATCCGGGTGGAGCCAAGGATGTCGAGCGAACCGATGATCCGGGCCTTGTATGCCTCTCCGGCAGTGTACCGTCTCGTCACCGGGCCTTGGGCAAACTAGGAAGAGGAAATTCGATGCGGCAGGCTTTGGGCAGACTTCGACAGATTCGTCGAGGGGAGGGTGTTCCTGTGGCTCTGGATAACCCTTACAGCAGGCCGAGTAACGCATACTTATCCCGACTGGATCCTGCCGAGGATGAAGTGTGGGAAATTCGCAGTCGTGCTCCTCGACCGGCAATCAGGGTTTTTGGTCGTTTTGCGGGGACGGATTGCTTCGCGGCCTTGAACTGGAGGCTCAGGAAGGAACTTGGCGGGCGAGATTGGCAGGAGTTTCGGCAAGAAGTGCGCAACTGTCTGGCTGCATGGAGGAACTCCTTTTCCTCTTACGACGCATTCAAGGGAGAGACCGTCGATGAATACATCTCAGAAAAAGCCCTTTCTGTCTGAGGTTCTTGACGGAGAGAAAATTCCACTCGGAACGCTCTCGTATTTTCGGGAACGTTTCCGTGATCGCCTGTACGACTTGGTTGCGGAAGAATTTCTCAAGCAAGAGAAGGAAGGTAACTTGACGCGGGCTGAAGTTGCCCGACGGATCGGTCGGAGACCAGAGCAGATTACACGTTGGTTGGCCGCACCCGGCAACTGGACTCTCGAAACAGTCAGTGACCTCTTGCTGGCGGTCGCCAAGTCCGAGCCTCAGGTGACTTTGCTGCCTCTTGAGGGAAGAACTGTTCACAGCTGTCGCAGTGAATTATCATCAGCCTCACTCCCGAACCAGCCGGAAAGATCCTTGCCGCCCAACTCGACAATCGAGGCAAATGACAAATCAAATGAGTTTGGCTCGAGCGTCACAGCAAGAGAATTCGATCAGAGGCCAGACAAGCCCGCGGTGATTGCGCATTGCGACTGGAGCATTCGTCCTGAGAAAAGATGGATGGCAGTTGCCGTGCGCGAAAATGATCGCTGGACAATCTCTTTACCCGAAAAGGTTCGGGACGTTGGCTCGTTAGTTGAGCGGCTTGAACGTCGAGCATCGGAACCAGGACCACTGTTCCTAGGGTTTGACTTTCCGATAGGTTTACCTGCGAATTACAGAAAAATGATCGACAAGAAAAACTTCAAAGAGGCTATACGTGCGTTTGGCGAAACTGGTTGGGAAAACTGGTTCAAGGTATGTGAGACGGCCAGTGAAATTTCAGTTCAAAGACCATTTTATCCTAACAGGCCGCGGAAAAAAGGAGAGATAAAGCAGTTCCACCTTTATAACGGCTTGAAAATACCCGACGCCGATAGCCTTCGCCGAAGATGTGAACGCCAATCAGCCGCCTGCATGCTTTTCTGGACACTTGGTCCAAACCAGGTTGGTAAGGCAGCCATCGCCGGTTGGCAGGAATTCATCAAGCCAAATCTCGACCAGATCAGCCTATGGCCATTTGACGGCTTGCTCTCCGGCCTGTTCTCTCACTCGGGGATCATTGTGGTTGAAACTTATCCAGCAGATGTCTATCGGCAAATTGGACTGCTGAAGAAACCCGAGTGGAGCAAGAAGACTCGTGAGGGTCGAAAATCTGTTGCTTCGAAACTCAACGGTTGGCTCAAAAAGCGGAACGTGTCGCCGAAGAAGGGTCTCACAAAAAAGATTGACGATGGATTTGGAAGCGACAACACGGGTGAGGACCAATTTGATGCAGTAGTGGGTTTATTGAGGATGATTGATGTAGCTGAAGGTCATTTGTCCGAAGGAGTGCCAAACGACCTTGAGGTAACGACGTGGGAAGGGTGGATGCTCGGTATGTCTACCTAGCAACAGACACTGAGTCTGCTTTAGGTGAGATCGTGATCTACGATGAAACCATGGGCGTGAAGATAGAGACCGGACACACGATCGACGACCAAAGTCGGGAACGGAGGGAATTCTGGCGCTGGCCGTATCCAGGATCGTGATTTCCCCTTCCGGGGCTGGACGAGTTTGAAATCAGGCAACTCCGGACGGGAGCATGAATTCCGCTGAGGCGCCGCGGCTCGACAAGGAAAACCAGACTGGAACCGTTGGCCGCTGAAGGTCTTGCCTGACGAAAACGCCTTATCACAGAAGGCTCGAAAAACCCGTCAAATCAGCCAGATAGCAGGACGAATTTCTAGGTGGCGACGCGAGAACAAGTCGCAATGGCGGGCAACAAGTACGCATATTATCTGGACTCGGCCAGTTGTGTGAACAGCGCAGGCCTGTCATGCGAATTGCTTTACGACGCGCGGATGATTTTGTTGATATTGGGAGATGACCGCGGCGCGTCTTGAGGAGATAGCTTGGGGATCTGATGATCAAGACACCGTATTTGCTGTTTCTCGGCGATGCGCCGGATCAACTGGCTGCCAAGGTTGCACAGGGGATCAAGGACTGGCGGCCGGAAAATGTGGTCGGTCAGTTGCGTCTGGAGGGATGTCAGGCTGACGTCGGCATGGCCGACATGACGTTGGAAGAAGCCCGGCAAGCCGATGCCAAAACGCTGGTGATCGGCGTAGCCAATCGCGGCGGCGTGATTTCGCATCGCTGGAAGGACGTTTTGATCCATGCTTTGGAAATGGGCTATGACTTGGCATCCGGCCTCCACAACTTGTTGCGGGATGACGCCGATCTGGTGAAGGCCGCGCAAGAGCATGGCGGTGCCTTGCACGACGTAAGGGTGCCGGATGATGACTACCCCATCGCAAAGGGCAGGCCACGGGCCGGGAAGCGCTGCTTGGCCGTTGGCACAGATTGTTCAGTCGGCAAGATGTATACTGGACTGGCCATGGATGCCGAAATGCGCCGCCGAGGTCATAGATCGACGTTTCGTCCCACCGGTCAGACAGGGATCCTGATTGCCGGTGATGGCGTCCCCCTGGATGCTGTTGTTGCCGACTTCATGGCTGGCGCTATCGAGGTTCTCACGCCCGACAACGATGCTGATCACTGGGATCATATCGAAGGCCAAGGCAGTCTGTTCCACATTTCCTATTCTGGTGTGACAATGGCCCTGATCCATGGCGGCCAGCCCGACGCCTTGATCTTGTCTCACGAACCAACCCGCAAACACCTGCGTGGCCTTTCAGGCTACCCCGTGCCGCCGCTGGAAACACTACGCGACTTGGCGTTATCGTTGGCGCGCATCGCCAATCCGTCGTGCGTTGTGGCGGGCATCTCCATCAATACTCAGCATCTTGGCGCCTCGGCTGCCGACGCTCTTTGCCGGGAGACGGAGCATCGTCTGGGTTTGCCGACAGTGGACCCGTACCGTCACGGTGCTGGTCGTCTGGTTGATGCACTCGCCACATTATGATCAAGGTGACGCCGCAATCATTTCGGCTGGCCAGGGCTTTTACGATTTCCCGTGGATCGCGCCTTGAGGCACATGTGCTGACGGTTCGGATTTCCCGGGATGGCGCGACGGGCTGGGGAGAATGTGTTCCTTACGCACGGTATCAGGAAACTCCGGAAAGCGTTGCGGCGCAGATTGAAAGCCTGCCTCACGACATTGGTCGTGTGGAGCTTCAGGAAGCCTTGCCGGCCGGCGCGGCGCGCAATGCCGTAGATTGCGCATTATGGGATTGGGAAGCCAAGAAAACTGGCACGCGAGCGTGGAATCTCGCCCGACTTCGACCGCCGGGACCAATACCGGTCGCGTTCACCTTGTCCCTCGATACGCCGGAACAGATGGAATATGAAGCGCGGCAACATGCCGGACAGCGCCTGCTGAAGGTCAAGCTCGGCACGCCGAATGACATTCCCCGCCTGGAGGCGGTGCGCCGGGGAGCGCCAGAGGTGAAAATCATTGTTGACGCCAATGAAGGCTGGTCGGCAGCGGAATATCAGGATCTCGTACCGTATCTTGTCAATCTTGGCGTTTTGATGGTCGAACAGCCGGTACCTGCGGCAGATGACGGGCTTTTGGCGGAGATCGATCGCCTCTTGCCGGTCTGCGCCGATGAAGCCGTGCATGATCGCCGGTCGCTGCCGACGCTGGCAGGAAAGTACGACATGATCAACATCAAGCTGGATAAGACTGGGGGATTGACGGAGGCGCTGGAACTGCGCCGAGAGGCGGAAGCATTGGGCTACGGTATCATGGCCGGTTGCATGGTTGGGTCGTCGTTGGCGATGGCCCCGGCGACGTTGATTGCCCAAGGTGCGGCATTCGCCGATCTGGACGGGCCGCTGCTTTTGGCAGAAGACCGCGACCATCCATTGCATTACGACACCGCAGGGGTTCATCCCCCGGATGTGGCCTTGTGGGGATAGGGACATGAGCCGGATCGTCTACGTCAATGGCGACTATCTTCCAGAAGGAGATGCAAAGGTTTCTGTCTTCGATCGAGGTTTCCTGTTTGCTGACGGCGTTTACGAAGTCACTTCGGTGTTGAACCGCAAGCTCGTCGATTTCGATGGTCATACAGCACGCCTGCAACGGTCCCTGGATGCCCTGGACATCAAGGCCCCGGTGAACCGGGATGAATTGCTGCAGATTCATCGACAGCTTGTGACCAGGAACCAAATCGAGGATGGCTTGGTCTACCTCCAAATCACGCGCGGACCCGCTGATCGAGATTTTGTCTACCCAAAAGACGCCACGCCGTCATTGGTGATCTTTACCCAGTCGAAACCGGGGTTCGCAGATAGCCCTCAAGCCAGGACAGGCTGGACGATAATCACGGTCGAGGACCTTCGTTGGGGCCGGCGGGATATCAAGACGACACAGTTGTTATATCCATCAATGGCGAAGATGATGGCCAAGGCCGCCGGTGCGGACGATGCTTGGCTTGTGGAACAAGGGAAGATAACCGAAGGCACGTCCAATAACGCCTACATTGTCAAGAATGGAGTCATCATTACGCGTGAGCTGTCGAATGACATTCTGCACGGGATCACTCGAGCGGCCGTCCTGCGAATGGCGGTATCCGCCCAAATGCGCATTGATGAACGGCCGTTTACGCCGGCCGAGGCGCAAGCCGCCGACGAGGCCTTCATTACCTCAGCATCCAATTTTGTCATGCCGGTGGTAGAAATCGATGGCGAGAAGATTGGCGACGGCACGCCGGGTCCGGTCGCGCGCCGCCTGCGCGAAATTTATATCGACGAAGGCCGGAGGACGGCGATCTAGCCCAGGAATGTCATGAAGCGGATTTCGCTGGGTCCCATTTCGGGTGGCCATCGATCTGGGCACAACCAATTGGGTATAGCAGCGCGGTGGTGACGGATGCTCCTTTGGGTCGGCTCTCTCCTGCAGCGTTCAGTACACGCCGGGGCGAGGCGTATCTTGACTTGTCAGGATCAAATCCTGTCAAGTGGCGTAATGAACATCCATAACGGGACGCAAGCCTCTATCCCGGTGACCGTGATAGGCGGCTACCTGGGCGCTGGCAAGACCACTTGCCTGAACCACCTGCTGGGTGGCGATCACGGCTTGCGCCTTGCCGTCCTGGTTAACGATTTCGGCGCCATCAACGTTGATGCGCACCTGATTGCACAGCAAGCCGCCGACACGATCGCATTGATGAATGGCTGCGTCTGCTGTTCGATAGCCGATGATCTGGGGGCTGCATTGACGGCGCAGGTCGAGCGGATTGATCCTCCGGAGCACGTTCTGATCGAAGCGAGCGGCGTGGCCGAGCCGGCCAAGATCGGCCGCCTGGCGGGAAACTGGCCGGGCTGCGTCATGGCGGGAATCGTCGTGCTGGCCGACGCCGTTGCCATACGCGCCCGATCTGCAGACAAGTTCGTCGGCCGTTTGGTCGTACGCCAATTACGTGACGCCGATCTTGTTGCCGTCAACAAGGTGGACTTGGTAAACGGCGCGGAACAGCAGGCGACGGTGGACTGGATCAAGACGGTGGCGCCGCATGTCTGCCTGATGGAAACGCGACATGGCGCCTTGCCCATTGAAATTCTTGGCGGTGATTTGGCGACGGGTAAACGGCACGAAGGTGGCCCGTCGGCCCAACATCCGCTGCTATCAATGGTCTGGATTCCAGAATCTCCCGTTATTCCCGAGGTTTTGCATCGTGTCCTCAGCAACCTCGCGGATATCCATCGCGCCAAGGGGATCATCCCGACCGCTCATGGACTACGCTTGATCCAGTGGAGCAGTGGCAAATTTGCCTGTACCGTGTCACCGGGTTCGGCAACGGGATTGGTCGTGATCGGCCCTTTTTCTGCCAGCCGGAAAGCAGTTTTGCAGAGAGCTCTGGCTGCTAGCTCGGCGGTAGCGCTTTCCGCGAGCACGATGGCTGATTGAAAGGCGCTGTGGCAATCGCCAGCCGAGACTCTGAAATCAGGATGCTGCCGCCCGACGGCGAATCCGATGGGACTCGCGGCCTGTTGTTCGTGTTGGCGGCGGCCTTCATGATCAGCCAGTTCTATCGAACGGCCCCGGCGGTCATCGGCCCGGAATTGCGCGCAGGGCTGGCGCTGAATTCAGTACAGTTGGGTCTGGCGGCGAGCGCCTTCTTCGTTTCCTTTTCGCTCATGCATGTGCCGATCGGGGTCCTGTTGGATCGTTACGGTCCGCGACGCGTCATGAGCGCGATGCTGTTGATCGCCAGCGTCGGCGCCGTTGTTTTTTCGCAGGCCGGCAGTGCAACATGCCTGGTCATTGCCCAACTTCTGATCGGGGCCGGGTGTTCGGCGATGTTTGTGGGCGGACTTGTCGTGGTGTCCCAGCGCTACCCGTCCGAGCGCTTTGGCGGTCTGGCCGCGATGTTGACCTCCGCCAGCGGCATCGGCATGATCGCTTCCGGCACGCCGTTCGCGGCATTGACGAAGGAAGTCGGCTGGTCGGCGGCATTTCTGATAGTGGCCGGGCTGTCCGTTGCGCTGGCGGCGGCCATCTTTTGGGCCGTGCCGCGGCGCGGCGAGCCAAAGCCCGCTGCCGAGACAGAGACCTTTGCGCAATCGGTAGTGGGCTTGGTCCAGATCTTTCGGCACGGCCCGGTATGGGGCATTATCGCACTCGCCATGGTGACCTATCCATCGGTTATTGCCATCCGAGGTTTCTGGGGCGGTCCTTATCTGTCTGATGTGCAGGCATCCGATACGATAGAACGCGGCGACATCCTGTTACTGATGAGCTTGGCGACCATGTCCGGTGCAGCTGCTTATGCAATTTTCGAGAAACGCACAAATCGGCGGATGCCCTTCATCTACCTGTCTGCCGGGATGAGTTGCGTGGGCTTCCTGATGCTGGCCATCCTGCCGGTTGCCTCTTCAGCGCAGGCAGCGTTGATATTTTGCTTGATTGGCGCCTTCAGCTTCGGTTCCGTACTGCTTCTTGCCCATGCTCGGGAGATGTTTCCGAGTCACCTCACCGGCAGGGCGATCACCTCGGTAAACTTTACCGCTTTCTTGGGCGCCGGCTTGATGCAGTTGATCCCCGGCGTCGTCCTGAGCCTGTGGCAGCCGGTGAATGGCCATCCCCCGGAAGAGGCCTATCGCGTGGTCTTCGCGGGCATCGCCGGAATCCTGATCTTTTCGATGGGCATCTTCACGTTGGTCTTCCGGCACGATATTCTCCGGGGGCTGCGCAGCGGCCGGAACTGAGCAACATCTTCAGAGACAGATTGGAGGAGTACGCCGATGGCCTATTGGCTGGTGAAATCCGAACCAGGTGCTTGGTCGTGGGATGATCACGTAAAGGCCGGCGTGGCCGAGTGGGACGGGGTGCGTAACCATCAGGCAGCCAACAACATGCGCGCCATGAAGATTGGCGAGCGTGTTTTTTTCTACCATTCGGTTACCGAAAAACGGATCGTTGGCGTGATGGAAGTGGTCAAGGAGGCCTATCCTGATCCTACTGATGAAGCCGGCGCGTTCATCATGGTGGACTTCAAGGCCTTGTTCCCCGTCGTTCGCCCGGTCACGCTGGCGGAAATCAAGGACGAACCGAAGCTGAAGAACCTTCCTTTGGTCCGTCACACCCGTCTGTCCGTCCTGCCGGTTAGCGACGAGGAATGGAAGCTTCTGTGCACGATGACCGAAACATCAGCGTGACGCTTTCTTGTTTTGAGGGATTTTTGATATCTGTGTGTCTGTTGTGTTGAGTTGCGTTCTGTTTGGGGAATAAGGTCTTGACAGTTGGTGCCTGTCAGTCCGGCGGTTGTTTTTTGTGCTGATCTGGAGGGGATGATGTCGGGTTATGCTGTGAGTAACTGGTGGTCTCGTCGGGCGCATGTGGACCATGCGGGTTATCTGTCGATGTACGCGGATTCGGTTCGCGATCCGGAGTCATTCTGGGCAAAAGAGGCGGGCCGTGTAGACTGGTTTCGGCGGCCGACGGTGATCAAGAACGTGAGCTACGCCTATCCGGACGTATCGATCCGATGGTACGAGGACGGGGCGCTGAACATGGCGTACAACTGTCTGGACCGTCATCTGTCGCTGCGCGGGGATCAGACGGCGCTCATCTGGGAGGGCGACGATCCGGGCGCCGCGCGGCGGATCACCTATCGCGCGTTGCACGAGGAGGTCTGCAAGTTTGCCAACGCGCTGAAGGGTCTGGGTGTCGAGAAGGGGGATCGGGTGACGCTGTATCTTCCGATGGTCCCGGAGGCGGCGGTTGCGATGCTGGCCTGTGCGCGGATCGGGGCGATCCACTCGGTGGTGTTCGGAGGCTTTTCTCCGGAGGCGCTTGCGGGTCGGATTTCGGATTGCGATTCGGCGTGGGTGGTGACGGCGGACGAAGGGGTTCGCGGCGGCCGGACGGTTCCGTTGAAGGCGAACGTGGACGCGGCGCTTGCGCTTTGCCCGGGCGTGCGCAAGACGATCGTGGTCCGGCGGACCGGCGGGACCATCGGCTGGGTGGAGGGACGCGACGTCTGGTACGCGGATCTTCTGGCGAACGCTTCTTCGGACTGCCCGGCGGCGGTGATGAATGCGGAGGATCCGCTGTTCATCCTGTACACCTCCGGTTCGACCGGGAAGCCGAAGGGGGTTCTGCACACGACTGGGGGATATGCGGTCTACACGGCAATGACCCACGCGCTGGTGTTCGACTACCACGAGGGTGACGTGTACTGGTGCACGGCGGATGTCGGCTGGGTGACGGGTCACAGCTATCTGGTTTACGGTCCGTTGCAGAACGGCGCGGTGACACTGATGTTCGAGGGTGTTCCGCACTATCCGGACCCTTCGCGTTTCTGGCGGGTGGTCGACAAGCACCAGGTGACGACGTTCTACACAGCGCCGACGGCGCTGCGCGCACTTATGCGTGAGGGTGACGGACCGGTTCGGGTGACGGATCGGGGATCGCTTCGTCTTCTGGGCTCGGTGGGCGAACCGATCAATCCGGAGGCTTGGGAATGGTATTACCGGGTTGTTGGTGCCAGCCGGTGTCCGATCGTGGACACGTGGTGGCAGACGGAGACGGGGGGGATCATGATTGCGCCGTTGCCGGGCGCGACGCGTCTGAAGCCGGGCTCTGCGACGCGTCCGTTTTTCGGGATCCGTCCGGAGATCGTGGATGCGGAGGGTCGTGTGCTGGAGGGGGCGTGCGAGGGAAACCTGTGTATTGCCGACAGCTGGCCGGGTCAAATGCGGACGGTCTACCGGGATCATGCGCGGTTCGTGGAGACCTATTTCAGCACCTACAAGGGCCGGTACTTCACCGGGGACGGTTGCCGGCGGGACGCTGACGGCTACTACTGGATCACCGGTCGCGTGGACGACGTGATCAACGTCTCCGGCCACCGGCTGGGGACGGCGGAGGTGGAGAGCGCGCTGGTGGCGCACGAGCAGGTGGCCGAGGCCGCCGTCGTCGGGGCGCCGCACGCTGTCAAGGGCCAAGGCGTCTACGCCTATGTGACGCTGGTCGCCGACGCGACGCCGGACGATGCTCTGCGCGCCGAACTGGTCACATGGGTACGCCAGCAGATCGGCCCGATCGCTGCGCCCGACTGGCTGCAATGGGCCCCCAGCCTGCCCAAGACGCGCTCCGGAAAGATCATGCGCCGTATCCTCAGAAAAATCGCCGAGGACGACTGCCAGAACCTCGGCGATACCTCGACACTCGCTGAACCCGAAAACCTCCAACTCATCATCAAAGACAGACAAAATCATACGCGGCCAACGCAAAACTGAGCTCAAGTGCGGTCCTGTCCCGAAGCTGCAGGAGGGCTTTCATCCTGCGCGCCAGGATCCGAAACCCGGGTGCTCCCTGGCCGTCTGCTCCGGGGAAAACCACTGTCTGAAAGCCGATGAGTCAAGGTAATCGGGCTCAGAGAGTTGAAAGCCGAGGATATCAATGAGCAGGTCGCGGGCTCGCAACGGTGGTCTGAAGACCCGGCAATGATCAGTCAGGGAAGAGAGTTTTCTTTGCCAGTTCTTGCCCCCTCGGACAGTATGGGAACGAGGCGTTCAATAGCGGTTTTCAACTTGTCGAGAGATACTCCGAAACACAGACGCATATAGCGCTTCGAATCTTCACCGAAAGCCGAACCCGGGGCGAGACCGACATTGGCTTCGTTGACAAGACGGTAAGCCAGCGCGCGGCCGTCCATTTCCCCGTCGACGGACAGAAGCATATAGAAGCTGCCGCCCGGCCGCGCAAAATGAACGTTTGGCAGGGGCTCCAGCGCATCACAGACGATATCTCGCCCTTGCCTGCATCGGGCGATCATTTCCCTGACGTGGTGTTCGCCTTTTTCCAGGGCCGCCACCGCTCCATGCTGCAAAAAGGTCGGGACGCCCGACGTGTTGAACTGCACCAGGTTCTCGTATACCTGACCCAGGGCCTCCGGCATGACCAGCCATCCGATGCGCCAGCCGGTCATTGACCAGTTTTTGGAGAAGGTGTTGATGACGACCAGCCTGTCATCCGGCTCGCAGATTTGGAGAAAGGACGGCGCGACGTCCATTTCGTAAACCATGCGACCGTAGACTTCGTCTGCGATGATCCACAGGCCATGTTCACGCGCGAAATCCCGAATTGATATCTGGTCTTCCCGCGTCATGATCCAGGCTGTCGGATTGTTGGGCGAGTTTAGAAAGAAGGCCTTGGTCTTGTGCCCGCAGGAGTCGAAGAGGCGATCGAGATCAAGCGTCCAGCTGGCGTTGCCGTTCTGCAATGGCACGTTGATGACCTGGCCGCCGACAATATCCACGGCCGCCTTGATATTTGGCCAAACCGGAGACGGTGCCACGATCTCGTCGCCCGGGCCCAGCAGCATCTGGACGGTTTCCATGGTCGCCTGCATGCCGCCGATTGTTACGATCGTCCGCTCTGGCGAGATATCCACGCCGTAGGTTTTTTTCAGGTACTCGCCGAGTGCTTGGCGCAGAGGCGGGATGCCTCTTTGGTAGGTGTAGAAGGTCTGTCCGTCACGTAGCGCTTCGATTGCGGCATCGCTGATGAAATCTGGCGTAGCGAGGTCACCTTCGCCAACCCACAGAGGGATCAGGTCTGGTATTTCCCTGCCATAGTTGACTAGTTCGACAATCCCGCTCTCAGGCAAGGAGGCGATTCTAGGATTGATGGAAGCGAGCAAATCAATGGCGCCCATGCGCAGTCCCCGTGGTGGAGTGAGATTTGGGATGAACCTCGTTTTCCCTATCGCGCGCTTCGTCGTGACGATACCCTGAAGAATGACACAGTGCACGCACCGATGGTGCCCTTTTCGCCAGCGTCCGTAATCGCCATGAACGGACGAAAACGCCTGCAATTGCAATCTGTTATGGCCTTCTTGCCGTGCATGCTTGACCAAGCTCTGCCCGCATCTGGCGGACGCTCATATCGGCGAAATGGCCGGGCACATCTCCGCGATCGTTGGCGTGGCGATATCGAGCGGCCGGGAACAGAAGGGCTGAAGCATGGTGCACAATCCCGCGGAGAAGCCATTGGCCCAGAAGGCCATCGCTGCCTATGCTGTGCTAGGAGAGCCGGGCGGTATATCCGAAATTGGTTGGTGGAAGCTCCTTGGCCCGAACGAGCGATCCCCGGAACGCGGTCAGCGACCACCCTTGCAATATGGTCTTGCCCCATGCGAACCAGCGCCTTACACCTTCCCGGTCCATGAAGCCCTTCTCGTGCGCGTTGCGGATGGCGCGGTTGCGTTCGGGAATCGTGAACTGGCGAGAACATTGTGAATTGTCTGGTTGAGGTACCATGCTGATTGTCGGCTTCGGTTGCGGGCAGCTGCGTTCGCGCGTCGAAGCGGGTCACGCGGCCTTCCTGGTGGGTGTCTCGATCGGTGTTGGCGATCGTCCTGGTCGCGGGCCAGACAGCTTGGGCCGGCGCGCGTTCCGTCGGGACATTCGTGAACCCTGACCTTCGCCTTGACGAAGTGATGGCGCCGGGATCTGCAGCGCCAGACCCTTGGTCGGGCACCCGTGTTGTCGTTGCCGACGACGCGCTCTTCCCGAAGGCACAGGATCTCGCGCACAGACCCGGCAAGGGGTCCGAAAGTCGGCGTCATCCTCGGGCGCCCTTGACGAACCCGGGGCAGCCGTTTCCG
>JAPOST010000028.1 GCA_026709535.1 Rhodospirillaceae bacterium
TACTGTCTGAAGAAGGGGGCGCTGGTCGCCGGCGTTGCCGATTTGGACGCCATCAATCAGGTGTGCCCACCGGGCCATCAACCAGCCGATATCATGCCGCGTGTCAAATCGGTGATTGCCATCGGGGTTGGCGGCCAGACGCAAGGCGCCTGGACAGTTCCCGCCAAGGCGCTGGGCTACTTCGGCTCCACGGAAACCCGAGCTTACACCATCGCCTATGGCCTGGCGTTCTACATCGAAAACAAATTCGGTATCCGCTCCATTTACACACCGCCCGACATGGACCCGGATGCTGGCCCCCGCGTTCCACTGCAAAGCCTGAAGGTTCATGCCGAGTTGGCCGGCCTTGGCGCCCGGTCACTGGCTGGCGATATCCTGCTGCATCCGGAATTCGGTTACATGTATTTTGCCAGCGTGTTTACGGAACTGGAGTTGGAGCCGGACGAACCCCTGGCCGAGAACCCGTGCCCCGCACCATCCTGCGTGAACATGTATCGGTCGATCAAGCGCACGCCCTGCATGAAGTTTTGTCCGGTCCAGTGCCTGGATGGCGAAGTAGACGAGGAAACCGGCAAGCAGAAGGTCATGCGCTACGACATGGCAGCCTGTGCAGAGATGACCCAGCAGTATGAGACCGTACCTTCGGCGATCATGGACGCCATTCGCCAGACTGACGAAGCTGATCGGGAAGACGCCTTGTTCGATCCCGACAACAAAATGCTCTGGTACAAGATGAGTGTCGGCAGTGGCGGCCTGCTCGCCCAGTGTTTTGAATGCATGCGCGTCTGCCCGATCGCAACCCAGGCGCCCCAAGCCGATCCGATCCTGCGGTACGAAAGCCGTCTCCAGGAAAGGGAGGCCCCGGAGTAATGGCCCGCGGATTGAGCCGGCGTCAGATCGGCGTCACAGAGGAGATGTTCGAGACGTTCGGCGACATCATTTTTCGTTTGTCGCACAATCACCAGATTCGCGAAGGAGATCCCTATCGCCTGAAAGACCGGGATGAGATCGAACGGCATCGCGAGTTGATGGGTCTGTCTGACGCGCAAATCGCAGACAAGATCGGCCTGTCCCGAAATCAGGTCATGTACATTCGCACGCTGATGGAACGCCGGCGCTTCCGCACCGGCCACTATGCCCGTTTGCTCGAACTGGGTGGCGGCAAGCGTTTTCGCGTCGAGCGGTTCACGCCGCACCTCGATCATTTTCGATATAGTGAGGATGCGCTTGAACTGCGGGCCGCGATGAACTTTCCGTCGGATCTGGCGAGGAAATACATTGATGACGGTCGGTGGCGGAACGACACCCTGCCGCGCTGGCTTGCCAAGCATGCATCCGAACTTCCGGACGCGCCAGCCATTCGTATGGGAGGGATGGAAATCACATATGCCGACTTGGCAAATCAGGTGGACCGGTTGGCGCGTTCTCTCTGGGATCTGGGCCTGAGGCCGGGCGACGTGATCTGCATCCAGTTGCCGAACCTGCCTGCCTACCTGATCAGTTATCTGGCGATTGCAAAGATCGGGGCGGTCATGTCGACCATCCACATGCCCTATCGTTCGGCCGAGATTGAAACCTTGGTCAACCACAGTCGCGCCAAGACAATGATCTGCCTTGCACGGGCCGGGGACTGGAATCCGGCCGAAACGGTTCTGGGCCTGAAGGCCAGACTGCCGACGCTGAAACATGTGATCGCGGTAACCGGTCCCGAAGGCGCGACGTCGGAAGGCGCGTTGGACTGGCAGGAACTGATAGATGCGAATGTCGAAGCGGATATCACCGTGGAACCGACGGCGGCGGATCCCTTGCTGCTGTTGTTCACTTCCGGCACCACATCGGCACCCAAGGCAGTACCGCTGAACCCGCACAACGTGCTTACCAATGGTCGGGATGGCGCGGCGGAGCATGAGATCGACAAAAGCAGCGCCATCCTGAGTGCCGCGCCTTTCAGCCATCTGTTCGGCCTTTACGCTCTGCACTGCGCATTTGCAGTGGGCGCCTGCAATATAATATTGTCGGCCTTTACGCCGCCGGACTTGATGGCTGTCATCGAAAAGGACAAACCGACAGCCTTGTGGACCGCGCCAGCGCACTGGGCGGCCATACGCGGTACCGGGGTGATCGACCAGTACGATCTGTCGTCCCTGAAAATGATGATCATGTCAGGCACGGCGTGCCCGGAGGAGTTGATCCGCTGGGTCGATGCCCAATTGCCGAACTGTGCCGTGACCCAGTTGTGGGGCATGACTGAAACACAAGGCGGCCTGTACACTCGGCCATCGGACGGGATTAGTCGGTCAGCCGTGAGTGCCGGCCGGCCAAGCCCGGGTACCGAGACCCGTATCGCCGATCCGGAAACCGGTCAGCCTGTCACCGCTGGCAATGAAGGTGAATTGCAAATACGGGGACCACTTCTGTTCCCTGGCTACTTTCTGAACGATGTGGCGAATAAGGAAGCCTTCACCGATGATCATTTCTTTCGGTCCGGCGATCTGGCGATCAGCGATACGAATGGTTTTGTTTCCATTACCGGACGCATCAAGGACGTGATCGACCGGGGCGGCGTGAAGTTCAATCCACGAGATATTGAAGATTTGTTGGACAGTCACCCACAGGTTCTGCAATCGGCCATCGTCCCGATGCCCGACCGGGTGCTGGGCGAGCGCGCCTGCGCATTTATCACTGTCGCTCCAGGCGCGAAAACGCCGACTCTGGAAGACCTTTGCTCTTGGCTGCTGAACAAGAAGATCGCGAAGAACAAGCTGCCGGAGCGTCTTGTTGTAGTCGACGAATTCCCGATGACTCCGACCCGGAAAATCATCAAGGGCCAGTTGAAGATCCCGTCAAACTGATCCCCGAAATCGCGATCTCCGACATCTATCTCGCCACAATCGCCATCTCCAAGGATGGCGTTTCAAACAGGTCAAAGAAGCCCGGGATCTTGTCGACGGCACCGCTGGCCTGAACCGATCCGTCCTTGACGCCCGCAGCAAAGGTTGCATCGGTCGTCACCGTCGAAACAAGGAAGGCCCGATCAAAGCACAGCGTGATATCGGCGACGTCCAGCCCCAAGGGGTGGAACTGGCAAACGCCGCGACGAATTTCCAACCCGCACCGCTCGTCACTGTCCGTCGTCTGAAAGTCCACCGTCAGCAGGACGTCCATGGCCTCTTCTGCCTTGAGACGCACTGTGAAATTCTCCAGTATCTGGGCCATGGTGAAGGACCGGACAGTATCCGGGTGCCCGAACGGCAGGCCGCGCGGGGGCTTGAGTGCGTCTTCCAGTTCCAGCGCAGCGGTCAGCGCCCAGTTGCGCCAATTCGCGTTAGCCTGAGCATAACCCCAGACACGCAGGGCTTGTGCGCGCAGTTGCCGGGCCTCGCTGTCGTCAAGGTCGGCCTTGACGAGCCAGCCTGTCAGTTCGGCACTCCATTGAGCATCTTCCCCCTCAAGGGCGGCCATGGCCGCAGTCATGACCGCATCTCGCCCGCCCATCAGATTGATATAGCGACGGGCTCTGATACGAACCGGCGCCGGATCCAGGGTCGCCGGGTCGCCGTCGAACCACCCGATGTAGCCCGTGTAGATTGATGGAGCAGAGTGCTTGTAACTCCCGTAGAATTCACCCAGCCAGTCATGCGCAGCCAGATGATCGGGCATGGTGACCTTCTCCATCAGTTCTGCGGGTGATGCCCCCTTGTTTATCCAGCGCACTGACTGGTCATGAAGGAACTGGATTGCATCGCGGTAGGGAATCAGAATATCCGAGATTGCTTCCGAACCCGACACGGGCTGGCCGTGATGGGGAATGAGCGTCTCCGGCGCAAGGCGCCGTAATTCGTCGATAGCCCGCACCCAGATCATCGGATTGCGAAAACCTGTTCCGCGGAGCGCATAAATGTTGGGAAATGTCTCACCTTGGATAACGTCTGCTGAAAGCAGGACCCTGTCGTGCGGACACCAGACGACCACCTGATCATCGGTCTCGCTGGGCAGGTGAATGAGTTGAAGGCGGATGCCCGCAATCGTCAATTCTTTCATGCCGCGAAACGTATCCGTTGGCGGAAAGAAGCTACGGCGACCGGGTATGTTCGGCGGTCCCAGACCGGCGCCTACATTGCCGCTCTCATCCTTCGGCAACTGGAACCCAAAAGTATACATCGCTCGGCGTGCCAGCACTGGCGCCAGAATTCCGCTGTCCCTGGCGAGGTGATCGGTCAGATCTTCCAGGGCGTAGATCCGGACCGCTCCGGATTCGATCGCCGAAGCATCGACGAAAGCCCTTATGCCGCTGATATGGTCCGGATGGACATGGGTGTAGATGATGGCCTTGATCGGTTTGTCGGTGATCGCCCGGAACGCGGCCGAGACGGGTTCGGCGAACTCTACCGTCGGCAGGGTGTCGACTAGGATACAACCGTCCGTTCCTTCAATCAGGGTACAGTTGGAAGGGCTGTAGGCGTAGGCGACATGATAGCGTCCAGCAACGGTCCGGATTTCCGGGACGAATTTTTTGCCTTGGGCTGCAAGATCAGGGTGAACGCTGGAAGCTGACGATTTACTTGCCATTGCAGAGTGTCTTTCCGAGGATGGCAGCTCTTCGCTGCGGGATATTTTTGACTCAGATAGCTGACCTCGAACAATACCCGAAGATGCTTTTCTTCGTCCTACCAGGTGGTGGGATCTCACCTCTTCAATGCACTGCAGCAGACCAGCCGCCTCTGTGGAATGCTGATGTCGGTATCTTGTTTTGACTGCCCGCTGGAAGATGGCCCAAGCGCCATGATCGGCAAGTCCGCGAAAAGCGCGTTTCTGGCCAGCGATTTTCGGGTTTTCCGGTGCAGCCCGAATTCTCTGCATGCTGGTCAAGGGCGGAGGTCGTGTAAGGCCAAGTCTTTGTTTGCCGGCAGGCATGAAACTGTCGGCATCGCCATCGCTGGACATTGCCGCGCCATGAAGGGGGGTGTGATGGCCAATTCGGCGCAATTGATCTGCCAACGGCCTTGCTGACTTGGTTCTGTCAGATCAATTGTGCCACAATTGAAGAGGCGCACGTATGCTGTGGCCTGTCAGGAGAATGAAATTTGGGGCTCAATCCGTTTGAAACCGTCCGAGAGGCGGTCGACCTGTCTCCCGAGGTGGCAGATACCGTTAAAACCACTACCTGTTACATGTGTGCATGTCGGTGCGGGATCAAAGTTCATCTGAAAAACGGTAAGGTCCGCTATATCGAAGGAAACGGGGATCATCCGGTAAACCGCGGCGTTCTTTGCGCCAAGGGTTCCGCCGGAATCATGAATCACTACAGCCCGGCGCGGCTTACCAAACCTCTGCGCCGGAAAGGTCCCCGCGGAAGCGGCGAATTCGAAGAGATCGAATGGGGTGAAGCCTTGGACGAGGCGGTGGAAGCGCTCGGCGCCGTGCGGGCCACCGATCCCAGGAAACTGGCCTTCTTTACCGGGCGCGATCAGAGCCAGTCGCTAACTGGCTGGTGGGCGACACAATTCGGCACTCCCAACTTTGCAGCCCATGGCGGCTTCTGTTCCGTCAACATGGCGGCGGCTGGCCTTTACACGTTGGGTGGCGCCTTTTGGGAGTTTGGTGAGCCGGATTGGGAACACACCAGGTATTTCATCATGTTCGGCGTTGCTGAGGACCATGATTCCAACCCGATCAAAATCGGCTTGGGCACCCTGAAAACGCGCGGCGACGCCAAGTTTGTTTCGGTGAACCCGGTTCAAACTGGCTACTCGGCGATTGCCGATGAATGGATAGGCATTCGACCAGGAACCGATGGCCTGTTCGTCCTTGCCCTCGTTCATGAACTTCTGAAAGCGGAAAAGTTCGATACGGCCTTTTTGGCCCGGTACACCAATGCGCCTTGGCTGGTCATCCAGGACCCGGGCGCTGCAGATGATGGTTTGTTTGTCCGGGACGATGACGGTAATCCGCTCGTATTCGACACAACTTCCGAATCGGTCGTGGCAAGCTCAGGAGTCGGCCTTAAGCCAGCATTGGTCGGCGAACATATCCTGATTGATGGCCGCAAGGCCGCGCCGGTCTTTCACCTGTTGGCGCACCGTTACCTGAAAGACGAATACGCGCCGGAAGCAGTGGCGGACCGCTGCGGTCTTGACGTCGAACAGATCAGGCGGATAGCCGCTGAGTTGGCCGAGGTTGCCTTCGAGCAGGAAATCACTCTCGACATTTCATGGACGGATTGGAACGGCCGTGAGCACCAAACGATGACAGGGCGACCGGTCAGCTTCCACGGCATGCGTGGTATTTCGGCTCACTCCAACGGTTTTCACACCTGCCGGGCCATTCATTTGCTGCAGATCCTGCTAGGCTCCATTGATGTACCGGGTGGCTGGCGTTACAAGGCGCCATTTCCGAAACCCATTCCGCCAAGCCCCAAGCCAGAGACCGCACCGCCGCAATCCGGCAAGCCCCTGGCCGGGCCACCGATCGGCAATCCGACCGGGCCGGAGGACCTGGTCCTGGACCCGGACGGCAGTCCCGGCCGGATCGACAAGGCCTATTCCTGGGAACACCCGATGTCCATCCATGGCCTGATGCACATGGTGATCCACAATGCCTGGGCAGAAGATCCGTATCCGATCGATGTCCTGCTGCTGTACATGGCGAACATGAGCTGGAATTCGTCAATGAACGTGCCTGATACGATCAAGTATCTGACAGAAACGGACGACAACGGTGCTTATGTGATTCCCAAGATCATCTATTCGGACGCCTATTATTCCGAGATGGTGCCTTACGCGGACCTTATCCTGCCCGACACGACTTATCTGGAACGATGGGATTGCATTTCGCTGCTTGACCGGCCGATCTCCAGCGCACACGGACCGGCCGATGCCATCCGGCAACCGGTCTGCCCTCCGGAACGGGATGTCCGACCCTTCCAGGATGTCCTGCTGGATCTGGGCGCGCGGCTGGGGTTGCCGGGGATGGTCAGGGAGGATGGGACACCCAAATTTCCAGGTGGTTATGCCGACTACATGACCAACCACGAACGCGCACCTGGCATTGGTCCTCTGGCTGGCTGGCGTGGTAACGGGGCAGAACATGGACGCGGTGATCCTAACCCGGATCAACTCCAAGCCTATATCGATAATGGCTGTTTCTGGCAACACCAGCTGACCGAGGAACAGCAATACTATAAGCCTTTCAACAAGGCTTATCTGGTTTTTGCGCAAGAGATGGGTTTCATCCCGGCTGCTGAGCCGATGATTCTGCAGATCTACTCCGAGCCACTGCAACTGTTTCGCCTCGCCGCCCGCGGGCATGGCCAACGGAAACCGCCGGAGGAGCATCGGGCCCGCGTGGACACCTATTTCGATCCGCTGCCCATCTGGTACATGCCGTTCGAAGAGGCGGGCGTCGACACCAATGACCTGCCGCTTCATGCACTGACTCAACGTCCGATGCATATGTATCATTCGTGGGGCTCACAGAATGCCTGGCTGCGCCAGATCACGAACAGCAACCGGCTTTTCATTCACCCCGAAACCGCTGATGACCTCGGTATCGCCGACGATGAATGGGTCTGGATCGAAAGCCATTTGGGTCGCGTCAAGGGCCAGGTGAAATTGATGAGGGGCGTCAACCGGCAGACCGTTTGGACATGGAATGCCATTGGCAAGCGCCGAGGTGCATGGGGCTTGGACAACGACGCGCCGGAGGCCGCGAAAGGCTTTCTGCTGAATCATGTCATCAGCGAGCTGTTACCGGTCCGGGAGGGCGGATATCGCCATTCCAATTCGGACCCGGTCACCGGCCAGGCTGCATGGTTCGATCTGCGGGTAAAGGTCTACAGATGTTCACCGCAGGAAGCCGGGGCGACAGAGCCCATGTTCGAACCGATGCAAGAGCGAGCGCCCTTCCGGCCAGCTGACGGCGTCGTGCGCTATGGTCAGGAATTCAATACATCATGACCAGCCTGCCTGCAGCGCCGCCGTCGAAGAAGCTGGGTCTGGTTGTCGATCTTGATATCTGCGTTGGCTGCCACGCCTGTGCCGTCAATTGCAAGGAATGGAACACCAGCGGCCACATGGCGCCGCTGACCGACCTGGATGCCTACGGCGCCGACCCGAACGGTGTCTGGTTCAACCGGATCCACACGTTTGAAGTGACCGACGAGGCGACCGGCGCAAGCCAGACGGTTCATTTTCCGCGTTCCTGCCTGCATTGTGATGATGCTCCATGCGTTACCGTATGTCCGACCGGGGCGTCCTACAAGCGGAGCGACGACGGCATCGTGCTGGTCAACGCCGATACATGCATCGGCTGCAAGCTATGTTCCTGGGCCTGCCCTTACGGCGCGCGTGAGTATGACGAACACGAAGGCGTGATGAAGAAATGCACGCTGTGTGTCGACAAGATTTACAATGAGACACTGCCTGAAGAGTCTCGTGTCCCTGCCTGTGTTTCGACTTGCCCCACCGGCGCCCGGCACTTCGGCGACCTGGCCGATCCGGAATCTGATGTCTCGAAGCTGGTTGCGACGCGGCAGGGATTTGAACTGATGCCAGAACAGGGCACCAAGCCCGTAAACCGGTATTTGCCGCTGCGCCCGCGGCAGGATGACCGCGATGGTACTATGTCTACGCCCCGCACCCTGGACCATGTCGACGACAGCGCCGATGGCGCGGGTCTGCTGGCCCGCTGGGTTGACAGGTTGCTATCGGCTTGACGGAGACCTTCTGGTGCATCCGGCGAAATCCGTTATCTTCTTCACGACCGCGTCCGGCGCCGGGTACGGCCTGATACTCTGGCTCGGCACGCTGTCAGCTTGGAGGCTGTTGCCCGCCGATCAAGGTTTCGGGTTGGCGGTCTTCGCCGTTGCGCTCGCCTTGATCGTCGTTGGCCTGCTGTCCTCGACCCTTCACCTCGGCCATCCGGAACGAGCCTGGCGTGCCTTGAGTCAGTGGCGCTCCTCGTGGCTGAGCCGTGAGGGCGTTGCCGCCATTTTGGCCTTTGTTCCGATTGGGTTGTTCGGTATTTGGTGGGTGTTCCTGGCGCAAAATACGGGCGTCGCGCTCGTTTTCGGCATCGTGGCGGCACTTGCAGCCATGATCACCGTCTATTGCACGGCCATGATTTATGCCTCGCTTAAGACGATTCCGGCCTGGTCGAACGGCTGGACCATCCTGAGTTACCTGGGTCTTTGCGCCATGACTGGCGCATTGCTGTTGCACCTTGCCGTCTCGCTTTGGGGTTGGCAGGTGCAGCAAAGCACCGGCATAGTTGCGCTGACGACAACTGCAGTCAGCCTTCTTGTCAAGCTGCGTTACTGGTCCACCATATCAAAGCCAAAGAAGGATAGTAACGCCGGTACGGCGACCGGCCTGGGCCAAATGGGGACGGTTCGTCTGCTGGAATCACCGCATTCGTCAGACAATTATCTGATGAAGGAAATGGGGTTTCGGATTGCCCGCGAGCACGCACACAAGCTGCGCACGATTGCCATTGTCACCGGGTTCATGATCCCGGCCGCGGCCCTGGCCATTGGTCTGACGGTTGGCGCGACGCCGCTGATGGCGATCATTGCGGTCTTGGCAGCATGCCCTGGCGTCGTCATCGAACGCTGGTTGTTCTTCGCCGAAGCAAGGCATGTAGTCATGCTGTATTACGGCGCGGAAGCTGTCTGATGCAGATCATGGCATGATTGGCGCCGCGGCATCCTGCAATATATCAAACATGATCAGGCAGCCGATGTGATCGTCGTATCCCGCGACAGCATCGTGCTCTGCAATGCCCTTGCTTGCGGTGGAGGGTGGGCCCGGAAATCTGCTGCCGGTGACCAAGTCCCTGTGTGCCGCAGGAAAACAGGCGAGTTGTCGCTCACGACGTCTCAGGCTCGGAGCATGCCAGCGCGACCGGTCCGACATGACACCGGGTCCAAAGTCCTTGCACAGGCCCGATCGCCACAAGCACCGGTTTCGAGCGTCAACGGTTGAGTCAAGCCGACCTTGACCAGGCTCCGTTGCGGGTTCTTGCGCGTTGCAACGTCGAGCATGTCCGGCGCAGGTCGACCGAATCAACGATCACGGTTTCGAGTAGGCGAGACGGACGCCGCTCCCAGCCTCCGGGACCATCCATTTCTGTCGCCATCGGCAGAACCTCTGCAATCGGCTCGGCCGGTTGGCTCATGCTGCGACCGTCCAGCTCGTCATCATGTGAAGGCGCTCACTCGCAGCAGATTTTCGATCATCAATCATCCGCCGGATCTGATCCACATGAGGCTTCGAGCCCGAACGTGCCTTGATGACCACGGCCGAGTTTTCTGGCAGGCATGCAGCAGTCATGCAAGATGATTGGCTTCCGGTCGCCAGGAAGCACCACGACGGCGTGTTAGGCTGATCAGGCAGCTTCAGTCGTCCTGTCTTCACCGGCTTGCGCCGCGAAGATCGATGTGTAGCCGCGAGACCAGTCCGGTGGAATCTGGCACGGCCTCGGATCGTGCGACGCCCATTTGACAGCCTTGCCCCGAACGATCCTGTAGGCATTCTCTGTGGGATCTGGATGGGCAGTATAGGGTTTGGCGTCTGCCGACGTGAAACAGTTCAGCAGCAGCGGCCGCGGCGTGCGAGATTGGGACGGAGGTGAAAAATGCAGGGTCCGGGCATTATGGACCGTGATTGATCCCGCCGGTCCCGGCAAATACGCCACGCGGTTCAAATCCAGGCTCGCTGCATCGTCATCGGACAGCATCCCGGTCCAGTTGCCGTTGACATCGTACTGATCGAACAGCGGCTCGTTATGAGAACCCTTCAGCACTGCCAAGGGGCCATTGTTCATGTCGGTATCGGCCAGGTAGCAGCCGATGGTTATGACATTGTAGTTGGTGTGCGGGAAGAACTGAATGTCCTGATGCCATTTCACGATATCGCTCCCGTCGAACCATTTGAAGTTCAATTTTGAATGATGGAACACCACATTTGGCCCGACAAGATCCGCCGCCACATCCGCGATCAAGCCTGTTGAAAATTTCCAGTAGACCGCGCTGGCTGTATCCGGACTTTTCAGGCGTCGCAAGAGGGGGGACTCAGCGCTGTGCCCCGGTCCAATGTCGAATCGATCATTCGAAGCTGAAACGGCGCGGCTTTCATCGACGTAATCGTTCGTGACCCGTTGCAACTCGGCCAGAACTTCCGTCGGAATCAAGCTTTCGACGCTGACATAACCGTCTTCGAAATATTGCTCCCGTTTGTGTTGGGGCAAAACACGGGCTGGGTACTTCAAGATCTCTTCGGGGGTCATCACGCAATCCTTCTATATTTTGAGTGCATCAATCGCAAAGGGCTGTCTTGTCGGCGCACGAAAAGGGAAACGCCATGCGATCGCGCGTGAAACGGCCTTTCTGAAGGATTTGAGCGTCATTCGGCATCTCGGCTTTCTTTCTCAAGCGCGTGCGCAAGTTTCACGGCTTCCTCAGGTTTCATCTTGTAGCTATGCTCCTCATCCGGGAATGTGCCGGCGCGCACCTCCTCTGCGAACTGGGCAAACGCTCGAGTCGCGATGTCGTTGATATTGCTGTAGCGCTTGGCGAACTTCGGTTTGAACGTGTCAAAGGCGCCGATCAGATCGTAGCCGTTCAGCAGGTGGCACGTGCCGGCGGCCCCGGCGCCGATGGAGAAAGTGAAGATTTGGACCGCATCGTCGACCGCCTTGCCTACCTCGTGGGGCATTGCCTCAATCTCCAGGCCGACGGCGCCGGCCTCTTCAATGGCGCGGGCGTTGTCAATGATCTTCAGAGCGTCTTCTGCTGTTCGGCCCTGTATCTTGAACCCGCCAAACCGGTGGACATAGTGGGGCAGAAGACCAACATGACTCATGACGGGAACACCCGCATCGGCCACTGCCTTGATGATGTCGAACATCTCCCGTCCGCCCTGGAGCTTCACCGCTTCAGCGCCACTTTCTTTCATCATTCGCACAGCGTTGGTGACCGCCATGTCTGCCGTGGCGTAGGAGCCATAGGGCATGGAAACCAGACAGAAGGTATTCGGCGCACCGCGGCGTACCGCCTTGGTGTGCTCGATCATTTGGTCGACCGTCATCGGCAGGGTGTTGTCATGGCCATACAGGGTCATGCCCAAGCTATCGCCGACACCCACGATATCGATCCCGGCCCGTTCCGCCCAGGCTGCTGTCAGACATTCGCCGACAGCCACCATGGAAAGCCTTACTCCTGCCGCTTTCTTGGCAGCCAGGTCTGGAATGGTCAGCTTCGGCCGATCTTCGGTCACGAAGACGCTTTCAATTTAGTTCCACTTGGAACTAAATTGGCGCGATGAAGTTTTGGTTGCAAGACATTTGTCAAAACGATGAACGCGCATGGTCGAAAGCCACTCGTGGCGCCCGGCAGCGGTTCTGCTGACTCGCCGCCGACTCGGCCAAACAGCGTCATGGACCCGACCCACATATTTGATGTCGTCGAATTCCGCGACGCCTACCGCATCTCTTATCTCGCCAATGCAGTCGTCTTGCCGGGCTATGAAGCAGTGAAACACCAGTTCGGCCTCAATCGAGGGGAGTATTTGCTGATCCTTTGCCTGGCGCACTATCCGATGCTGACGGCGCAGGACGTGGCGCGCCTCAGCCGCCGACCGCGCAACACCATTTCCCGCGCCGTACACCGTCTGGTGGATGACGGCTACATCAAACGGGCTCCAGATCCCGAAGATGGCCGTCAGGCGCGGCTGACTATCACGCCCGCCGGCCGTGCCCTGAACAACGAGATCGCAGTTGTGTTCAGGAAACGGCAGGAAAAGATCCTTTCAGCCCTGACGGGTCAGGAACGACAGATACTGGACGTATTATTGCAGAAGGTGGCGGTGCACACTGCGATCTCGGCCGATTGACCGGGAAGGGGGAGCAGCATGGTGGAGTACGCGACCGATGGCCTGATCGGTCTTCTGACCCCACAGGCGAACACGACCGTGGAACCGGAGATGACCATCCTGCTCCCGCCCCGGGTGGCCGCCATGAATGCCCGACTCGTCAGTGACGCCCATACATTGAGTGATCGTCTGAGGTCCTACATCTCGCAGATCGATGCCGTGCTGGATCGGTTCGCCAATGCGCCGCTGGACGCCTACGCCTTCGCGTGTACCGGCCCGTCCTATCTCATTGGCGCGGATCAGGAAAAAGGCCTCGTGAAGGCTATCGAAGAGAAGCGGGGCAGACCGTTGGTCACCGCAGCCCAGGCCGCCTGCGACGCACTGTCGGTGATCGGCGCCAACCGAATTGGTCTCGTCTCACCCTACCCGGCCTTCCTCACCGAGGCGAGTATCCTCTACTGGCAGTCGTGCGAATTTGAGGTTGCAATGGTCCACAGCACCGATCTTGTGGATGCTGCATTTCACCCGATCTATGCGCAAGGAAACGGTGATGCAACGGCCGGCATCTCTGCGCTCAAATCCCAGGCATCCGTCGATGCCATCCTGCTTCTGGGCACCGGGATGCCGACTCTTGCCGCCATTGCAAGCCATGCTGAACGCAGCGACTTTCCTGTTCTTTCCTGCATGTCGGCGCTGGGGTGGCGCACGCTTCTGGCTATCGCTGATACCCAGCCGAATTCCTCCAATCTACGACCATTCCTAACAGCTGGCGCCTGGCGGTCTCGGTTGGCGGAACGGACCGGTTGATAAAGATCGGTTTTCTCAACTGATCCGCCTTCAGGTATCGGTATGCGAAGAATGCGTGAATGGCAGGATACAACTCGGCTAATCGATCTGCGCCTCAATGATTTCAACAGGCGGTTTGTCTGTATATGTTCAATAATATCCGGGATGATCACCGCATGAATAGGTCGGCATCTGCCGCCCGCGGGTCGGTCGACGATATCGACCAGCACAACACGACAGATCATCATCAGCGCCGGGTCCGAATGATGCTGGCGGCGTTCGGAAAACGGCTAATCTTCCGTCGATGAAAACGGCAAGGGTATCAGTGGTTCGCCGTATGATACCGGTCTTGAGGACGATCCGGGCCTGGATTGCCACTGCGGTGCCGAACCGCGGCCTTCCGGGCGCCGTTGCGGTCATGGGTATTCCGGCCGAAAGGGACTCAGAACGCGCGGAAGTGTATCATGGCGCTGGCGTTCCTCTTGGCCAGCGGCCGAAGGTTTCAAAAAATTGGTGCAATTCGCTACGCTTGCGCCTGCAAGAACACCTGGAAAGGAATCCGACCATGCGTCTTTGCCGTTACAACAATGACCGGCTGGGTCTCGTCGATGGCGATCAAATCGCCGATGTGACCGCCGCATTGAATGTGCTTCCAGAGCAAATCTGGCCGCTGACGCCGGGTGATCCTCTGATCTTGCACCTGGATGCCGTTCGTGCCAACGTGTCCGAGATCGTCGTCGGCGCCGACCGCATCGCTCTGGCGGACGCGTCGTTGCTCAGCCCCGTAGCCAATCCAACAAAGATCATCGGCGCGCCGGTCAATTATCAGCTTCACATTGACGAGGCGCTTGAGGACGGCGGCATCTCCTCCGGCAAAAAGATCCTGAAGATCGAGGAAGCCGGGCCGTTTCTGAAGGCATGTTCCGCGCTGGTAGGGCCATCGGAAGGGGTTGCCTTGCGCTTTCCGAACCGGCGCACTGACCACGAAGTCGAACTGGGTGTGGTGATCGGGAAGACCGCCGATCGGGTCCCAAGAGAAGACGCTCTTCAGTACATTGCTGGTTATGCCGTTGCGCTGGATATGACCGTGCGCGGCACTGAGGATCGCTCCGTCCGCAAGAGTATTGACAGTTATGCGGTTCTCGGTCCGTGGCTGGTGACTGCCGACGAGATTAATAATCCGAACAATCTGGACCTCGAGATATCGGTCAATGGCGAAATCAGGCAGAAATCCAATACCAGGCACCTGATCTACGATGTCGAGCATCTGATCGAGTTCTGCTCCAGCTTTTACACGCTTCACCCCGGCGATATCATCATGACCGGCACTCCGGAAGGCGTTGCACCTGTGCGCGACGGGGATGCCATGGCCTGCACGGTGGAGAAGGTGGGAACGATGACTGTGCCGGTAAGGCTGGCATAGTGCCCCGCGACCGCAGCCGCGATGACAAGGTCAACTGATAGCGCTGACACCGCACCAGGCAAAACAGGGTCGCTGTCGACGACACCCCTGAAAGGAATGACGGGCAGACGGAGAGGCAGATCAGGCATGATGTGATGCCGACGGCCGAAACCGCCATACCAGCTCGCCTGTTCTCCAGACGCCCCCGGGTCTTGACATCAAAATAGCCCATCACCATGTGCAGGATGTTCCAGATGCCGAGATGAGGATCCGGAACTTGTTCAACTTGGCCGCCGACCATGGTGGTAGCGGCTTTTGCCCGGAGAACGTGACCTGTTTTTTAGGCTGACACATTGCTTCAAGGAGGATGTGCAATGACTGGTCTTGATCTGACACCGTTGTTCCGTTCCACCGTTGGATATGATCGTGTTTCGCGCCTGCTGGAATCGGCGCTTAGCGACAACGGCAACGCAACAACCCCCTACCCTCCCTACAATATCGAGAAGCTGTCAGACGATGCCTATCGCATTGTCATGGCGGTGGCTGGCTTCAGCGAAGAAGACATTGTCATCACGGTGAAGGAAAGCATGCTGATCGTCGAAGGCCGGATCACCGAGAAGGCTGACGAGGTGCGGTATCTCCACCGAGGGATCGCGGGCCGCGCATTCGAGCGCCGGTTCGACCTGGCCGATCACATCAAGGTGGATGGCGCCACATTGGAAAATGGCCTGTTGGTCGTTGATCTGCGTCGGGAAATCCCGGAAGCGCTCAAGCCGCGGAAGATCGACATCAAAACCAGCAGCCGTCCTAAGGCCCTCACCAAGAAAGCTGCGTAGCGCCGCTTCGCCTCACTGGACGAACGAAAAGGTGGCCGCCCGAACCCTTGGGTGGCCGCCTTTTTTGTGCCGACGTCTTGCAGGGGCGGGCGGGCAGGATATCAGGCGCCGAACAGGAACACGGCACAGACGATGACGGCATAACTCGCAAGCGTAAAGAGGCCGTTCCATTTCCATGTCAGAATGGTTCCACGAATCCCGGTCGCACGGCCCAGAACCAGTGCCGAAGCGCCGAAGGGCGATCCAGTCAGGTTCAGGCACCAGCCCATGACGAAACAGAAGCCCAGCAACGTTGGATCCAGCATCAGATCGGGAAGGCTGATCAGAAGCGAACCGAAGAAGGTCGCAACCAGAATGGGCGGTAACGCCAGATTTGATAGTAGCGGGACAATGGCTACGACCAGCAAGTAGAGTATTTCCGGTGGAAGTTTGTGCAATCGCAGGGCTTCTGCGGTCGACGCTGGATCCAGGATTCCGGCTAGCATCAGACCGCAATACCCGCCGGTCGCAAGCGTCAGCGCTTCCGGCATGCTGCGCGGAAGGAACACGCCGACCAATTCCGCCATCCGCGCGCGGAACGGGCGACCGCCGATAGACGCCGACCCTTGGGCCTGACACCATAGCCATCCGACGGAAACCAGCGGCGCGACGAGCATCAGGGCAATGATGACGATGACGCCTGTCGCGGCCACGACAGCGGTCGTCAAGACAATCAAGGCCAGACACACCGTACCGAACCGGATCGCAGCGGCTTTCGGAAATACGACCGTTGCACTTGTGATGGCGACCCCCTCCCGCTCCAGCCGGCGACGGGCTCGGCCGCCGACGATTCGGTCATTGATCCATCCGACGGGGAACAGTGCAACCGCGACGATGATCCCCATACCGGCCAAGGCCATCGGATCGGCTCCAACGACAACGATCGGAACGAGTGCTTGGGTCACGGTTGTCGGCGACCAGGCGATCATCCATGAAAACCCGCGGACCAGGGCAGATAACTGGCGTTCCTCTCGCACGGCGGCGGCAGAGGGCTCGGCAGCGCGCGTTACATCAACGCCGCGCTTGATCAGTGGGCCGAGCAAGCTGAGTGCACCGAAATTCAGGAGGACCCCCATGACGTGGCCCCCGCTGTGAATGGCGATATATCGGCGTCCGGGCGGCTGGCGGGTCAGAAACTCGCCGAGCGCCAAGACTGAAAATGACTGTCCGGCTCCGACGCGCAACAATGACAGCAATACCATGAACGCTGTAAGAAAGGCGGCGCGCTGCAGCGACGTTTCGATCAAGGCCGCCGCATCGTCGTGGTTGACGATCGCGATCCCGGTGAGCAGAAGGCCAGCGGCCAGAAGACCTCGCTCGCGCCAGCCGATCATGCGCTGGCCGATCAGGAAGAACAGGACGAAACAGATGGAAGAAACCAGTGCTGCGGTTCGCCACTCCATAAAGCGATGGGCCAGAACAGCGAAGCACATCAGCAGAATGACGCCGCAGACCATGCTGTGAAGGACTCTGTCCAGCAGCGACTGGCCCGGTGATCCTTTCAGCGCTTTGTGCTTTGCATCCATGGTCTGTGGGTATGCGAATGACCGGCTGCCGGCGCAAGCCAGCGTGGCGCAGGCGCATGGCCGCACATTGGAGAGCATCACGGTCTGGAGCCGTTTCTGCCAGCCGCCTCCTTGGCATGCTGCGCTTGGCCGGCGCTCAAGAATTATGGGATAGAGACGGCTTGCCATGCATGGCCGCACGGCCGCCAAGGTGAATGAGCTGATCGTGATTGATTCGATTGCCAGAATAGTGAATCCGCCTTGGCGGATGTTGACCAGTACACGCGGCTATACTGTCTTCATCGTCGGCTATTTCGTTGCGGCGCTGCTGGTCCGATTCCTTCTGTATCCCGGGGCTTCCCAGGACGATGCCGAACAACTGGTGTTCATGCAGACCTTGGCTGGGGGATACAATCCGGCTCAGCCACCCCTTTACACATGGCTGATCTGGGCATGCGCCCGGATTGTCGGTCCCAACCTGCTGGCCGTTCTGATCGTCAAGTATGCCTGCCTGACCGCCACATACCTTCTGATGGCCGCTGCGGCGCGGATCATCTTGCGCGACATGCGCCTTGGCAACCTGGCAGGGCTAGGCCTGTTCGGCCTCTTGTGGCTGGGCTATGATGCGCTGTTCAACTACAGCAACACGATCGTCGAGACAACAGCGATTGCCGCCACACTGTATGCGCTGGCGCTGTTGGTCGGTGCTTCAGATCGACGACATTATCTGCTGCTCGGCGTTACAGTCGGCCTCGGTTTGCTGACCAAGTATGCCTATCTGCTGTTTCTGGTGCCCCTGCTGGCCAGCGCCCTGACCTTGCCGGTGTTTCGGGCGCGCCTGCTGGATCGCCGCCTTCTCCTTGCCGTGCTTCCGGTTGTCGTCCTGCTGTTGCCGCATGGAGTTTGGGCCATCATCGGTGACCTGAATCTGCAGAAGACCTACTCCGATCGCCTGCAGCAGCCAACGCTGGGCTATGGCGAAGGGGTGCAGCGCGGTTTCATCAAGATGGCCAACGGCATTCTGGTGTTCCTGTCGCCATTGATCGTGATCGGCCCGTTGCTGCTGCCTGCGATATTCCGTCGGCGATTTTCACCGGAGACAGAACTGCGCCCATGGCGTCTGTTGTTGGAACGCTATCTGCTGGCGCTTGTTGCCATGCTTTCGGTCGCGATTGTGGCGCTGGGCATGGCGAACGTCCGAACGCACTACTTCTTTGTGCTGATTGCGGCCCCAATCTGGTTGATTCTGACAGGACGTCTCTCCAGATCCCACCCGCTAAGATTCCGGGGTCTGGCCTTCATCCTGCTGTGCCTGGCGGTCGGATGGCTTGGTGCGCTTGTCGGTCGGTACTGGATCGATGTCACGATGTCCCAGCCGCGCGTCTACTTCAATTTTCCCTACCCGGCTTTTGCCGCCGCCATTCGGGAGACAGGCTTCGAGCGCGGCACCATGATCGCTTTCGTCCAGCGTTACGACATCGCCGGAAACCTGCGAAACCAGTTCCCTGAAGCGCGAGTATACAGCCTGAAGTATCCCTGGTTCAAGGCGCCCTTGGCTCATCGGCGCGACGGGAAGTGCCTGCTTGTCTGGACCGGCCGGGCAGGAAAGCGAGGGGAAACTGCCGCCCGCCGCGCTGCGCTAAGCCGGTTCGGCGCCAGCATCCCGGCCAAGGCAAAAATCCACCAAAGCATCCTTCCTGTACCGCCGTCACGATCTTTGAAGATGACGTTGAACTGGATCGTCACTCCGGCCTCAGGCCGATGCCGCTGACCGATCGAAAATCATCAGCGTCCTGACCGGACGGTCGGTCTCGGCCTTCATGGTATCGTCGCCATGAGCCGTTTCGGTGCTCTTGACGGTAGGCTGAAGTCTGGCTGAACAAACCAGGATCACGGGCTTGTTCACGTCACCCGAAGATCTGACACCCGTATGTCTGAGTCGTGTTTTCTGGTCTTTGCTGCTGCCGGGATGGTCGGGCGCGGTGTATCCTGACTTTCTGCGCGCCAAACGCATCGGCGGTCGCAGCCTTGTTCTGCGCAGCGCGAGGGAAAACCAGATCTACAGGCCCAGTTGGCGCAGTCGCAGCACCCGCTGACGGCGGGCGAGCATACCGGCTTGGCTACGCAGGATCAGCACCGTCAGGAAATAGAACATGAAGCCGAGGATCATCAGCAGCAGCGGCCAGAGCATCGCGGAATGTATCGATGGCCCAGACAGCTTCATGATACTGGCAGGCTGGTGCAGCGTGCTCCACCAATCGACCGAAAACTTGATGATCGGCAGGTTGACGACGCCCACGACGGCCAGCAAGGCAGCAGCGCGTGCACCGCGCTGTGGATCGTCGAAAGCCCGTGCCAGGGCGATATGACCGAGGTAGAGGAAAAACAGCACCAGCACGGAGGTCAGGCGTGCATCCCAGACCCACCACGCACCCCACATGGGCTTGCCCCACAGCGCGCCGGTGGCGAGCGCCAGCGCCGTGAAGCAGGCACCGATTGGCGAGGCGGCCTGGGCAACGATGTCAGCCACTGCATGGCGCCAGATCAGGCTCGCGGCACTGCACGCTGCGATCACCAGATACGTGAACAGGGCCATCCAGGCCGACGGCACATGGACATACATGATTCGCACGCTTTCGCCCTGCTGGTAGTCGGCCGGCGAAAATAGCAGACTCCAAGGCAGGCCGATGCCCAGGCAAAGGACCATGGCGGCAAAGCACCAGGGATACAGACCATTTGTCAGCCGCTGAAATCGGACCGGATTGGCGAAACCATGGATCATCGTCACATACTAGAATCAACGAGGCCCCAGACCATGACGGCCGTTTGTCGCCGCCAGGACGACAGGTGTTGGCTCCATTTGTTTGGCGCCATTATACATTACAAACCATGAGGCGTCATTCTAACGTCGCCACCTGCCAAGTGAGGGCGATATGGCGAAGACAGATGGCTGGAAAGGCTCTAGACTAGAAAACCCGCAACCCGCAAGAAGCCCGAGGCCATGTCCGGGAAGAAGTATTCAACATTGCACTGGGTGAAGCGCTGCAAAGCGCAACAGCACAATGGCGGGCGGAACCGGGACTTTTACAAGTCGAACGGACTAGCGTTCTGTCGGGGCGCGGAAATTCCGGCAAACGCCCGGACGTTCTGATTGTCGATCCGCGCTCCCCGCCATCCGTGATCGAGTGTTCCTAGGACTCGGCGGACGCAGACAAGGACGCTATCGCCAGACTCGGCGCGACCGTCCGACACGGACGGCGCGAAATCAAGACGGCCGTTTCCGTTCACATTCCGGCGGCGTTCCGGTCGAGCGAATCGGCAAGGGATGACTTGATCGCCGGGGCAGAGATTCGATTTGCGCTGTACCAGAAAGCCGATGACGTGCACCGCCGCTGGCCGGCCGCCGGATTTATCGCGGGCGGGATTCAGGATCTGGCCGCACTGCTGTCCGCCGCGTCACTGCCGAAAGAGGAAATTGAGTGCACCTCCGACGATGTGGCGGTGCTGATAGACGAGGCGGCAGACGGTCTCGAAGCGCTGCCCGAAATGACGAAGCAGCAGATCGACAGCCGGATCAATCGCGGGTCGATCCTGAAAAGCCTGAAAACGGCGATGGTGATTTGGCTGAATGCGTTGCTGACACAGCAACGGTTGCACGGCCAGAACGTTGCCGATATTCCGTCGCTCGATTTCACGCGCCGAGCGCTGCCATTGCATTCCGAACAAATCGCGATATGGCGGCGGATACAGGCAGAGAATTGGCGCGCGATATTCGATCCTGCGATAGAGATTCTGGAGATTGCGGCAATTCCGAATTGCGCGCGACCGGGGAGGCGCTGGCAAACCTGACACGAGCCGTCGAGAAAATCGAGGTGGCCGGTCTGGGACTGCATATCAATGTTGGGGCCGAGCTTTTCCCGAAGTTGAGCGAAGACCGCAAACAGGCCGCGGCCTTCTACACACAGGCGGCAACGGCGGAATTGCTCGCCACACTCACAATCCGGCGAAGCGACCTGTCGGCGGAGCAATGGGCGGATCGTTCCCTGTTTGCCGCTCGATCCCTTGCGGATATGGCCTGCGGGGCCGGGACGCTGCTACGGGCTGGCTATCGGCGCATACAGGCCATTCACGAGTCTTCGGGCGGCACGGTCGAAACCGTCGGCGAGCTGGACCGGCGCGCAATGGAGACCGGCCTTGTCGGGGCTGATGTCAGCCCAATCGCCGCGCATCTCACATCGGCGTCTCTGGCCGCCATAGGCCAGGGCGAATCGTATGGCGATACCCCGATCGTCGGCGGGGCGAACGACGCCACAGGGTCGCTTGAGTATTTCGAGGCGCGGGCGTTGCGGGACTTGTTCCACAACGTCGCCGGTCGCTCTGCAGGCAGCGGCGAACAAAACGAATTTTCGGTCGATATTCCCGATGACAGCGTTGACTGGATTTTGATGAATCCGCCCTACTCGCGAACCCGCGGCGGCCAAAGCGCGTTCGATATTGCCGGTCTGCTTGAACGCGAACGGAAAGCATGTCAGCGCCGATGGGGGCGGCTTATCAGGAACCAGCCGGCCAACGCACGGGCCGGCATAGGCGCGTCGTTTCTGGCTCTGGCCCGAAAGAAGGTCCGACCGGGCGGCCGAATTGGATTCGTCCTGCCGCTGACTGCCACGTTCGCCGATAGCTGGGCGGCGACAAGGTGCATGATCGAGCGGGATTTCACCGGCATAGCAGCCGTTGCCGTCGCCGCCGGGCAGGCACTGGGCAGAGACGCGCTATCCGCCGACACCGGGATGGAGGAAATGATGTTGATCGCCACCCGGCGCACGGGACCGGCCAGGACAAATGAGCGGTCACCGGTGCACTGCGTAACGCTGGCCGCCCCGGCCACAAGATCGGGCGAGGCCGGGGAGATCGCGCGGGCCATTGCCGGCGCGCTCAATCGGGTTGGCGGTGTCGGGGCGAGCCGCCCTGTCGTCGTGGGGGATACCGAAATCGGGCAGGTCTGCGTTTTCGACCCGGGCGGCGAAGGTGCGCCATGGGGGGCCGTTGGGCGTCATGCACGCTGGGCTTGCCGTTGCCGCGGACAATCTGGCGCACGGCCGGCTGGATTTCCTCGGCACATCCGTCGAATTGCCGACCGGCATGACAACGCTGGGCGAGATGTTCCGCGTCGGCCCGACGCACGATTTGATCGGCCACTTGCACGGCGGCGACGGCAGGGGCGCGTTTGAGCTTTTCCCGGTCACAGGAACGGCGGACGCCATCGGCAACGACAGGTCGTTATGGGCCGCCTACAGCAAGGCGCGGCGCTATCGCCGACGCACAAGGGCGTGCATGTCGTCGGCGGCAAGTAGCCCGCGGAAAGCTTCGATGGGCATGTCGCTGTAAGGGAATGACACCACTTCTTCCGCTTTGATACTTGTCGGTTGGCCGTTCGGGTCGTAATGCACCGTGCCGTGCGCCGCGACACGTTGGCGCCACATTTCGCGCATGGAATCGACCACATCATCAGGAACCGTGCACTTGACGGCGATATTCCATATCGGTTCGGAAATGATGAAGTATGGATGCCCGCGAGCGCTAAGCGTATCGAGAGTGCCCTCGATAGTGCCGTATTCCGAAAACGGACCGGGGCGTCGAGGCATGACGTCCTGATCTGGCTGCAGGATGTCCTTGCGGTCTTCGCCAGTCAAAAGCCTCGTCACGGGGACCGGTCTCGGGAAGCGATCAAGTCGCTCGCGAATGCGTGGAGGCGGCCGGCGAACGGTTTCCTGGATCGATGCCACCGTTTTGGCATCCACCGTGTCTGGAATGTCGGCGGCGATGAGCAGACTGCCCTCGGAAACCGAGATTTCCCAACGAACGGAATCGGGATGGCCGCAAGATTCTTCGGAAAATTCACGCAGCAAATTGGTGAAGTCTTGGACGACACGCCGAAAATCGCGGTAGGGAACCTTCCCCGGACCGAGCTCCAAGGTAAGAATAGGAGATGGGGTGTCGTCGCTTGCCATGATCGCAACATCCATAAAGGCAGTCGAAACTAACCCGAGGACGAGTCCCGGTAAAGCAACCTGCGGCCAACTGCACCCTTCAGGACGATCACAGCCCGCGCCACGTCTTCTGGACCGTTGCCGATCCGGTTGTCGTAGCGGGACTCGAACCGGAATGCGTGGCGGTGCAGGCGGCGCTCGGAGCAATGCCGGCAGACGCCCTTCATGCCGCGCTTGAAGATGCTGAAACAGCCCTTGATGGTGTTGGTGCGCACCGGGCCGCGACCGTGCTCGCCCGCGCTGTGGCGGACATGCTCATGGCTGGCGAAGGCAGCGATGCTGCCCAGCATCGTCCGTGCAGACTGTGGCCTCCTTGGCGATGTTGTCCAGCAGGGTCGGCGTGAACGTCCCGGCCTTCAGGTCGTCTGCCGCCATGGACCTGGCGCGGCCTGTCTCGCTCTTGTCCAGGCCGGTGAAAGTCTCGTCGACCTCCGCTTCGCCGCCGCCGGAACCGAAATTCACCGTGCCGTCGTCGCGCATTGCCGCGCGGATACGATGGCTCATGAGCCACGCGCTCTTGAGCGTGATGCCGAGCGTCCGATGAAGCTGATTGGCGCTGATACCCCCCTCGCTGCCGGTCATCAGGCAGATAGCCTATAGCCACAGGTGCAGGTCGATATGGCTTTCCTCGAAGATCGTGCCGGTCCGCACGCCTTGCACTTCCTCAGGCCGTGGCGCTCCTTGCCTTCCGGGCGCTTCTTCGACGGCTTGCTCCGAACACCCTTCAACTCGTATGCCTCGCCGATCACGCCGCACTTGGGGCAAACCGGGCCGGCCGGCCACAACATCGCCTCGACATGGGCGAAGCCGCGGCTTCGTCGTGCATGTACGGGGCTGAAAGAACTGACATGGGGCACTCCCGTTCCCGATGGTCAGCATAGGGGATTGCCCTTTAGTTTGTAAAGTATATTGGCGCCATTCGTTTCAGGATTTGTGATCCGGAAACGGGAGAGCGGTCAATACGCTTGCCGACTGTGAGCGGGTCGTATTGCAGTTCGCCTGAAAAGTACGCATGTCAGGCGAATACCTGATTGATCGAGGGGTTCCCTGGTTGCGGCCTCATTACGTCGTCTCACAGTTTTCCAAGGCGAGCCGAAAGCGAATTCGGTCTCGCGCGACGGCAGGGCGTCAAAGCGACTTTTCGGCCCGGCCGGGTCATGCGCGACAGAGCGCTAGCTTCAAGATCAAACGAAGGTGCGCCGCTGCACCGTTGAAAATGTTCGTCGCGGCGCAATTATTCTGCTAACCCGGAAACGTTCGAGAGCGGGAAAGGGCTTTTAAGTGCGAATTAAGTGCGAAACATGGTCGTAGAGGACTTTTCGCTTGGCGGCAAAAAGAGCTTGGGTGATCTGCCTTGTCTGTTCTGCCGGGCGCGGTCGAGTTCCATCTGCAGCGTTTTGGGCAATGAAGAAATCAAGTGCCTGAATGATATCGTCAGCCGCCGGTCGCTTGCGGAAGGCGCGCGCCTTTTTGAAGAGGGCGACAACGCGGTCGACTATTTCGTGGTCACGGAAGGTTGCCTGATGGTCTTCAAGGAGACTTATGACGGCCGCCGCCAGATTACCGGTTTCCTGTATCCCGGTGACATGCTGGGGCTGAACGATCGCCAACACTATGTCTATACCGCAGAAGCACTGCAGGATTCCATCCTTTGCCAGTACCCGATTTCAGAACTGAACGGACTTTTCCGGGACTTTCCGGACATGGAACACTGGATGCTGAAACATTGTTCAAACGAACTGGTTTCCGCGCACGACCAGATGTTCCTGCTGGGTCGCAAGAACGCGGCGGAAAAGATCGCGACCTTCCTGTTGTTACTTCTTTTGCGGTCGCAACGGCAGTTGTCGGAGACAGACAGTCTGGAATTGCCAATGTCCCGTCGCGATATCGCCGATTATCTGGGCTTGACCGTCGAGACTGTCAGCCGCACCATCACCCGGCTGCGCCGGGATCGTATCATCGAAACCGTTGGCAAAGATGTCATCGAAATTCTTGATATTCAAGCTCTCAGGGTGCGGGCCTGCATCGGCAACGACTGGGCGCCTGCGGCGTTAACTTGTCAGGCGCCGCACCACTCCGAACGAGAAAAATACGCCGAAAAGGGTAAAGACCGCGCCAGCGAAGCCGAACATGTCGTCGGAAGCGCGCGAGATCATGAACAGTCCTAGAAGGGCAATCAGGATCCCGACGAACAGCATGATCACATTGGACATGGGGCTGGGCTCCTATTCGGAAGGGGTTTTGACGAGATCGCGATAGGCATGCCATGTTGCGTGGGCGATCAGCGGCATGGTGACGGCGAGGCCGATGAAGCCAGCCAGGATTCCGGCACCTGTGAAAAGTACAATCAGGATCGCCCAAAGGATCATGGCTGCCTTGTTTTGCAGGACTGTTCGCACGCTGACTACCACTGCATCGAAAACGGAAACTTCACGATCCACCAGCATGGGGACTGACACGGCGGTGATTGCGAAAACGACCAGCGCAATCCCGGCACCGACCACACACCCGACAACCAAGAATTCGATATTCTCGGTTGTCAGGATCACCGACTGAATAAAACCCAGCAGGTCGGGCGGCGCGGTGCCAAAGGCCTCCGGCGGGCGGTGGCCGAAGAACAATGCGAAGATGAGGGTGGCGACGCGGATCCAGAACAGGAACAGCAGGCCGACGGCAAATCCAAGCAGCGCCACCTGGCCGGTATTTCGCTTCCAGGCGCCAAGCGCTGTTCCCACGCCGACCGCGTTCCCTTTCTCCAGTTCGCGGCTGACGTGATACAGTCCGACCGCCAAGATGGGCGCAATCAGCATGAAGCCTGCAACCAGAGGCAAGGCGAGATTGTAGAGCCGCACACTGTGCAGGATGAAGAGAACCACCAAGCCCATGATCGCAAACAGCATGCCCCAGAAGATGCTCGCGCCCCGCGCACAGATAATGTCATCCCAGCCTCTTGCCAGCCACTGCCAAGGCCGATTAACCGGAATACTGGCAATGGTAAGGGCACCCGGGGATGGTACGGGAACGCGATCGTTTTCGGCTGTGTTCATTGCCGCTGCCATGTTGCAGACCTGCTCTTCTGATGATCTTCCGGGCCGAGTCGTGAAACTCGCCCAGCCTAGCGGAAACCTACGCCTTCACAAGCTGTCGTTAATTGATGTAAGTCAATGCCTCAGTCCTGTCGATTGCCGTTTATGGGCCCGACCGGCTGCCGTGCATAAGATGATTGGCATGTAGCCGTGGGGCGGTAAGCGTCTTGGGGGTTATTGCATGACGGCTGTTACGGCAGAGTCGCTGGCGTTGGCGAAGGGGGACGAAAACGTCACCTACAACATGACGGTCGTCCGCCAGTTCACACTGGCGACTGCGTTTTGGGGAGTCGCCGCGTTTCTCGTCGGGGTGGTGATCGCCCTTCAACTTGCCTTCCCGATACTCAATCTCGATTTGCCGTGGACAACTTTTGGTCGGCTGCGGCCGCTTCATACCTCGGCAGCGATCTTTGCTTTCGGCGGTAACGCGCTGCTGGCAACGTCTCTCTATGTGGTGCAGCGAACATGCAGGGCGCCGCTATGGGGCGGGCCGTCTCTGGCCTCGTTCCTGTTCTGGGGCTACCAGGTATTCATCGTGCTGGCCGGCACCGGTTATCTGATGGGCGTGACTCAGAGCAAGGAATACGCCGAGCCGGAATGGTACGTAGACCTGTGGCTGACCCTTGTCTGGGTGATCTATCTGCTGATCTTCGTTGGCACGCTGATGCGTCGGAAAGAACCACATATCTACGTCGCCAACTGGTTCTATCTGGCATTCATCCTGACCGTGGCGATGCTGCATGTCGTCAACAACCTGACGGTCCCTGTTTCCTGGACCGGGGTCAAGAGTTACATCCTGTGGTCCGGTGTCCAGGATGCGCTGACGCAATGGTGGTATGGTCATAATGCGGTTGGCTTCTTCCTGACGGCCGGATTCCTCGGGATCATGTACTACTTCGTACCGAAGCGAGCGGAACGGCCGGTCTACTCCTATCGACTCTCGATCATTCACTTCTGGTCACTGATCTTCCTGTACATCTGGGCTGGCCCGCATCACCTGCATTATACGGCGTTGCCGGACTGGGCGCAGTCTCTGGGCATGATGTTCTCGGTCATGCTATGGATGCCCAGCTGGGGCGGCATGATCAATGGCCTGATGACCCTGTCGGGGGCCTGGGACAAGCTGCGAACCGACCCGGTCCTCCGCTTCCTGGTCGCCGCGGTCGGTTTCTACGGCATGAGCACCTTCGAAGGACCGGTCATGTCGATCAAGCCGGTCAACGCTCTAAGCCATTATACCGACTGGACAATCGGCCATGTGCACAGCGGTGCGCTCGGCTGGGTGGCGTTCATCAGCTTTGGCGCATTGTACTTTCTGGTGCCCAAGCTCTGGGGACGCCGCGAACTCTTCAGTCTGAAGCTGGTCAGTTACCACTTCTGGATCGCGACCATCGGTATCGTGCTCTACATCACCGCAATGTGGATATCCGGGATCATGCAAGGCCTGATGTGGCGGGCCTACAATGATCTGGGTTTCCTGCAATACAGCTTCGTGGAAACAGTGGAAGCCATGCATCCTTACTATGTCATCCGGGCCCTTGGCGGAATCCTGTTCCTCGTCGGCGCGTTGTTGATGATCTACAACATCTATCGAACGATCAGGGGCGACTACGCCGATGATCGGGTTGCGCTTTTCGAAACGAATGCTCCTGTCGACTCCGGCCAGGTGCCCCCGGCGACCGCATAGGGGGAAGGCAATGGCTAAGAAATTTTCCCACGCCCTCTTTGAAAAGAATGTGATCCTGCTGGCGCTTGCAACGCTCGTGACCGTCTCCATCGGGGGGTTGGTGGAGATTGTGCCCTTGTATACGATCAAGTCGACGATTGAGCCGGTAAAGGGAGTCCGTCCGTATTCGCCACTCGAGTTGGCCGGGCGCGCTATCTATATCCGCGAAGGCTGTTACAACTGCCATAGTCAGATGATCCGACCGTTCCGGGACGAGGTCGAACGCTACGGTCCCTATAGCCTTGCAGCAGAGAGTATCTACGACCATCCGTTCCAGTGGGGATCAAAGCGAACCGGGCCTGACTTGGCGCGGGTCGGCGGCAAGTATTCCAATGCTTGGCACGTTCAGCATCTGATTGACCCCCGCAGCGTGGAGCCGGGGAGCGTGATGCCGGCCTACGGTTTCCTGTTGCGACGCAAGCTGGAGATGCGCAACATCGCCAGGCATCTTGAGGTCAACAGAACCGTCGGCGTCCCTTATACGCCGGACATGATTGCTGCGGCCTACGCGGATATGGTCGCCCAGGCCGATCCTGAGGGCGACCACGATCATGACGGGCTACTGAAGCGATATCCCAAGGCAATGGTAGCCGATTTCGACAGTAAACCTGGCGACCTCACCGAAATGGATGCGTTGGTCGCTTATCTGCAAATCCTCGGGCGGATGGTGGATTTCAAGAAATACACCGTCAGGGACCTGCAGCAGTAGGAAGGGGCGATGGAGGATTTTTACGCATTCGTCCGTTCCGCCTGGGTGATTTGGATGATGGCCCTGTTCGTCATCATCGTGGCGTGGGTGCTATGGCCCTCGAATCGGGAAAAATTCCGCCGCGCCGCACAAATCCCGCTGAGTGAAGACAAGCAATCGGCTGATGCCGTTTCTGACCGTCCGGATCAGACGTCCTCTGCTGACCGCAAGAACAGGATCTAGCACATGCCGAGTAATACGGAAAAAGACGCCTATAGCGGTCAGGCGACGACAGGTCACGAGTGGGATGGCATCAAGGAACTCGACACGCCGTTGCCTCGCTGGTGGCTTTGGGTCCTCTACGCTACCATCGCGTGGTCCTTTGTCTACTTCGTCCTTTATCCCGCAATCCCCGGCCTCACCAGCTATAGCAAGGGAGTTCTGGGATACTCTTCGCGCGTTGAGGTCGGCAATAAGATTGCTGCAGCCCGGGCGGAACAGGGAAGGTTCCGCGACGGCATCCGGCAATCACCTCTGGCTGAAATCCGCACGGACGATCAACTCCTGCGTTTCGCGCTCGCTGGCGGCAAGGCCGCTTTCGCCGATAATTGCGCGCCTTGCCACGGTGTTGGCGGCGTGGGCAATCCGGGTGGCTATCCCTCCCTTGCCGACGATGCGTGGATTTGGGGCGGATCACTAGAGGATATCGAGCGCACGATCCTGTACGGCGTTCGAAACGACCATGAGGATTCCCGATCCTCCCAGATGCCGATTTTCGGCAGGGGCGAAGATGCTGTTCTGACGCCGGATCAGATCGCCGACGTGGCTGAGTTCGTGCTGTCTATGTCCAAGAGATCCAAAAATGCGGAAGCAATGAAAAGGGGAGCGCCTCTTTATAAGGAGAATTGCGCGTCCTGCCACGGCCCGACTGGCAAAGGCGACTCGGAACAGGGTGCTCCGCGCCTGAACGATGCGATTTGGATCCACGGCGGCAGCCGTGAAGCAATCATTGCCCAGATCACCAGGCCGAAAAACGGCACCATGCCCGCCTGGAGCGGCCGGCTGGACACTGAAACCATCAAGATGTTGACCGTCTATGTCCACGCACTGGGCGGCGGCCAGTAACGAACCGGGTTGCGCTGATCAAGCAGGAGAGACGCCAGTGGCTCCAGACGGCAGCAGCGTGACAAACGAACTTGACGGTGCTGTCGACGTCTGGTCGGTGCGCGAGCAAAAGAAAAGCGCAAAGGCAGGTGGGACGTCGCACAAGCCTTCTTCCCTCTACGCCAAGCGTGTTCAAGTTTATCCGCGCAAGGTCTCAGGGCAGTATCGTCGTCTAAAGTGGTCGGCGCTAGTCGCTTTGCTTGGTCTGTATTATGTCCTTCCCTGGATCCGCTGGGACCGTGGATCCAATGCGCCAGACCAGGCCGTCCTTGTCGATCTGAACAACGAACGTGGCTACTTTTTTTTCATCGAGATATGGCCCCAGGAGGTCTACTACCTGACTGGCATTCTGGTGATGGCGGCGATTGGCTTGTTCCTGGCTACCAGTCTGGCCGGTCGCATCTGGTGTGGATATGCTTGCCCGCAGACCGTCTGGACCGATCTGTTCATGTGGATCGAACGCCAGATCGAAGGCGATCGCAGCGCGCGGATCAGGCTGGACAGGAAACCGTTCTCTGCCGGAAAGGCGATGCGAAAGGCCACAAAGCACCTGTGCTGGCTGCTGATCGCCTTTGTTACAGGTGGTGCATGGATCATGTATTTCGTGGATGCACCGACCGTCGTCGGCGCATTTTTCGTCGGTAAGGCATCGGCCGAAACCTATTTTTTCGTCGGCCTGTTCGCGTTCACCACCTACCTCCTGGCCGGCTGGGCGCGAGAACAGGTCTGTACCTACATGTGTCCCTGGCCACGCTTCCAGGCGGCAATGCTGGACGAGGATTCCCTGGTTGTTACCTACAACAAATTCCGAGGCGAACCTCGCGGTCCACATCGCAAGGGGCAGCAGTGGGGCGAAACCAGTCACTGTATCGATTGCAAGCAGTGCGTCGCCGTATGCCCGACCGGCATCGATATCCGCGATGGCATTCAGTTGGAGTGCATCGGATGCGGGCTCTGCGTCGACGCGTGCAATGAAGTGATGAAAAAAGTCGGTTTGCCGCCGAACCTGATTGCCTTCGACACCGAACGGCGGATGGCGCAACGCGCTCAGAAAGAGCCGCAGACTTATCGTCTGATCAGGCCTCGGACGGTTTTGTATTCCTTCCTGTTACTAGGCGTTTCGACATTGATGATCGCGTCTTTGGCGACTCGGGATACGGAAGGTATCAATATCCTGCACGACCGGACATTGTTCGTACGGCTTTCCAATGGCGCGATCCAGAACAGCTACGACGTCAAGATCCTGAACAAGCAGCGGCGCGAGCGGCAGTTCGTGCTGAATACCGAAGGCATACCCGGTGCAGAGATTATTGTCGTCGGTCAATCGATTTCGCCTGTCCCAACGGTGGTCCTGTCCGCACCTGCCGACGGGCTTGGAGAATACCGTCTTCATGTTCGGGTGCCGGCCAAGGCGATCACGGCTGGAGACATGCCCATTCACTTTGCCATGACGGATGACGTCGCTCGAAAGATTGTCCGGGCAACAACCTTCCGTGCGCCCCAACGGCGATAGGATGCGGGTGATGAGATCTTTGTTTCGGTCGGACCGCTGGATACCGTGGACGTTCGTGGCCGGGTTCGGCGTGATCCTGCTGGCCAACGGGATCATGGTTTTTTCGGCGTTCAACAGCTGGAACGGCGTATCGACGGACGACGCGTATCGCCGGGGTCTGGAATACAATCGTCAGTTGGCCGAACAACAACGCGTCGTTGCGACCGGTTGGGCGGTCGCCGCACGCCTTGATGGGAAAGGAAGCCATCGAAACCTGCTCGTCGCCATCAAGGACAAATCGGGCAAGTTCATTCCCGACGCCACAGTCGTTGCCCGCTTTGAGCGGCCAATCGAGCGGGGACTGGATTTTTCCGTCAAGATGCAATCGACCGTCGGTGGTCAGTACAACGCAGCGATCGCCCTGCCGAAATACGGCCAGTGGCGGCTTGTCCTGAGCATCGCAGCCCGGACCGGGACCGTTACCGCGACACGGCGCTACAATCTGCGACCATGACCATTGCAACGCCCATTCTTTCGTCAGACAGTCGCGGGGAAAATTTGGGAGACCCATCCCGGCCGACTACCGTGCACGTACCCGGCATGCGCTGTGGCGGGTGCGTGGCGAAAATCGAACGTTCTCTGGCGGCATTGCCTGAAATACGGCATGTGCGGGCAAACCTGTCGCGCCAGACCGTGCGTATCGAATGGTCTGCTGGCGACCGCACCCAAGCGGCGCTGAACGCGCTGGAGGCTGACGGCTTTCCGGCCAGCTTTGCCGTGGTGCCAGAAGTGGCTGGTCAGGCCTCGGAAGACGAGAAACTGCTGATCAAGTGCTTGGCTGTTGCCGGGTTTGCCTCCGCCAATGTCATGCTGCTTTCCCTGTCGATCTGGGCCGGCAACGCGGAGGACATGGCGCCCGAAACACGGACCATGTTCCATTGGTTCTCGGCGTTGATTGCGCTGCCTGCCATCACCTATGCCGGACGCCCGTTTTTCCGGTCCGCCTGGAAGGCAGTGCGTCACATGAGGACTAACATGGATGTGCCGATCAGCATTGCGGTAGTTGTGGCGTCAGCAACCAGCCTTTGGGAGACGGCGACCGGCGGCCGACACGCGTATTTTGATTCGGCGATCACTCTGCTGTTCTTCCTGCTCATCGGACGCCTGCTGGATCAGAGAGCGCGTCGGCAAGTTCGTTCGGCGGCGGCGCGGCTGGTTGCATTGCAGGATTGCGTAGTCCGCCGTTTGGCGGATGACGGCTCCACAGCTGTCGTGGACCTGGAAACACTGGATGCCGGCGACCGGATACTTGTTGCTGCCGGCGAGCGATTTGCCATCGACGGTGACGTACATGCTGGCCGCTCATCAATCGACGAGAGCGCCATGACCGGAGAGGCCTTGCCCAGGCTGGTCCAGCCAGGGGACCGGATCCTGGCGGGCACAGTTAATCTGTCGTCGCCGCTTACAGTGACAACGCGCGCTGTCGGTGACGCAACTGTCTTGGCCGATATCGTTCGCTTGACCGATGCGGCGGAGCAGCGGCGGTCGGCCTATGTCATTCTGGCAGATCGCGTCTCGCGCCTGTACGCACCGGTAGTCCACCTGTTGGCGCTGCTGGCTTTTGTCGGATGGATGCTGATCGGCGGCATCGACTGGCAACCTGCCTTGATGATTGCCGTTGCGGTACTGATCATCACCTGTCCATGCGCCCTTGGTCTGGCAGTCCCCGTCGTTCAGGTCGTCGCGACAGGGCGGCTTTTCGGTATCGGAACACTGGTGAAGTCGGGTGATGCGCTGGAGCGGCTGGCGACAGTCGATACCGTGGTCTTTGACAAGACCGGAACGCTGACTCTCGGTTCTCCAGACCTGATCAATGCCAGCACGATACCTGAGAATGCGTTGCGCGATGCCGCGGCGCTTGCGGCAGCCAGTTCTCACCCCCTGTCGCAAGCCTTGACGCGCGCGGCGCCTGGCGTGACCGCTCGGGAAGGCGTTGAAGAGATTCCGGGAAACGGCTTGTCCTGGGACGGTCCAGGCGGCCTCTGGCGGCTTGGATCTGCTGTCTGGTGCGGTCTGGGCGACAGGGACAGTGACGAGACTGCCGTCGATCATGGACACGCAGTTGGCACCCTCTGGTTTGCTCGACCAGGCCAAGAGCCGGTCAGTTTCAGTTTCTCGGATCCTTTGCGTGAAGATGCGGCCGCCACGATCAAGGCGATCCGCGATGCCGGTTGCGAAACGGTGTTGCTGTCCGGTGATCGGAAAGCCGTTACAGCCGATGTCGCCCGTCAGGTCGGCATCAAGGTCTGGTCCGGTCGGTGTTTGCCGTCCGACAAGGTCGCGGAAATCGAACATCTTCGTGACGCAGGACGATCCGTGATGATGGTTGGCGATGGGTTGAACGACGCGCCCGCACTGGCTGCTGCAACGGTCTCCATGTCGCCTGGCTGTGCCGCCGATATCGCGCAAACGTCGGCAGAAATCGTATTCCAGGGCGCTGCTCTGCGACCGGTCCTGACAACCATCAGGGCTGCCCGCCAGTCTCAACGGCTGGTCCGTCAAAACATCGCTCTGGCCATTGGCTATAACATGCTGGCCGTCCCGCTTGCCATGTCCGGGCTCGTGACGCCGATGATTGCGGCCTTGTGCATGTCGTCGTCGTCCATCCTCGTCGTGGCGAACGCATTCCGGCAGGCGCCTCACCGACGTCTGTGGCGCCAGGCGATGTCAGAAGCGAGACTGGCGGTATGAGCGTCCTTGTCTATTTGATCCCGATTGCGCTGATCTTGGGTGGTTTGGGCTTGGCGGGCTTTCTGTGGGCCGCGCGCTCCGGCCAATTTGACGATCCGGACGGATCCGCGCAGCGAATCCTGTTCGATGACGACGACGAATTCCACGACTGATTGCCATCAAAACCATCTTTCTGGCGGTGAGTTACGCGCCGCCCCGCTTCGCACCCGGATGTCCCTGAGAAAACCGGGTTACAAATCCTTACATTCCGCCCGACCGCCTGGCCGGTGCGGGTTCCGGTGAGGCCGTCAGTTGGCGCAGCCCCATGCGGGCCGCAGGGAGGTGTAG
>JAPOST010000165.1:0-27752 GCA_026709535.1 Rhodospirillaceae bacterium
CAGAAGCTCCGGGAAGGGATCAGGGTCCTGTCCCATGCCGTCATCGCCATGCAGGCCATGACGGACCGGGACGGAACCGAAACCGACAGAGAGGACCACGAGCCAAGTGTGATAGATTGATAGGTCCCCGGCCAACGGCACGGCAACAAAACGCGCGCCTTCAAACGCGCCAAAGACCCTTCACAGACAACGCCAAGTCCCGTTGATGACCGAAATACGCTCCTCAGAAGCCCGAGCGGTGTCAAAATCTTAGATGCGCTCAATCAGCAGGGCAATTCTGCAAGAGGCTCCTCCGTCAATGATTATCTGTAGCGCGCCCTTGCCATGCTGCTGCGCTTCCCGGACTTGCAACGGGAGACGGGTAAGACATAGATCCGTTTCGCAAAATAGCCCTTTCCTCTCGGTACGTTGCGCCCACACCTGTGTCGCATGCGGCAGCGAAGACGCTAAGACCTTCTGCGGGAGCTTCGGTTTCCGTCCGTTTTCGGACCGCGATCCGCTCGTGCGGGCGCTGCGCATGTCCAAGATCGCGCGACCCGACCCGATGCGTGACGCTGGAGGTGCTGGCCCGGCGCGCGGGCCAGTGGGTAGTGCCGGCGACGCTGGCGGATGACGTGCCGGTGTCACAGCCGCCCTTCGATGCGATCACCTTCCCGCTGGACGCACTCTGGCCCGAAGGAGGCAGAGAAGACCAGATCGGGGAAATAGCCGATATCCGAATCCCGGCCCCAATGTCCTGGTTCAGAAGTGTTCATTCCGTTTTTCCGTGGACGCCGGGCCTTCTCTGGCTCAAGCGCGACACGCCACCTGCCGTTTCTTCATCCGCAAGATTGCACGAAGAACAAGAATCTTATTTAAAAAAATTAAATCAATGACTTATAATTCAAATTCTCAAGTATCCAAGAAACTTCGCAGCTTCCGAGACCGGCTCTTATGCTTGAGCTTGCGGAGCGCCTTGGCCTCGATTTGACGGATGCGTTCGCGAGTGACGCTGAACTGCTGGCCGACTTCTTCAAGAGTGTGGTCAGTGTTCATGCCGATGCCGAAGCGCATACGCAACACACGTTCTTCGCGCGCGGTCAGCGTAGAGAGAACACTGGTCGTCGTTTCGCGCAGGTTGGATTGGATGGCAGCATCCAGGGGAACGATAGCGTTCTTGTCCTCAATGAAATCCCCCAAGTGGCTATCTTCCTCGTCACCGATCGGCGTTTCGAGAGAAATCGGCTCCTTGGCAATCTTCAGGACCTTGCGCACCTTCTCAAGAGGCATGTGAAGCTTTTCGGCCAGTTCTTCTGGTGTCGGCTCACGGCCGATTTCGTGCAGCATATGACGCGATGTGCGAACCAGCTTGTTGATAGTCTCGATCATATGCACCGGAATCCGGATGGTGCGGGCCTGATCGGCGATCGACCGGGTGATCGCCTGACGAATCCACCAGGTCGCGTAGGTCGAGAACTTGTACCCGCGGCGGTACTCAAACTTATCGACCGCCTTCATCAGACCGATGTTGCCTTCCTGGATCAGGTCCAGGAACTGCAGACCACGGTTGGTATATTTCTTGGCGATGGAAATGACGAGGCGCAGATTGGCTTCGACCATTTCCTTCTTGGCCTGTGCCGCCTCTCGCTCACCCCGTTGGACCGTGAGATACACGCGGCGGAATTCGTCGACAGGCAACTCGGCGGCACGAGAGACTTCGGCGATCCCGACTCGCAGGTCTTCAACTTCCAGCTTGTGTTTTTCGATTAGCTCTTGCCAGCCCTTCGTGTTGCGCTTGGCCATCTTGTCCAGCCAGCAGGGATCAAGCTCCGAACCACGATATTGCTCAAGGAACTCATGGCGGTCGACGCCACAACTCAGCGCCAGACGCATCAGCTTGCCTTCCAAGCCAAGGAGTAACTTGTTGAGTTCCTTGAACTGTTCAACCAGTTCTTCAATGCGCTGGTTGTTCATTTGAATCTGCTCAACCAGACCGACGATACTGGTCCGCAGCGCGTCGTATCGGTCCTGGGACCGTTTGCCCGGATTCCTGCCTTCCCGCATCGCTTCCAGACGGGTGAGTTGGAGCTTGCGAAGCTTCGCGTAGGTCTTGCCGACAGCATCGAAGTTGCCAATGACCTCTGGCATCAGAGAAGCTTCCTTGGCGGCCAGCGACATGTTTGCCGCCGCATCCTCGTCTTCGTCCTCGCTGGTTTCGCTTTCACTGGTTTCTTCGTCGTCGCGGCTGTCAGCGTCCGCGCCGTTCAAGTCGTCGGCGTTGATCTTGATTTCGGCTTCGACGCCGCTGGATTCTGCAACAGTCGGTGCTGGCTCGTTGTCATTGTCGGCGGAGCCCAAGTCGGCCGCTTCGCCGATTTCGCTCTCCTCTTCGCCGCCTCCGTCATCTTCCCGGTCTTCGTCATCTTCCCGGTCTTCGTCAACCCGGTTCTCGGCAGGGCCGTTGAAGGTCGCCTCCAGATCAATGATGTCGCGCAACAGCACTTCGCCAGCCTGCAGGGCATCGCGCCAAGCCACCACAGCGCGCATGGTCAACGGGCTTTCGCAAAGGCCGGCAATCATCTTCTCGCGACCAGCCTCGATGCGCTTGGCAATTTCGATTTCGCCCTCGCGAGAAAGTAGTTCAACTGTCCCCATCTCGCGCAGATACATACGCACCGGATCGTCGGTCCGTCCGACATCATCAGCGACGTTACCCTTGCGCTCAGCGACCTCCGTTCCGGACTCGTTCTCCTTTTCCTCTGGCTCTTCGCCATCAATGATGTTGACTCCCATCTCAGAAAGCCGGAACAGGATGAGTTCGCGCTGCTCGGGTGTGATCTGGTCCGGCGGGATAGCGCTCTCGATCTCTTCTTCGGACAGGTAACCCTGTTCCTTGCTCTTCGCGACGAGATTCCTTATGGTCGCCGCCAAGGCGTCCGTAAGCGCCTCTTCAGAATCGTTTTGTGCCTCAGAGGAAACTGCCTGAGCCGTGGCTTTGCTTGCCATATAGCTTTCGTCCTCAAGATTGCATGGCGCGGATCGACAGCGCGCGATAGTGTTGAACCAATAACATCTGCGCAGGGTTATTCCTGCGCTGTCACACAATCTTGCGTCGCCTCAATCTCCGGCACGCTCCAAATTCTCCCGGAACACGGCTACGCACCATGCCGAGATATAACCCCCTCTGGCCGGACAACAAGAGCCCCCGCAGCGTTTGTTGAGCTACACAACCGGCAATAATGCCAGCACCTTGACGCATATCGGCCACAACCCTGCACACTGCCAATAGTGCCGACCTATTATCGCCGACTGGTCATGCAGCAAGCAACTGGTTCACCCGTCGCGCCCTAATTCTTCCTCGTCCGATGGCCGAGCTTGGGCTCCCAGCGCACGCAAGTATGCCCAGCGGCGTTCGTCCGGCGCATCGGCGAAGGCCTGCATGGCCGCCGCCTTCTCGGCGTTCAACGCACGGGTCTCGAACATTTGGCGGTACAAGTGGCGCCAACCCTCAAGTGCTTCGTCGTCACGAGCCGACGGTGCCGCAAAGGGCGCAAGTTCGTAGACCGCACGGCTGGTCACTCGGTCGACCGTTGCGACCAATCCAGCTGTCTCCAGGGCATCGGCCTCGGTTGCACCATTCCCCTCAAGCAGAAAACCGCGCAAGCGATCCAGATCACTACCTTCCGAAAAGGGTGTCTTGGCCAGTTCCTCTGCCAGGGTATCGAATAGTGCCGGGTGGTTGATCAGGGTTGCCAACAGTGCCTGACGCCCGCGCAAATGTAGGCTATCTACCCTGCCGTCGGTTTTCACGGCGCCTGCCGGCGTATTCGCAGAACGGCTAAATCGATCGTACCGAAATCGGGCTTTCCTGCCTTGACCGCCATACCCTGATCGGTTCGATGGTACACGTCCAAAAGCCTTGCGAAAACGCACTTCGATCTCGTCGAAATAAGCGTCCTGAACGCTGCGCTCGCCTATCTCAGCAATTCGATTGCGCAAGGCCTTCAGAATGGCCGTTCGGCGCTCCGGCGTATCGGATGGCCGTCCCGCGGTTTCCAGTTGCCACAAACAGTCCACCAGCGGCAAAGCGCCTTCCAGCAGCCTGCGAAACGCCGGTGGCCCTTCCGTCGCAATCAGGGAATCCGGATCCTCACCAGATGGCAGAATGGCAAACCTCAGCGACAGGCCTGGCTGAAGCCGCGGCAACGCGCGACCCACCGCTCGTGCTGCTGCACGCCGACCGGCTTGGTCGCCGTCGAAGCATAGAACCGGTTCTGGCGCCAGGCGCCACAATTCAGCGAGTTGGCTTTCAGTCAACGCAGTACCAAGGGGCGCCGTAGCGCCTCTGAAACCGGCCTGCCACAGGGCGATCACATCCGTGTAGCCTTCAGTCACGATCACATCTGCACCATCTCGGGCTGCCTCGCGCGCCGTATCCATGGCGTAGAGCAGATGCCCCTTGTTGAAGAGGGGCGTTTCCGGCGAGTTGATATATTTCGGCTTGATATCCCCCAGCGCCCGGCCGCCAAAGGCAATAGCCCGACCGCGACGGTCTGAAATCGGGAACATCAGACGGTTGTAGAACCGGTCCAAGGTTTCGCCGCCACCTTCGGGTTTGATCAGCAAACCTGCCTCGATCAGCAAGGCTTCGGGATAGCCCTCGCCGATCATCGCCTGCTTCAGGGCCATCCGTCTGTCCGGCGCCCAGCCCAGGCGGAATTGCTGGATCGTCTCTTGCTTCAAGCCACGACGACGCAGATAGTCCAACGCGGCGGCGCCATTATGATCGCGCAGATGTCGCTCGTAGAACCGTGCCGCAGCCTCACTCGCTTCCTGGAGCGATCTGGCCCTATCCGCCCGCTGCCGCTCTTGCGGTGTCGCCTTGGGCACCTGCAGACCGGCGATGGCGCCAAGCTTTTCTACCGCTTCCGGGAAGCTCAAACCCTCGGTCTCGATAACAAAGCGAATGACATCGCCATGCGCGCCGCAGCCGAAGCAATGATAGAAAGCCTTGTCGTCGTTAACCGTAAACGACGGAGTCTTTTCGTCGTGAAAAGGACAGAGGCCGCTAAACTCCCGCCCCTTCTTGACCAGCTTCACCCGTTTCCCTACCACATCAGACACTGGCAAACGAGCGCGCAGTTCATCAAGGAATTGTGGGGTGATCGTCATGATGCAATGGTAGCAGGCTCTGATCTGCCAGGCGAGCGCTGTTACTGCGCCAATCTCGCCTTCACGATGGCGCTTGCCTTGCCGAAGTCGATTTGCCCGGCGTATCGCTCGCGCAGCGCCGACATGGTCCGCCCCATATCCTTGATCGACCCGGCGCCCAATTCCTCGATGACAGCGTCGATGGCCTTTTGCAGGGCCGTTTCGTTCAGCTGTCGTGGCAGAAAGAAGTTGATGGTCTCGATCTCTTCGCGCTCCTGCTCGGCGAGTTCCAGCCGGCCGGCCTGTTCGTAGTGCTCAATGCTCTCGTGGCGCTGTTTCACCATCGTCTGGAGCATTTGCAGAATTTCGGTCTCGTCGATCCCGTCATTTACGCCTTTGCTGCGGGCAGCAATATCCCGATCCTTCAGGGCCGCTGTGATCAGGCGTAATGTGGCTGTTTTCCGCTCCTCTCGCGCCTTCATCGCGTCTTTCAGTTCAGCTTTGATACGATCACGCAGCATGACGTCAGCCATCTTTCCGTCTCCAGGGGTGGCCCGAAATCCGGCCGGTTGTCGCTGTTGTCCTTACCGACCTGTCTCTTGAGAGGGGAGGCGTGCCACCATCGGTCACCGGGAGTCAACGAAAGGGTTGCCGGTTGATCCGAATTTTCGCATCCGGGAGCCAGCCGAGAATGCGGCGCGTTGTAACAAAACGCAGCCCGGGCCTGCGACTATGTTTCGACCGAGAGCGCTTGACCACGGCAGCGGGGCTGCCGTACCTAGCGCCGGCGCCCGTTCTCGTCGCCCGGGGGTCCTGACAACAATTCAAAACAATAACGGGCTGTCGATGAAGACGTCCCCCCCGAAAGACACGACCGCGGGTTCGGATAGCGAGCCTTCGGCAGAGATTTCTGCGAGCCAATTCCAAAAACCTTCTTGGGCAACGGCGGGGCTGTTTCTGGACAATGGCTCGGTCTTTTGGGGTCGTGGCGCTGGCGCCGAGAAGACAGCGATCGGCGAACTGTGCTTCAACACATCAATGACCGGCTACCAAGAAATCTTCACCGATCCCTCCTATGCCTCACAAATCATTACCTTCACCTTCCCCCATATTGGCAACGTTGGCACCAACGCCGAAGACATCGAGACTGCCGTGTCGGCGGCGATGGGTGGCGTATTCCGGGCGGAGATTACCCAACCATCCAATTACCGCAGCAGCGGGCATCTGGATACCTGGCTGAAGAGCCAGGACCTGCCGGCAGTGACCGGTGTCGACACCCGGCAGCTGACCCGGCGACTGCGGGACGGCGGCGCAACGAATGTCGTCATCCGCCACGACCCAAAAGGCGACTTTCCGATTGCGGACCTGATCGACAATGCCCGGGCATGGCCCGGTCTGGAAGGCATGGATCTGGCGAAAAAGGTCTCCTGTACCAAGACGTACCAGTGGAACGAGACGGATTGGGTCTGGCCGAACGGTTACGGCACTCAGGATTCATCGAGATTTCATGTTGTCGCCGTCGATTTTGGAGCCAAGCGCAATATCTTGCGCAAATTGGCGACTCTGGGTTGCAAGGTAACGGTGGTCCCGGCTGCGGCAACGGCAGAAGACATCCTGCGGCACCAGCCGGACGGGCTGTTTCTTTCAAATGGGCCCGGTGATCCGGCGGCGACAGGCGTCTATGCCGCGCCGACCGTCCGGCAGGTCATGAAGTTCGGCGTCCCGATCTTCGGCATCTGCTTGGGTCACCAGATCCTGGCTCTGGCCCTCGGCGCCTTCACCAAAAAGATGCATCACGGCCATCGGGGAGCAAACCACCCCGTGAAGAACCTAGAAACCGGCAAGGTGGAAATCACCAGCCAGAACCATGGATTCGAAGTAGATGCCGACAGCCTTCCGGCAGACGTTGCGATGACCCACCAGTCTCTGTTCGATGGCGGCTGCGAAGGCCTGAAGGTAGTCGGCCAGCCAGTCTTCAGCGTACAATATCACCCTGAAGCCAGCCCTGGCCCCCAAGACAGCCATTACCTGTTCGAGCGCTTCGTAGCGAACATGGCAGCGGCAAAGCAATAGACGATGCCGAAACGCACCGATCTCTCCGCCATTCTCATCATCGGCGCCGGCCCCATCATCATCGGGCAGGCGTGTGAGTTCGATTATTCGGGGACCCAAGCCGTCAAGGCGCTCAAGGAGGAGGGCTTCCGGGTCATCTTGGTCAACTCGAACCCAGCAACGATCATGACTGATCCGGGTCTCGCTGACGCCACCTATGTCGAGCCCATCACGCCGCAGATGGTCGAGCAAATCCTGGAAAAGGAGAAACCTGATGCGCTGCTCCCTACCATGGGCGGTCAGACGGCGCTGAACACGGCACTGGCGCTGGCGGAAAGCGGAACGCTGGAGAGGCTGGGCGTGGAACTGATCGGGGCGAACCGGGAAGCGATTGCCAAGGCCGAAGATCGCCTGCTGTTCCGCGAGGCAATGGACAAGATCGGACTGGAAAGCCCGAAAAGCGCCCTCATCAGTTCGCTGGACAAAGCCTTGGAAGCCTTGGACACGATCGGACTGCCGGCCATCATTCGCCCGTCTTTCACTCTGGGAGGCACTGGCGGCGGCGTCGCGTACAACCGGGAAGAATTCGAGGACATTGTCAGCCGCGGCTTGCGCGCCTCACCTGTTTCTCAGGTCCTGATCGAAGAGTCGGTTCTGGGCTGGAAGGAATTCGAAATGGAGGTTGTTCGCGACAAGGCGGACAACTGCATCATCGTCTGCTCCATCGAAAACATCGATCCGATGGGAATTCATACAGGTGACAGCACCACCGTCGCCCCGGCATTGACGCTGACTGACAAGGAATATCAAATCATGCGCAACGCCTCGATCGCGGTACTGCGGGAGATCGGGGTGGAGACCGGCGGTTCGAACGTTCAGTTCGCGGTTGATCCCGAAACAGGGCGCCTGGTCGTGATCGAGATGAACCCCCGAGTGAGCCGCTCTTCGGCGCTGGCCTCGAAGGCTACCGGGTTTCCGATTGCCAAGGTTGCCGCGAAGCTTGCCATCGGCTACACGCTCGACGAAATCCAGAACGACATTACCGGCTTCACACCAGCCTCCTTCGAGCCGACCATCGACTATGTCGTCACGAAGATGCCGCGCTTCACGTTCGAGAAATTTGCCGGGGCGGCGCCAACCTTGACGACGGCAATGAAATCCGTTGGGGAGGCCATGTCCATCGGCCGGACCTTCGCCGAATCGGTCCAGAAAGCGCTCCGCTCCATGGAAACCGGTTTGAATGGTCTGGACCCCGTAGACATTCCCGGTGGTCGCGATTCCATGATCGCAAAGCTGGCAGAGCCCTTGCCGGAGCGACTGCTGGTCGTCGCTCAAGCCATGCGCGAAGGCATCAGCGACCCGGATATCTACAACGCCTGCAAGATTGATCCCTGGTTCCTGGCTCGTATCCGGGAGATCGTCGAGGCTGAAGGCGAAATCAAGGCCGGCAAACTTCCGGAAGACCGGGGCGACTTTCTGCGCTTGAAGGCACTGGGTTTTTCTGATGCTCGGCTTGCAGCGCTTTCCGGAAAGACCCTTGCCGACGTGACGGCGGCACGGAACAGCGCTCATATTCACCCGGTCTACAAGCGAATTGATACCTGCGCGGCAGAGTTCGCATCGATCACGCCCTACATGTATTCCTGCTATGAGAGCGGTGCCCAACCGGAGTGCGAAGCCGATCCGTCAGAACAGGAAAAGGTGATCATCCTGGGCGGCGGCCCGAACCGGATCGGCCAGGGAATCGAGTTCGACTATTGTTGTGTCCACGCGGTCTATGCGCTGAGTGCGGTTGGTTACGAGACCATCATGGTCAACTGCAATCCGGAAACCGTCTCCACGGACTACGATACAGCAGACCGGCTGTACTTCGAGCCGCTCACAGCTGAAGACGTGATCGAGATCTGCCTCAAGGAACAGGCCACCGGCACGCTGAAAGGCGTGATCGTTCAGTATGGAGGGCAGACTCCGCTGAAACTGGCGCATGCCCTGGAGGCTGCCGGTATTCCGATCCTGGGCACATCGCCCGACGCCATTGATTTGGCGGAGGACCGGGACCGGTTCCAGCGGCTGCTGCACCAGCTCGGCCTGCGTCAACCCGACAACGGAGCGGCAAACTCCATAGAGCAGGCCATCGCCATCGCCGATGAGATCGGCTATCCGATTCTGCTCAGGCCGTCTTATGTGCTGGGTGGCCGAGCCATGGAGATCGTCCATGACGAGTCCAACCTGCTCCGCTACATGACAGAAGCCGTCCGGGTCTCGGGTGACAATCCCGTTCTGATCGACGGTTACCTGCAGGATGCGATTGAAGTGGATGTCGATGCCGTTTCCGACGGCGAGACCGTCGGCATTGCCGGCATCATGGAACACATCGAAGAGGCCGGGATTCATTCCGGCGATTCGGCCTGCGCCCTGCCCCCTCACTCGCTGTCTGCGGAAACCGTCGCCGACATCAAGCGGCAGGTGGAAATCCTGGCCAAGGCGCTAGGCGTGGTCGGGTTGATGAACATCCAGTTCGCGATCAAGGGCCAGACCATCTACATCCTGGAAGTCAATCCGCGCGCCAGCCGGACAGTACCATTCGTGGCCAAGGCCACCGGCGCTCCCGTTGCCAAGATCGCAGCGCGGATCATGGCCGGCGAGAAACTGACCCAGTTCGAGATCGGTATGGGACCTGCGAAAAATCATGTGGCAGTCAAGGAGGCCGTGTTTCCCTTCAACCGCTTCCCGGGCGTCGATGTCATCCTCGGCCCCGAGATGAAATCGACTGGCGAAGTGATGGGTCTTGACGCAGATTTCGGCCGGGCATTCGCCAAGTCACAGCTTGCCGCGGGCGTTCGATTGCTGGAGTCCGGCTCCGTGTTCGTATCGGTGCGCGACCATGACAAGGATGCGTTGATCCCCATTGCGCAAAAGCTGGTCGACATGGGATTCGGTCTGATCGCAACGCGCGGAACAGCACGCAGCCTTGAAGCCCAGGGTATTCCGGCTCGATCGATCAACAAGGTTTTGGAAGGCCGTCCGCACATCGTCGACGAGATGACGGATGGCAAGGTACAGCTTGTCATGAACACGACGGATGGCGCGCAGGCCATCCGCGACAGTTTCTCAATCCGTCAGACGGCGTTGACCCGGGATATCCCCTACTACACCACCATCGCAGGGGCGCGGGCGGCGGTGCAAGCGATTGCCGCACTTCGGGGCGGAACTCTTGAAGTTGCGCCCCTCCAGTCATATTTCGGGAAGTCGTTTTGAGAACAGCTGCTCGTCGCAGCGAGCACGCAAGAAGATTTTCCGGAAAGCTGGTTTTATCTCAATGGCTTGCTGCTGTAGACACGCCAGATTCCCTCTGACAACAAACGGTTTTCCCGATGGATAAGGTTCCGATGACCAAGCGTGGCTACGGCCTGCTCCAAGAGGAAATGAAGCATCTGAAATCGGTCGAACGACCAGCCGTGATCAACGCGCTGGAAGAAGCGCGTACACACGGAGATCTTGCCGAGAACGCCGAATACCATGCCGCCAAGGAGCGACAGGCCTTCATCGAAGGCCGCCTGATGGAACTGGAGGACAAGATCAGCCGCGCCCAGGTCATTGATCCCACCACCATGAAGGGAAACATCGTCCGTTTTGGCGCGACCGTAACGCTCGCCGACGAGGACACGGACAAGGAAAGCACCTATCAGATCGTCGGTGAGGACGAGGGAGATATCCAGAATGGACTGCTGTCGCTGACCGCTCCGCTGGCGCGCGCCATGATCGGCAAGGAAACAGGCGACAGCATCGAAGTAACGGCGCCGGGTGGCTCGAAGGCCTATGAAATCATGAAAGTCAAATACAAGTAGCCAGCGCAAACCCGTTTGGCAGCCCACGGCCTCCGACATCCGTGCGAACTACTCCGTTCTCTCTGGCAAAATCAGCTGATAGATCCGCTTGGCCGTACCGCTGAACAGGGCCGACTTTTCATCCGCCGAGCACCCAACGGCAAGCCGCTTGCAGGCATTCCAGAAAACCGGGTAGCTGATCGACCCCTTATCGACCGGAAAGTTGCTTTCGAACATGCAGCGATCCGACCCAAACGCCTCCAGGCAAACATCGAAGTAGGGCTGGTAGATTTCGGCTGCCTGCGCAGATGTCGGTGGAGATTCCCCGTCTTCCAGACCGAACCCGTTGATCCGCATCAAAAGGCCACCGAGCTTCACTACCACGTTCGGGCAGCTGGAAAGCTCCCGAATGTCAGACGACCAGATCTGGAAAATCTCATCTCGCCGGCCCGCGTAAGCACCAATGCCAAGCACACCTCCGAAGTGATCCAGTATGATCGTCGTCTCTGGAAACGCCCGGGCGAGATCGGTGAGTTCACTGATCTGCGGGTGATAGAGCCAGGCGTCAAACGACAATCCCAAGGGTTCCAGGCAGGCAAAGCCATCCCGAAAGTTCGAATCGGCCAGCAAGCCCGGGAAGGTCCGATAGGCACTTCTCAGATTTTTATCACCGTCCCAAGCGCTGATGTGACGAATGCCTCGAAACCGCCGCTCAGCCGCCCTCAAATGGGCGTGCAGAACACCCTCGACCGCAGAACCCAAACGCAGATCCGCATGGCCAACGATCCCCGCGCAAATACGCCGAAAGCCATCCCGGCCGCTGGCACCGAACGCGGCGACACCATTGACATATTCGGTCTCGCCCAACGGAGCCAATTCGGGACTGACGTCCCTGTTGTGCATTTCGAAACACTGGATGTAGACAGTCGCAACCACGTTATGGCCACTATCCAGATCTGCACGCAATTCATCGGTCCTGTACCGACTCCCTGATCGATCCCAAAGATGGTGATGCGGGTCGATAATAGGCAGATCCGGCTCAATGATCGGTTCGTCGTGCCGTGCCAGCCAATCAGCATCGTATGTGTATCGACGCACTCCTCGCAGGCTGGTATCAGGAACCCTTTTCGTTTTGATCATGGCGTCTCCGCTCTGCAAAGCAAGTTCTGGTCGCGTTTAACCGGAACCGGGACGCGGACATTTGGCTATGGCAGCGTTTATACCAACCAGCCACCGAAAGGCAGCTTCTGCATGGTAACGTATCCGGTGTTACGCGAGAACAGAAAGACGCAGGTCTCCCAGGATGATCACTTAGCCAAGCCGCTTGAGGAGGACGTTCTTGATCAGAATGTCTTCCTGTACGAAGCTGGGTCGTCGAGTCCAATATCGCATTTGCGCAACAAGGGTCGGCGACCGGACCAGGAGACCGCTTCCTTGATGCGGTCAGCGCCTCGCCTTCGATGCGATCATCGAATCCCGGGTCTGGGCGTTATGCCCCTTTGCCCTGAGCATCCATGCCCATCGGCGCCTTCTAGATGCCGTCGCGTAGCATGGTCTTTATCTCCGCCATCGACATGGCGCAAAGACCGAGCGCCTCAAGCGTCCGGCCGGTCTGCCGGAAATCCCGCCTGTTGATCGCTCCGCCGACGGAAAGCAACCCCTGGGCCACCGGAGCATCAACATCTGCAAAATCGGCACAGGAGCAGAGGAAGGCCAGACCGATCTCAACATCTTCCAACATGTACCGATGGGAGGTAAGATCGATATCCTCCCGCCAGTCGCCGCTATCCGAGAGTTTCTCGTGGCTGCCGTTGCCGTACATCCATTCGTCACGGCTGTCATCGTAGTGATCCGCCAGCGGGAAATGAGGCGACTGATAGCCGAAGGCCTCGCGAATCGCTATGCGTTCGCCGTCAAGGACATCAGTGGTTCGGCGGATTGACGGCTGGGTACCTTCGTTGTGAATATCCCACCGATCAAAATGCTCGAGGGGACCGGCATTCATCATGATCAGCGGTGGATGAATGATCGGGCCGGCATTCATCAAGGCTCCCGACAGAGCATCCTCGCACGGCTCAATGGACGGAAAGGCCTGCTTGACGACGCCGAATGCATAATCGTGACTCTTGGCCGGAAAGAAACCGGTAGGCAACCGTGTCGCCCGTACGCTGATCCGGATCTCTGCCGGTCCTTGTTTCCGCACCAGCCACGGCAGCGTACCGGTCTCCCCACAGACGACACTGGCATTGTTACCGCTATCGCGCATGGCCTGGATCAACAGGTAGCTGCCGAATGTGCCAGGCGGCAGGAACACAACTTGTCCATCCGTCAATAGCGGCGCCAGAGAACTGAACAATCCGGTCTGTGCCGTTGCTGGAAGCGGAATGGCGATCAGCGCAGCGTCCGAGACTGCTTGTGCCATATCCGATGTGACCATAGGGATAGCAATATTCCGAAGACCCTGGCTGTCCTGTACCCTGATCGCGCCAGTTTCGAGAACTGGCGCCAAGGCATCGGCATCCCGCCGCCAGAACCGGACGAAATGCCCCGCTTCCGAGAGGTCGGCTGCCGCTGCATAGCAGCCGTTGCCGCCACCCAATACCGCAATTTCCAAGATTCTGATCCCCTATTTCGGTTCTCTGACAGGATGTAACGCATGATTAGCCCGAATTCATCTCTGGTGCTGACCTTCAGTTGATGGCTTCACATTCACGCAACCGCACCCAGGATGTTCTTCGCGACCAGCGTCAGCAGCTCAAGCGATGCTCTGCGCGGCCGCTTTTTTGCCGCACTCCCACTGGCTCACCAGCCCAGGCGTCACGTTGAGATAGCGCGCAAACACTGCCTGACTTGCGTTCTCGCGAAGCCGGAGAGCACGGATGTCCTCCGGCGACATCCCCTCGACCGGCGTCAGGCATATCTCGTCGAACGCCCGCGCAGTCCGCTTCGAAATCTGACCAGCCTCAGCCAGCCCGAGCACCGCTTCGTACGTGGCTGCCAGCGCTTTATTCTTGTCTTGCCTGGTCATCGCAATTCACCTCGATTATCGCCCCAACCGCCTGCGCCACCGCGAGGCCCGGCCGGTCGAGCGCCAGATATTCGTTTGCCAGCTAGTGGAACGTTTCCGGTTCATCCCATCGCAGGTTCTCTCGGCTGCTCTTGGCGAAGCCGTAGACGAAAACGCCAGATCACCCCGGCGAAACAGGACGATCGCGCGAAACCCGCGGGACCGACCACCACCCTTGCGGGCGATGCGCTGCTTGATCACGCCGCCACCTAGGTCGGCGTCAACCAAACCCCGCCAGTCACGCCCCACGACCTCGCACAACGCCGCATCGGCGGCTCCTTCGTGACCGGCGAAACGAGAAAACGCCTTTGTCTTGAATTTTTGCAACCCTGGTTCCGCCGCTTACCAGCCGTACTCTACAACACCAAGTGCGATCTCTGTCATTCCGGCGGCGTGGCGGCTTCGGGGGCTTTACCCGAGGTCGCCGAGCGGCTGATCGCGCTGAAGGGCTGCTCGACGCGATTCCGCCCAGCGACGACGCTGCTTCGCCTCGGCAAGTTGCGGATGTTGGACGTGATGCACGGACCGAAGATCCAGCTCGGTCGGATCCGATAGAGCTAACTGATCGCTGGCAAGGCGGGCGGTAAGCCTAGGTGAGCCCTTTCGGCACGATCAGCGCGTCCACGGCGGCGGCGCCCTTCGGCAGGACGATAAACGGATTGACGTCGATGGTTTCGAATCGATCGGCGTTGGCGGCGGCGAAGACGGAAATGCGAGCCAAGGCATCAGCCAAGGCATCGATATCCGACGGGGCCGTACCACGAAATCCGTCCAGCATCACCCGGCTCCGGATCTCGTCAATCATCCGGTGCGCCTCCTGCACGCCGAATGGCGCGAGCCGGAAGGTCACATCTTTCAGCACTTCGACAAAAACGCCGCCAAGACCGAACATGACCGCTGGGCCGAAAACCGGGTCGCTCACAACACCCAGAACCGTTTCCACCCCGCCGGCCACCATCTCGGAAACCAGCACCCCTTCGATCCGAGCATCCGGAGCATGGTCAGCGGCGCGCTGCATCAAAATCCTGTACCCCTCCTCCACCGCCGTGGCGCCTTCTACGTTCAGCAGGACGCCGCCGATCTCAGTCTTGTGCAGGATATCCGAAGATACGATCTTCAACGCACACGGTCCGTCGATCATGCTGGCTGCGGTGACGGCATCCGTCGCCGATGACGCCAAGCTTTCTGAGGCAACCGGAATGCCAGCGCTGGCCAGAATCTTCTTTGCCTCGGCTTCTCCTACCACCATCTGCGGTACAGGCAGCATATCGGCGGGCGCGGCAGGCGGCAAATCGTCGTCACGGTGTTCGAACACCTCGCCGAAACGAGTCAGCGCCGCCATGGCGCGCACAGCCAGGGACGGATCTTCGAACACCGGATATCCGAGATCTTCATATATCTCCACGATATCCCGTTCTCCGACCAGGCTCATGATCATGGGTTCGTCCGGATATCTGTCCTTTACCGCCCGGAACAGGTCGGCGCACACGTCCCGTGAAAAAGGCGAAGCCGGGACAGCCGTCATGAATATGATGTGGCTGTCGTAGTCCGCCTCCTCGACAGTCAGGCTGATGTTCTGAAGCATCAGATCCGGCTCGTTCAGGGCTTGGGCCGTAAAATCCACCGGGTTGCTGGTACCGGCGAAGGGAATGACGTCCTTCAATTTCTTCTGGGTCGCTTCCGGCAGAGGAACGACCTCCAAACCGTATTTCACCGCATCGTCAGCCATCTGCACTCCGACGCCACCGGAAATCGTCTGCAGGCTGATCTTTCGGCCCTTCGGATAGCTGCCGTGCTGGCAGGCATAGGCAATGTCGACCAGTTCTTCTGTCGTATCCGCGCGGTACACACCATATTGCGTGAACAGCGCATCGTAGATCGCATCGCTGCCTGCCAGACTCGCAGTGTGGCTGACAGCGGCTCTTGCACCTACGTCGGTCTTGCCCACTTTCATAAAGATCACTGGTTTGCGGGCATCCAGCGCCCTGGCGAGCGCTTTCCTGATCCTGTCGGCGTGCTTGATGCCCTCGGCGTAGGCGACGATGGTTTCGACATCATCAGCCTGGGCGTAAAATTCGATCACCTCAGCGACATCGACATCGCTCTCGTTACCAGTGGTAACCCAGTAGTTGCAGCCGATGCCCCGATTCTGCATCACCAGCATGACGTGTGAGCCATATGCGCCGCTCTGGCTGACGATACCGATTGGTCCAGCCGACAGCTTCATCAGCGCGGGCGCATTGCTGAACGTGCCGTACCAGGCATCACTGGTCGTGAAGACACCCAAGCAGTTCGGGCCGACAATCCGCATGTCGCCTTCCCGAGCGATGCGGGCGATCTCGCGCTGGGCCAATTCTCCGTCTTCACCCTGCTCGGCAAAACCGCTGGTAAAGACTACCGCCGACTTCACGCCGCTCTCCGCGCAAGCCTGGATTTTCTCGACGGCAATGGCGGCCGGCACGGCAATCAAGGCACAATCAACTGGTTCCGGCACGTCACCGATGGCCCTGAATGCAGGCAAGTTCTGAACGGTTTGATACTTGGGATTTACCGGGAATATCCGGCCCTTGTAACCCATCGCCTTCATGGAATGGATCGGCCGACCGCCAATGCGGGACGTCGTGTTGGACGCCCCGATGACTGCCACCGACCGAGGCTTCAGGATTGGAAGAAGGGAATTGCTCATTCTTTTCGTGGTGATCGCAAACAAGACGCGAGTGAAGCGAAAAATCGATAGCCCTCATGAATGCAGCGAAATATTCGATGACTGCTCGCATACCGTCCGGGAACGAATAACGGGCGCAAACCACTTTCCCGCCAGTCATGCGAGCCAGCGACGACGCAACATGGTGCAGAATCTCGGCCAATGTATCAACCTGCGAATATCACGCTTGAAAACCCTTGTCTCTTCTCCGGGAGAATGCCTCATGCCCGCGCTTTTGTCGGATACTGATTTTCGCGACACTCACGTCTTCATCGCAGGTGGTTCCAGCGGCATCAATCTGGGCGTCGCCCACCGGTTCGCCGAGTTCGGTGCAAAACTTTCGATTTGCAGCCGATCGGCAGAAAGGGTCGAGGCGGCGGTCAGGAAACTACAGGATCATGGCGGGGATGTATTTGGTACATCCGCAGATGTACGGGATTATACCCAAATCGACCAGGCATTGCAGGAAGCCGCCACCCGGAACGGTCCGATCAAGACACTGATTGCGGGGCAGGCCGGAAACTTTCTGGCGCCAGCCCTGGGTATGTCTGCAAATGGCTTCAAGACCGTGGTCGATATCGATCTCAACGGCAGCTTCAATGTTTTCCGCGCTGGCTTCGACCATCTGGTGAAACCCGGCGCCTCCTGCATCGCGATCTCCGCGCCCCAGGCCATCCACGCCTATACCTTCCAGACCCATGTTTGCGCCGCCAAGGCTGGTCTGGACATGCTGTGCCGCGGTCTGGCACTGGAGTGGGCGCCGGTCGGCGTACGGGTCAATACGATCATTCCTGGGCCAATCGAGGGAACCGAAGGCATGAAGCGACTGGCACCGACCGAAGAGATGAAGAAACACGTCGCCAAGGGCACGCCGATGCAACGACTTGGCCAGAAGTCGGAAGTCGGAGACGCCGCACTATTCCTGGCGTCACCGATGTCAGCCTACGTGACCGGCGGCAACCTGCCGGTCGACGGTGGCGTCACCCTCACCGGCGCAAGTCGCATGAACGAGGGGATGCGACAGGCTTTTTCCAGCACGTCTCAAAACCGTGCTTGAACCCGTCGTCAAATCCCGCGGCCAAACCATCGGGCTGCCAGCATGATCCACAGGATTCGGGCCGGACCAGGAGGCACCCGAGAAGTAAACAGGTCGAAGCCGGAAGCCGTCAGGCGATCCAGATACATTGCGGCCACCGGTTTCAGGATCATCAGGCGGTCTGAAGGCTGACCGGTCACCACAGCAGCAGTCAGAGCGTCGCGCGCCATTGTGGCCACAGACGCCGCCGCTGCCCGTACTCCGTCCGTCGAGCGCTGCTGCAGCAGATCGCGGGTGTCGGCGCCGGCGTCACGCAGGAGGGAGACGGGCAGCATCTGGCGGCCCTGTTGTGCCTGGAAGCCAGCAGCCCGCAAGAGGCCAGTCAGCGCCCACCCCTGCCCAAGCGATCGCATTTCGGATTGTGCGCCGGTCGCTCCGGTGGCCATCGCCATGGCAGCCATCAGCACACCGCCGGTCTTGTCGGCGTAGTCGAGCAGCGACGCCACGTCGGGGATGGGCGTGTCGTCCAAATCGCGTTCGCGCCCATCGATCAATTCAGACAGCAGTAACGGGTCGAGGCGGTCGCAACGAATGGCAGCGGTCAGAGGCGCTGCCACCTCATGCGCGCGGACGGGACCGTTCGCCACGGCGGCATCCACAACCTCGCGCCACCATTGCAGCCGGATACGTCCGATCATCGGCTCACTGACAATTTCGCGCGTCCGGGCGATCTCTGCATTGAAGGCGAGCAATATCCATAACGCCTCGCGGTACTGGCGCGATGCAAACAGTGTCGCCAGGTAACGCTCGTAGTCGAAGCGGCGCGCAAGTTGCCGGCAAGCCTTCACCTGGTTTTCGATAGTGTTTCTGTTGCCTTTTGCCGTCATGAACGCAAATTAGCGTCAGAGAAAAATTGGTCGAGCAGAGTCGGCATATTCCGTTTTGTGTGTCGTCTCCGCAGTTTTTCTGGGAAGAGACTTGTCTGGGGAGACATTATGGCAGGCGTTCTAACTAAACTCAGCAACACGGTGATCGCAGGCATTCTTGTGCTAATCATCGTGTTCGTCGTCATCGGCGCGACGGCAGGTGGCGGAAGCTTCGACGAGGCTTGGTGGCGTTTCCTTTTTCGTTACCTCCACGTCCTGTCTGGCGTGATGTGGATCGGGCTTCTCTGGTACTTCAATTTCGTCCAGATTCCCAATATGCCCAACATTCCGGATGAACAGAAACCGGCTATCGGAAAGGTGATAGCTCCGGCAGCACTGTTCTGGTTCCGGTGGGGCGCCATGGCGACGATCATTACCGGCCTGATCCTCGCCTGGTTGAGCGGTTACCTGGTCCACGCGCTTGCCCTCGGCTTCACCGACCCGACCTATGCGCCGATCGGTGTTGGCATGTGGCTGGGCATCATCATGTGGTTCAACGTCTGGTTCGTGATCTGGCCGAACCAGAAGCGGGCCTTGGGCATTGTCGATGCGGATCCGGATTCCAAGGCCAAGTCGGCGCGAACCGCCATGCTGTTCTCGCGCACAAACACACTGTTGTCGATTCCCATGCTGTTCTGCATGGTGGCGCAGCAAAACGGCGGGTTTGTGGGCTTCGGAAGCTGACGCTTTCGTCACATGAACTTCAGGAACGAGCCCCGGCATGTGCCGGGGCTCGTTTCTTTTTACCGCTCCGGCAAGGCAGCCAGCAAAGCGCCCACAGCACTCCTCTCACCAGCGAGCAAATTGTAGGTTCGGCAAGCTGCACCGGTGTCCATACCCTCAAGCATCAGGCCTGCCTCTTTGAAGCTGTTGCGCACGAAGGCGGGAATAAGCCGGTTAGAATCGCCGAAACCGACAATCAGCATTTCAACACCGTCAGCGGCGAGGACATCAATTAGCGGCTGGGGAGTCGCCAAGTGGATGGCGCTGCTCCAAGGCGTCACGCGGTTGGTCAGGATCAGGACCGAGCCGCGCCATTGTTTGCCGCTTATGCGAAAGCCGCCAATCCCATATCGCTCGACGAATGGTCGGTTGCTCCGTGGTGCTTCCGTCAATTCCACAGCAAGTCAATCAGCCAGCTGCTGCCTGGGCCGTTTCTTCCGTTTCGCTTGGTTGGCCAAGCCGCTTGATTCTCAGCATCAGCAGGACCGGTACCGCGATGCAGATCGACGAATAGGTGCCTACGACAACACCCCAGATAAGCGCGACCGAGAACCCGCGAATGACCTCGCCTCCAAGGAAGAACAAGGACAGCAGCGCCAGCATGGTCGTGAAGCTGGTCAGCACCGTACGGGACAGGGTTTCGTTGATCGACAGATTCATCAGGTCTGGCATGGCGAGCTTCTTGTACTTTCGCAAGTTCTCGCGCACACGGTCAAAAACGACGACGGTATCGTTGATCGAATAACCAGCAATTGTCAGTACGGCGGCCACTGTGGCCAGATTAAACTCAAGCTGCAACAGGCTGAACAGACCGACGGTCAACATTATATCGTGGGTCAGGGCAACCACTGCCGCAATGCCGAACTGCCATTCAAAGCGGAACCACACGTAAACCAGGATCGCACACAAGGCCAGAAGTGTTGCAATGATACCCGCCTGGATCAGTTCGCTACCTACTTTCGGGCCTACAAATTCTTCCCGATCGATCCGGAAATTCTCGCCCAGTGCAGCCTTGATATTTTCGATCGCGGCGACTTGTCTCTTGTTGTCTCCGGGTTGTTTTTCGACCCTGATCAGTATGTCCTCATTACTGCCAAAATTCTGGATCGCGACCTCACCGAGGCCGAGTCCGCTCAGCTTGGCTCGGAGCGCCCCGATATCAGTCGCCCGCTTGTTTCCCTCGGCGTCAACCTCGACGGCCTGGAGCAGAATACCGCCCTTGAAGTCGATGCCGAAGTTCAGGCCCTTGGCGTAGAACATGGAAGCGCCGAGGAGCAGCAGGACCATGGAAAAGGCCAAATAGACCATCCGGAAGCGAACGAAAGGAATTTTCGTGCCGACAGGCACCAGTCGGAGCAACATCACGGTTTCCTCCTCTCGCGCCTAGATCGGCAGGGCTTGGGGTTTTGCCCGACGCCACCAGCCGACAACGAACAACCGGGTCACCATGATCGCCGTGAACATAGACGTTGCCAAGCCGATCGACAGCGTCACACCAAAGCCTTGTACTGGGCCGGATCCGAACAGGAAAAGCAGCAGCGCTGCGATGAATGTGGTCAAATTCGAGTCGATGATCGTGGTCAGCGCTCGACGATACCCGGTGTCGATGGCGGACATCGGCGTTCGCCCGGCCCGTACCTCCTCCCGAATACGTTCGAAGATCAGCACGTTGGCATCCACCGCCATGCCTATTGTCAATACAATTCCCGCAATTCCCGGCAACGTCAGCGTGGCTTGCAACAAGGACAAGGCTGCAGCGATCAGGACCAGGTTCGTCAACAATGCGACGTTGGCGAATAGGCCGAAACGGCCATAGGCCAGCACCATGAAAACGATGACCAGAATCAGGCCGATGATGCTGGCAAACTTGCCGGCGTCGATGGAATCCTGACCCAGTTCGGCGCCCACTTGGCGCTGTTCCTCAATCCTCAGCGGCGCTGGCAGAGCGCCTGCGCGCAGCAGCAGTGCCAGTTCGTTGGCCGTCTGAATGGTAAACCGACCGGTAATGATCCCCGAGCCTCCGCAAATCGCCGACTGGATTACTGGTGCCGAGATCACCTTGTTATCCAACACGATGGCAAATGGTCGATTGATGTTGGCCTGCGTGATCCGGCAGAACTGGCGTGCGCCGGTCGTGTCGAACCGGAATGAGACGACAGGTCGACCGTCCTGAAAATTCTGGCTGGCGTCGACAATATGCTGCCCGTCCAAGGCCACTTCATCGACAATCAGGTAATTCTGGCGGAAACCATCCTCTCCGCCCACCAGCCGATAGCCCGCTGGCGCTTCGCGTACCTGCTCACCATCCAGTGACGGATGCAACAGATGGAACGTCATCTTGGCTGTAGTACCAATCTTCCGGCGTAACGAATCGGGATCCTTCTCCCCCGGCACCTGGATCAGGATCCGGTCCGTCCCCTGAGCCTGGATTGTAGGATCGATGGCTCCTGTCGGATCGATCCGCTGACGCAGGATTTCGATGGCCTGCTCGACAGTGCGCTGAGCCAAGGCCGTTCGGCCAGTCTCCGTCATCGTCAGAACGCCGTTGGGTCCATTGAACCGGAATTCGTAATGGGCGCCGGCCCCGGTAAGCGCATTGGCGCTCCCGCCGAGATCGTCGATAACGACTCGGAGAGCCCGACGCGCCAGACTTTCCTGATTCGGGTCGACAAGACGAAAGGTGACCCGGTCGTTCCTGACCCGCAATCGCAGATATTTGACGCGGAACTCGGCGCTCCGGAACGCCGTCCGGACCTGTTTGCGCACATCTTTCATCCGCTCGCTGACGACGCCGGACAGGTCAACCGAATACAGCAGATGAATACCGCCCTGCAGGTCGAGACCCAAATTAAAGGTCTGGCTAGGCAGCCAGCCGGGGACTTTGGTCAGAAAATTCTTGTTCAGCGCGTTGGGAAGCGCAAAGGCCAATCCCAACAGACAGATGAAGGCTACGGCAATCACCTGTCCTCGCGAGATATTAACCATCAACAGGAGCCCTGATCGGTTGAGTGGCGTTCGTGAGGCGCACAGCCCTCACCGGCAAGTCAACTTTTCTTGCCGCCGAACAGGCCTTTCAGAATCGATTTTTGTCCTTTGGCATCATTCGCCGCTGGCTTTGGCGCTGCCTCCGGCTTCTTGTTCAAGATGCCCTGAATGGCATTACGATCCACCGACACCTTCACGTCTGGAGCGATTTCCAGTTCGATTTCAGGACCTTCGCCAGCTTTCGTAATCTTGCCGATCAAGCCGCCGTTGGTCAGGACCTTGTCGTTGCGCTTGACGTTGGCCACCATTTCTCGATGTTCGCGGGCGCGCCGCTGCTGAGGCCGGATCATGAAGAAGTACATGACCACAAACAACAGAACGATCATGATCAGGAACGAAAAATCCGGCGAACCTGCGCCGCCCCCGGATTGGGCCCAAGCTTCCGAGATCAGCATGACCGACTCCCAAGTGTTGTTTGTTGAAACGACGCACACCTGACCGTGTTCTTCGCCGTCTGTTGCACACCATGTCCGGCAAGGCGTTACTTGGCGATCTCTGGTTTGACGGACAAGGCGGGCGACCGATAAAGTCACCCGGTATCCAACCTGCGTGCGGCCATTTATATAATGTGAGGGCCGCCTGATTGACACCCGACGATGACAGACCCAAACGAACGCGCGCTTCTGTCGCGGATTGCAGATGCTCTGGAAAGACTGGCGCCGGCAGCGGCTCCGCCGGCTGCTGCCCTGGAAGACGGAGACGCTTTCGTATGGCATGCCGATGGGCGTCGTCTTGAAGCCATCGACAAGGTCAACCAAGTCGACCTTGATCTCTTGCAAGGCATCGACCGGCAGCGTGACCGGTTGCTAGAGAATACCCGTCGGTTCGCTCGTGGACTACCGACCAACAACGCTCTGCTGTGGGGGGCTCGAGGAACGGGAAAAAGCTCGATCGTCAAGGCTGTCCACGCCACCGTGAATGCAGAAATCGGCGGCCTGCTGGCACTCGTGGAGATTCACCGCGAGGATATACCAACGCTCCCTTTTCTCCTGTCGCTGCTGCGCCGCAGCGACCGGCCCTGCATCCTGTTTTGCGACGACCTGTCGTTCGACGGTGAAGATGCAGCCTACAAATCGCTGAAGGCCGTGCTGGAAGGCGGTATCGAAGGACGTCCCGCCAATGTCGTTTTCTACGCCACCTCGAACCGAAGGCACTTGATACCCCGCCATATGATCGAAAACGAACGGTCGACGGCCATCAACCCGTCAGAATCCGTGGAGGAGAAGGTTTCCCTCTCCGACCGCTTCGGCCTGTGGCTCGGTTTTCACGCATGCGATCAGGAAACCTATTTCGCCATCATCGAAGGCTATGCCGGTCGTTATGATCTTGACGTCGACCGTGATGAACTCCGTGCTCAAGCAAAGGAGTGGGCAGTTACTCGAGGCTCTCGCAGCGGCAGGGTTGCATGGCAATTCATACAGGACCTGGCGGGACGATTGGGCAAGCAATTAACCTAACTTGGATATGCCAACCAAGTGCAGCGCTGCGTAGTCTGCATTTGCATCGAATTGATGCGGGATGACGTCGGGCATTTGTCAACAGCCGGGGTTGCCGAGAAGTTCGGTGCGCCCGGATTGTCGCGTGATACGGCTCGACTTCACGATGTGTCGTGAACTCGCTCCTGACCTGCCAGCCAATTTTAGGAAATGTCCTTGACAGGATTGCTGGTTTTCCGTGGCAGCGTTCCAGTGGGATCACCCGACACGATCTGCTCCGGCCAGAGGCCGCGTTGCCGCAAGCAGGGTCGGGGTCATGGCAAGGTTGGTTTCAGGATATCCCCGCGTCATTCAAGATGACCCATCCCGCCAGCCCCTGCTCTATCATTCCCTTTGTATTCTCCTTGCATGTTACCACATGCGTAGCATAGACGCTGAAAGGATTGCGACGGATCGTATCCTGGAACATTTCGTGTTGCAGAGTGAACAGGGAGCGCTCGTTGGCGACGGCTTGACCTCGTGAGAGAGCTGTTGGCCAGCGCAGTAATTTGAGCCAAAAGGACAGGAAAATGACGGGAAGCGGACTGCTCGACGGCAAGGTGGCTCTGGTAACCGGTGCGGGACGTGGCGTGGGCCGTGATATCGCGCTTCAGATGGCGGAACAGGGAGCCAAGGTGCTTGTCAATGACCTTGGTGGATCCGAAACGGGAGAAGGCGCTGACGACTCACCGGCGATGTCCGTAGTCAAGCAGATTGAGGCGATGGGTGGTCAGGCTGCCGCCAATATAAATAGCGTTGCAAGCTTCAAAGCGGCTCAGGAAATGGTCGATCAGGCCTATGAAGAACTCGGTGGCCTTGATGTTGTCGTCAACAATGCAGGCATATTGCGCGACGTCATCTTCCACAAGATGACGGAGGATGACTGGGACATCGTCATTGCAGTGCACCTCAAGGGCAGCTTCAACATCGCCCGGGCCGCAGCAGCAGTCTTCCGCGGTCAGGAAAACGGCTCAATGGTGCACATGACGTCTACCTCTGGCTTGATCGGGAATTTCGGACAGGCAAACTACGCCGCTGCCAAGCTCGGCATCGTCGGTCTGTCCAAGTCGATTGCCTTGGACATGAGCCGTTTCAACGTCCGGTCCAACTGCATTTCACCCTTCGCCTGGAGCCGCCTGATCGGAACGATTCCTACGGAAACGCCAGAACAACAAGCGAGGGTGGAGAAAATAAAGCAGATGACCCCGGCCAAGATTGCCCCGGTAGCTGTCGCCTTGGCGTCCGACGAGGCCAAGCAGGTGACCGGCCAGATCTTCGCGGTACGCAATAACGAGGTCTATCTGATGAGTCAGGCGCGCCCGGTCCGCTCGGTGCATCGATCCGAGGGTTGGACTGCAGAAACCGTCCTCAATCATGCCTTCCCGGCCATGAAGGCGCACTTTTACGCCTTGGATCGATCGGCTGATGTCTTCAGTTGGGATCCAGTCTAGGAAGCAAGCATCATGGTTCTTGATCCACAGAAAATTCTGAACTGGCCGTTCGAGCCAGTCATGCAATCCTACACCGAAAAAGACAGCATCCTCTATGCCCTCGGCTGCGGCTTGGGTGCTGATCCGATGGACGAGGATCAACTTCGCTTTGTTTTTGAGGAACCGGAACTACGGGCTCTGCCGTCGATGGCGGTAGTCTTGGCCGCTCCGGGCTTCTGGGCTCGCCATCCGGATGCCGGCATAGATTGGGTGAAAATTCTTCACGGCGAGCAGGCGATGGAGATTCACAGGCCCTTGCCTGCGGCGGCCAAGGTCGCGGCGACAACGAAGGTGACAGACATTGTTGACAAGGGCCGCGGAAAAGGAGCGCTGCTGTTCTCTAAGCGGATTGTGACCAACGTCGATACTGGAGAGGCTTTGGCCACCTTGCGGTCCACGATCTTCGCGCGGGGCGATGGCGGTTGTGGCGGCACGATGGATAAGGTGCCGAAACCCTATACCTTGCCCGAGCGAGCCCCGGACGTGACCTGTGATCTGCCAACTGCGCTCAACGCCGCCTTGATCTACCGGCTTTCAGGCGACCTCAATCCTCTGCACGCCAGCCCCTCGGTTGCCAAAGCTGCGGGTTTTGAGCAACCGATTTTGCATGGACTGTGCACTTGGGGCATTGCAGGCCACGCAATCCTGAAGACCTGTTGCGACTATGATCCGGCGCAGTTGCATTCCATGGCACTGAGATTCTCTGCGCCAGTATATCCCGGCGACACGATCCGGACCGAGATGTGGCGCGACGGCAATGTCGTCTCGTTCCGGGCCCGAGCGCTGGAACGTGACGTTGTAGTTCTCAACAACGGTCGCGCCGATACCACCTCCCCGTAAGCCGCACCCGATATAGCGCAACATCGTCTTGCACGATATCACACGGTTTCGGCCTTGGAGCTTGACTGACAGTTCATTGATATGGTGATTTTTTGTTCCATAAAGTCGTGATCCCTCGCGCGACCCGGAGCATGAGATAGCAGCCGCAGGCGACGGGCTATACCCAAGGCAGAGAGCTCGCGTGAAACCTCTACTCCCTCAAGCTTTTTTTCGGTGTCCACCATGTCGGTAGGCGGCAGACGGCGCGCTGGGCCCAAGCCAAGGCGCTCTCCAGGCTCCGCTCGAAGTCTCTAGCCTAGGTGCAGCTTGCCATCTGCCGCTTCCTGATGCGCAGGGTCGCGCGAGGACCAATGGCTTGATTCAGAAAAAGATAATGGTGTCAAGGACTTATGATTCAGACTGTAAGCAAGAAAATCAAGAGCCAAGCTCAAATTTCCGATATTTTGGTTTGGCTTAGACGATCTTCCCGTTTTTTTCAGTGGACATTTGCAGGTGATGCAGTGCCCCTGTCGACTACTTGTCGACATTGGCGACAGCCCCGCCTATCTCATGGACTATGTTTATCCGCGCCAAACTCCAACCTGGATATGGGCCGCTTAATCTGGGCAAACCATTGCTGATACCCCCATTATAGCACCGCTTTCCCGATAGTGCGCACGCCTCGGATGGCTCTGCTAGTTCTCAGTCAGAAAGAAAAGGTTCTATTTTATCCTGAATCATGGCCTGATCCTGCTGCCGCCATCACGCGGCTCATGACACGGGGGAACAGACCGATGAGCAGGCGATCGACCCGTCAGGAGATCAGGCTTTCGGATGCCTCGCGCGCGCGTCTCGAAGACATCGTCAACAATCCACAGAGCCTCCAGAAGCATCCGCATCGTCCTGGCGCCGGCTGCGGGCTGGCGAGCCCGCTTCCTCGCCGAAGGCGTCGACGGGCTGCTTCGGGACGCGACCCGTCCTCCGGGTAAGAAGCCGATCCCCGAGGAACAGGTGAAGGCCCTGATCGCGCTGGCAATGTCACCGCCGCCGGCCCATGTTCGGGTGCGGGCGCTGGCCGGGAAGCTGGGAATGGTCTATTCCACGGTGCACGCCATCCTGAAGGCGCACGGCCTCAGGCCGCACCAGGTCAAGACCTTCAAGGTCTCCCGCGACCCGCGGGTCGCGCTTGAGGTCCGCGATGTCGTCGGCCTCTATGTTGACCCGCCCGGACCGGCGCAGGCGACATTTCCCTTCCCGCCAATCATTCTTGACAAGCCACGATGTTGATACTGCCGATCTCTTCATGCCATCAGAGAAGGGCGCTCAAGAGGTCACCAATGGCTTTATGCCGCATGCCCAAAACCAAGGAAGAAAAGTCAGCCCACGAAGGCTGTAGTCTGATCATGCGGCGGAAATTGGCGCCCCTCCGCAGCGAGCTCGCACGAGCAAATAGCATTG
>JAPOST010000165.1:27762-34479 GCA_026709535.1 Rhodospirillaceae bacterium
GCTGAAACAAAAGCCGGAGGGTCGAAAGCACCTGTTCATCAAGACCGCTGAGATGCAATATGAAACCACTACCAGCGGTTATTGCGCTGGCTTTCGTAAAATCGGTAATGCGTTGCCCGGTCCATACAGCGACTTTGAGGCCAAACGAAGACACTACTTTGGAGAGTTTTTTGACACGATCACGTTCAGATTTTTCTAGAGTTATCTCATTAGCAATCTCTTCAACCGATCGCAAGACAGTACGCACCTCTTCTGCAGAAAATTCGAAATCACCAGGTGGATTATTGTGGCCGATCCCAATAGGTCGCGACGCATCAAGCTCAGAAAGACGACCCTTAAGTTCCTCAAGTGCTCGAAGCACTTCTTGATTTGTAGTGGTCTGCCTAGCGTCAACTTGAAGCTTCCTTATTGATTCGAGAGCTTCATCGCGAGACATCAGAAATTTCTCTAGTTTCTCTCGTACTTTCTGCCCCACATTCTCAGCCGGCGAGAATGCGGAAAGAGTGGGCAGACCTTTTGATGCAACCACGCTCGAGATGTTCCGCATGCGATAACGAATGGATGCAGAACTTCGGCGGGTGAGCGGCCCAGAAAGAAGCGCATTAAACAGCTGAGTTACCGAAAAATGAATATCAGAGAGTTCTATTTTCAGCATATAGAGATAGGCATCCAATGCGGCCTGCAATTCTTCATCAGTCCAAAGTATTTTTCTTTTTTTATTCATTTACTCTTCTTTACTTGCACTTCAGAATCCAATTCACAAATACTATTTTCATTTAATGGATACCTTCAGAGTTCGCTTTCTTCAGAATCTCAACCAGTATATCACTCTGCTTCTCAGAGGGAATTTTTTGAGGAATCTGTTCAGCGACTCTGATTATTCTAACCTCCTTTTCAGTTAAAAACCTCTTCTTAATTCCTATTTGTCGAATTTTGCTCCATTTCTGCGGCGGGACTTCGAGTACGCGCCTTTGCGCGTCAATGCCGTCATCGATCTGTTGTGTTTTTTTTGCCTGCTTCTGTTCTGTTCTTTGTTCATCAAGACCCACGAGGGTTTTGAAGACAATCAAGCTCATATCGCTTTCCAACTGATCGATCTTCCCTTGAATCCGGTCCCAACAGGAATCCTTCTTGCACCATTCAGATATGTTCGAGATTCCCTGAGGTGGCTGCGAGATATCGTCATTTACGAACTTGGCGGCTTTGCGCAGAGCGTCTGCGAGTTCCTCGTAAACCTCCTGGGTGTTCCAGCATCTCTGAAAATCGACAACCTTGTCGGCCCGCTTGCAGAGTTCGTTGATAGCCGCGATGGCGTAGGCCACGATGTTGGCCCTGTAGCCTCCGTTGTACCAAGGCTCTCCAGAGATCATTTTCTCGGTCCACCTGAAAATGATCGCTCTGGCTATAGCGTGTCTGAAATACAGTTCGTTGAAATCATCCTGATTTTTCGTCCACGCTTTGCCTATACGAGCGGCATAGCGCGCGAAGTTCTTCTGAGCGCCGAGGTTGACCCACTTGGGATGATCATCCCAGACATTCTCAAATTTTGCCATGTCAGTCTTGGTGAACATCTGTGGCTTCGGATACTCAGCCTTGAAGCGTTTCTGTTCGCCTGGAGTCAACTTGGACTGTGCATCAGCGTACTGCCCCCTCGCTCGTTCATAGAACCACTTCGTTTCACGTTGAGCTCCAATTTGCGCCGGTGCCCAGATGCGCCGTGAGAACTCCTCCATTCGAACGTGGAAGGGGTGGTTGGAGAAGAAGTCAGCTGCGTTCACGCGGTTCTGAGTGTTGGCATACTCCGAAACCCTCGGAACAACAATCTCATTGTCTTCCGGGCTGATAACCGAGAGCTTCATCTGAACGAACACACCATCCAAGGCTGCTTTGTCACGTCTCTTGGTATGAAAGAGCGAGGCTATGGTCTGTCCGCCGTTCACGATCTGGAGGTCCTTGATGCGAACGATCTCCAGCCCCTCTTGGCCTTGCTCCAACTCCACCTCCTGAGCTGCGGCGGTGATGCCATTGTTGTAGGCGAAGAACATTCCTGGCTCGTTCAGAATGGTGGTGCGGATACCTTTGTTCACTTTGCCGCGCGCCTGCAGGAAGGAGCGCACGTTTTGTTCAAGAAGCCGCGCTCCGTGCTTGCCGTAAAGTGTCGCTAGGACCTCTCCGGGCATGACGACAAGGTATGACTGATAGGTGCCGGAACCGAGATGCGCAGGTAGGCTGTTCAATCCACTCCCGAATTCTTGCTTGAAGTCGATATCCAGCGCTTCCTTGTGACCACGAGAACTGCGCTGCCGTTGCAGACGCAAGACGTCCCAGATGTGATAAGTAGCCTCGATATCGCAGACCTGCCGCCCTTCAATGCTCTGCATGCGGTCGCTTAACGCACGCTCGGATACAAGGAAGAAGTTGACCTTGCGGATGAGAGCCTTGCGATCTGATATCTGTCGAGATAGTCCGTATTCTGGGGTGGTTTCATCAAGATCATCAAAGAAACGCTTTGAGAGACTTGCTTCAAAGAAGTTCTCCACCCTTTTGAACGCAGCGTTAACATCTGTCTGCGTCAACGACTGGAGCTCCTCGCGAATCTCGAAGTCCGCTACGAACAAATCAAGTGCACCTTCATCATTGAACCAGTAGCCATCAACGCGCATTCCTCGCTGCGCTCTGTAGTGACAGAGTTCAAAACCTTCGATGAAGCCGGTTTCTATTAGCTCGGTTGAGAAGGCTTCCATGAATTCGGTAAGTTGAAATGCGCCGTGAGCCTCGGCTCCAGCCATGAGGTCTTGGCGAAAATCATGGAAAAACTCGGGGGTCGTTTGTTCCATCAGTTCCTTCAGATTTCATTCTGGTTACACTCGAAAGTTGCAATCTTCTCCAGTTGAAGATTGTATCTCACGTCAACTACGCCATCCGGCAGTTCCGATCTCACCAGCCGGGGAAAGCCATCAGTTACGCGGTAGGTGTTCGAACCGCTCACGAGAAACCTTGGGTTATCATACTCCCTCATCTCCACGTATCCGTAGGTCGCCAGTCTTCGCCAGTAGTTTTCGATCGCGTCGGCGTCGCTCAGTTCGTGTCCTATGGCCGAAACCAGTTCATTGAGTGACTGGGCGGGCGCTCCGTCAGGAGCCTCAGTCAGGCGGTAGACTTTGAGAAAAAGGTACTCGGAAACCGTCTCTAGCTGATCCTCAGAGGAGAGGCGTACTATGCTCCGGTCCCGACCACTGATCGACTTCACTTCGACTGCTGTATCACCAAAAATGAAGTCCTGATGTATGCGATCAGGTCCGCACCAAGCTTCAACAGCTTGAGGATCGGTCAGGTGGTCTTCCTTGAGAAGACGGAGGAAGCTCAGCTCAGCAAAAAGACCTTTTACCTCTTCCGCCGACAGAACCCGCACTCGCTTACCCGCAAGGAAAGCCTTCCAACGCTTTATGTGGTTCAGGGTGGCACCTAACGCAGCGGCAGGATCAGAAACACCATCGAGATTCCCGATCAGCGTCTGGCATAGGCCATGGAAAAGATCACGATCCACGTGTTTTTCAAGCGTAAGAATCAGGCCCTGTTTGCCGGGTTCCGGCAACTGTCGAAGATCGACCTCTATGCCGTTCACGGTGGTTGCGTTCTTTCGGAATTGCTCTGTGTGGTCGCCTTCCAACTGAACTATGAACAGACACTGACCCTGAACGTCTTTACCCCAGCACAGGGTAACGTCACCCGGAACCGTCACATATCGGACAGTATAATCACTGTCCGGGGTTTTCATTTCATCCCATGGTGCTTTGCTACTCGTCATAATCTTCCTCTTCGTCGAGCGTATCGAACAAATCGCCCTGCATACTTTCGATCCACACCCGGTTTGCAACGACCTCAACTTCAGTTTGGTAGTGACCATCAGGGAAACTTAGACCGAATGCCGGAACACGAGCATTGTCGTCTTCCCCAACCGGTCCAAGAACGTGAAGCATCAACAATGGTTTCTTTCGTACAGAGCGAAAATGGAAGTCAGACGGCTTTTTGTCCTTGTCAGGGTCTCGCGCCAATGCTGCAGCTTCCTCGCGCTGAGTGGTTGAGAGTCCAAGCTTCTCGTCACCACGGCTCGCAACACGATCCTTGCTCGTTCGCCACGTATCACCTTTAAGACATGCGCTCTTACGTTCCTGAGTTCCGAGTATGTGGTTGTTCGCGTCCTCATCGTTGGTCGAAACCGAGATGAGCAGAACATCTCCGGTTTTGTACTTGTCTGAAAGAGCGCGCAGGTAACTCAGCGCAGCTTCCTTGCGACTAGCAAAAGAGGGATGACTACGAAACTTCACGAGGAAGTCCTCAATTTCCGAAAGCTCAACATCGCGTGCAAGCCAGCCTTTTCCAGTTTCCTCTAGTTCGAAACAACCGAATTTCTTCTGCCAATACTCGGCAATCAGAGCCTCGTTCTCCTGATTGATCTTACGATCCACAGGCAATCGACTGCTTTCAACAATCTTCCCGCTAAAATTCTGGTTTACTACAGTAATTCTTTCGCCAGCTCTCATCTTGTTGGCGGCAGTAATGAGAAGGCGGTCAGGGTGAGCCCTCACATAGAGGCCGAACTGCACCGGGCTCATCCTGTCACGTCGCATTCTCTTGATCTGTTGACGCAGCTCTTCCGATGCTTCCGCGATGTGTCCATACCAGTCGATGGAATCCGGAGACAAATGGACACGGCAAACATCTTCAAAACCGGGTCTGTAGCCAAACCAACGCCCCATCTGCATGAGCGTGTCGTACATGCGCGTGTTGCGGTACATGTAGCTAACGGTGAGGCCTTCGATGGTCAGGCCACGAGAGAGACTAAGCCCGCCAATAGCTATGGCGGTAAGGCTGTTCCCATCACGCTCATACTTCTTGTAGTCGAGTACTTCGTCGGACTTACTGTTCACCGCGAAGATGCGAAGATTGTCGAAGACATCGTTCAGGGCAACTTTGATATCAGACCATGTGAACCCGCAATCAGAGAACTCTTTGTCAAGACACGCCTTCAAAGAAATCATGACTTCGTTCTTTTGCGATATCGAATCCGGCATCGCGTAATTTGCTTTGACAGCTTCTCTAACTTTCTTCTCATAAAGACTTACGAAATTGCGCACGATATTCTGCACTGCTATAAATCGGGAAACATTGATCATCATTGAGCAGTGTTTATTGACCTGCCCTCTCAGATTACGAATGGCTCTTGCAACAATAAACTGATTAATAGCTTCATAAAGACTGGGCGAGAGCTCTGGGACTGGATCATCTTTCTTGTGAGAAAAAGGAAGGTAGTCTTCACAATCCCTGATCGGCCTTACAGTCCTTGCGCTACTGTTGTCGTCAAGGAAGACTTTGTCCGGTCCGAAGTAGGTGTTGGGCGCATCAAGACTTACAATGAAGTCACGCGGGAACAACTCCTCATAGGCTTCCTTATCGTAGGAATCCGGGTTGATGAAGATGTTTGCAAACGGTGTAGCAGTGTAGCCCACGTAGCATGACTTCGCGAAGAGGCCGAGAATCTTCCTAAGCATCGCATTCGTCTTTGTCGGATCGAGTTCCGGCTTGTTGGTGTTAATCGAAGCGTTATCGGCCTCATCGTCGATCATGAGCATTGGAACATCGGCAATCACGCCATCGGCTTGTGCGTTCATCTCCTTAAGCCAGACATGAAGGGCTTTCAGGGTGTTGATGTTCTTCTTGATGACTAGGACAGTCGGCTTATTCAGGTCGTTGATCTTCCATCCGCTCTGGTTGGCAGTCTTCTTGCTGAAGTCATCATTGCTGTTTGTAAGCGTGGCAGGATGCGGGTAGTCGGGGGTCAGGCCGACGCCGACACTCTTTCGGTCTTCCGGGTTACTGGAGCGTCCGACGAAACCTTCGTCAATACGTTCCTGGGTCTGCTTTCTCAGGTTGTTGTGAATACCTGCAATAACGATAATGAACTTGTATCCGGCGTCGGCGGCCTTGGCGATTACGCCCATGTAGTTCGCTGTCTTACCTGATTGCACGTGACCAATAACAAGGCCGCGGCGATCCCACTTACCTTCGCTCTTAGGGTCCTGCGAATGACCAAGAATTTTGGTTCCGACATCACTTAAGGAGCGAACAACAGTGGGATGCATCTGTTCCTTTTTCAGATACTCCTCGTAGGCATCAGAATATGTCCACGTGATATCGTCACGCTTGTAGACCCACTCATCATCATGATCGGCTTCGACATCGACGAGGGAAACACCAGCACCCATGCGCGAATCCACAGCGATTAGGGCATCTTCGATTACGGTTTCCAGTGGGCCATCATATTCGAATGCAGTCGCAAGCTGTCTTGCTCGCTCACCAACTTCTTCGCGCGTTGGCGTCTCCGGCAAAAGAGATAGCGCTGAAATAAGCGCGCTCGTGAAATTCTTCTGACTCTCGACCTTGTTAAAATTCATCTCTTCAGCTCTTTCGCAATGTAGTCTTCTGCAGCATCCTCAAAACCTACGAAGAACCTTGTCGAGCGCATGACTTCTCTAAAGCTCTCGACGTCAACTTCACCTTCCCCAAAAAGGCATTCCTTCAAGGCTCTGAGACGCTCATTGATCACTTCTTGCGAGGTTTCGTTTTGATGGATGTCGCGCGGGTGAGTCGAGAAATCCGAGTAGATCATCTCTACCGGAAGCGTTGTGGAAAACGCTCCGTTGGGCCGCGTGGGGC
>JAPOST010000201.1 GCA_026709535.1 Rhodospirillaceae bacterium
CGCAACAATGCAAGAATCTGGAGATGGGAGGGGACTTCAGCACTACCGAGTCGGTTCGCCACGTTCCGAGCGAATGTCAGATCTGCCACTTCGTCTACCGTCCAGCGCAAGCGGTGCAGGCCCGGGATCGGACACGTCATGTTGGCCAAGCTAAACAGGTTGTGTCTATTTCTGATGTAGGGAGTCACATGCTCACGGTCGTCGGGCGTCTGGGCGTTCTTCGCTGCTGACTCCAAGGCGAACCGCGAAAACACTTCGCAATCCAGTCCATCCGGCCATGTCGGTGGGTCTATGTTGCTTGCATAGTCAACGCCCGTTTCATCGAACAGCCCCAGTACTAGTTCGCATACGTATGGGTCGAGAAAAGGGCAGTCGGCAGTCAGCCGCATGATCACGTCCGTGTCTTCGGCAACCGCGGCCCGACGGAAGCGTTCGAGCACATCATCCTGGGGGCCTCGATAGCAGGGCGCTTGGCGCGCCTTGCACCAGGCCGCGATTTCATTATCGGCCGCATTGTCCGATGTCGCGACGACGACGGTGTCGAGACCGCGGATGCGTCGTGCGGCGGAGAGGGTCCAGGCGATAACGGGTCGCCCCCCGAGGTCAGCCATCACCTTGCCGGGCAGGCGGGTGGACTGCATTCTGGCCTGAATAATCGCGATTTTTTTCATGTTGTGAAGACGGACAGGAACCACGCCTCAGCGCCATGAGCGCTGGCCGCGCACCGTGCATTCAACCGTCATGCGCGGTTCCAGTTACAAGAGACGCGCGGGATGGCCATGTCGAAGGGTCGAGAATGGCGCTGTGGTCGATCCGGAACTGCGTCCGATCGAGGCTGATTTCGCTCGCCAGTTGCATTGCGTCGAGGATCGTCCTCAATTGCCTGGGCTCCGTCACGCCGACGATGGCAACATCTATTTCTGGCGCCAACATGACTGCCTTCAGGCACACGGCCACCCTCGTCGTCGGGCAGTCTCCGTAATCGGCGGCGAGGCGGTTCAGCATCACGCGGAGCGGCGCGAAATATGACGGCAGGCATTCCGGTGTGGTCAGGAGTGTGCCCTGGAGAAAAATCGATCGGGCGTGGATTTCAACGCCGGAGTGGCGCAGCTTTTTAAGTTGGCCACTATCGTGCAGGCGCTGGTCGCACAGGCTGTACGGAAGCTGAACGATGTCCGGAAGGAAGCGCAGGAGGATCGCGTCAAGTTCCGCGCCGCCATAGACCGACACCCCGATGTTCTCGACACTGCCCTCTTCTTTCAGGCGCTGCAACATGCCGATCAGTTGGTCGCCATTCCGCTTCAGGACGTCAGTTCCGTGGTGTACCAGAAGCGCGTATATAGGCTGGCGACCGAGCCGCTTGATGGACCGAAGAACATTTTCACGTAAGCCAGCGAGGGCTTCTTGCGTGATGGGATTGTCCCCGAGCGGCATGGTCTTGGTCACCAGCTTGGGCTTCCATCCGTCGGGCAGAAGATCGCCGAGAATTCTCTCCGAATCTCCGTAACATGCCGCCGTGTCGACAAGATCGACATTTCCATCTCGGGCGATGTCGAGGATCTGGGATACCGAAGACGGAGAGGGGATTCCGGCGGAATTTGTGATTCCATAGGGCATCCCGAACTGCACTGTCCCCAGCCCGAGTTTCATGTATGCGTGTCCTCCGGTTGAGCGTGACGCCCGGCGGCGAAGAGCGATATGATCGGTACGCCGCTCTCCCGTGGTGAAGCCAAGCCCTTCAAACAGGCGCCTGGACGCGATATTCCCGTGGCGAACGCGCGCGATTGCCCGCGAGATGCCGTGCTTCAGCGCAGCATGTTTCAAAGCGCATTCAATCGCGGTGGAGGCGAGGCCCATGCCTCGGCTTTCTTGCGTTATAAACACGCTCACTTCGACCCTGTCGGTGGCCTTTCCCGGCTCCCTCTCTAACCGCACCATGCCGACCGGTACGGAGGCACACTCGATAATCCAAATCCAGCTGTCTGGGCTTTCGAGGCGCGCGGCGAACCAGATCTTGTGGTCGCCGCGTTCCAGTGGTTCGGATCCCGAGAGAGAGAGTCCGTCTGTTCTTAATATGTTCGTCCACTCGAGCAAGACCTCGCTATCGGAATCTCGGGCGAGGCGTAGCGATACCGCAGACCCGCCGCGGAGTTTCGTCTTCAATGATTGGTTCCTGTCTCAGCCGGGAACCGGCGTGCCGAAGCAGGGTCCCCTGCAATGCCGGAACCGCCGAGTGCCGCATCCAGCATCTCCTCATCCACAACTGCGTGACGGGATTCGCCGTATGTGAACGGATCGACCCGGCGCTGCGCCGCTATCAAAGAACGCGCCCTTGCTCCCGGTTCCGGATCAGACGCAGGATCGCCGCTGCGGCACGCCGACCGGCTCCTCCATCGGCCCAGCCGACGAAACGTTCGACAAAGATATCCGTGCTGGAAACCCGTTCTTTCCATTCTTCTTCGATTTCCACGACGGGCTGCGATAGGAATTCGCGAAGGCAAGCGGTGAAGTTGATGGCACCCGTTTCCTGAACAAGCCCCGCGCTTCCTTGCAATTTACGCCGCCTTCGCCGGATGGCCCTATCGTAGAGAAGCAGGAGCAAGGAAGCTATTCGTATGATCAGAGTTGAGACAGAGCGGGCAAACGGGAAATAGGCAAACGCTGACATGTGCATCAGGATTTGGCGAAGAGCCACCATGTCAGATTGTCGAGCCCAGTTATCGGCTTCCAAAAAAAGCCGTAATCTATTACTGAAAGAGTTGGGAACAGGTCGAGCCAGAAAACTCCAAAATCGCGCTTGAAAAGAAGACCGGTTTCTCCACGGTAAGTCTTTTCCTCCGGTTCATTTGCGAAATACTCAATTGTCAGAATATATTTGCGAGAAACGCGATGCATCTCTCGACAGGCTGCCTCAAGACGTGTTGGTTCGACGAGGACTAATACGCCGCTGGTAAAGACGAGATCAACACTTGCGTCGGCCAAGCTAATGCACTCGGCGGAGCCGTTGATTACGCGCGCATCCGGTACCACTTCGTCACGAACAAGAATGCTGCGAGCATTCGCGTTGGGTTCTAGCGCATATATGTCAATCGTATGAAGCGCACGCAGGGCTCTCAAATTGATGCCTACGCCGGCACCTACTTCCAGGCAATTTTCCGGTAGCCCGGACGAGAGAGGCTGGAGAATCCTGCGCCACATATGGATACGCTGCCTGATCTTGATATCGTCGACTGCGTTCCTCTGGGTGTAAGCGTCGCCGAAGGTGCCGGTCCAGACTTCGAGAGGAGTAGTTCTTCGTGTTGAAGTCATTCGCCCGTCACTTTATGACTCGTCAGCGATGCACTAAATGATTGGCATGCCATTAGAGGGGAAAGCCCGAGCGAGCCAAGCCGACATTGGAACGCAAAGTATTCTAAAAGAGCATGCGCGATGACCTTCAAGCGACTACATTCTTGGGTGGAATCGCACAACTTGAACATCATTAATTCGATACGCGTACTTCTCAACAGTCAAATTCTCCGTCGGCGAGGAACAAGCTACGTAACGGTGCAGGATCAGGCATGGGTTTGGGAGCGCAGACCGCCTCCTTCAGCGCTTCTGCGTCTACTGTCGCGCGATTGCGGTTATCGGCAATGACCGGCACGATTCTGCAGCGCGCCTCAATCAGGGGCCAGCTCTCTTCGCTGAAGCGCAGTGAACCAAAGTCGAGCAATACGATGCGCCGGTCGGACGAGAGAGCGATCGAAAATGTTGTCGACGCCGCGAGGTCAAAGACAAGGCAGTCGGCATCAATCATCGCCTGCTCGAACAATCGATGATCGACCCGTGCAAGGTGGTCCATACCCGGCGGGTGACCCCTATAGAGGCCTCCCGGATGCGGCTTGTGAATTAGTTCAATGGGGAGGGCGCCAAGCATTTCAAGGATACGGTACTGCCATTCGAGATAGATCGGTGCTGGCGTCAAAGGTGGGTATGTTTGAGAGTATCCATAGTATGCCGTCCCTACGAACAGTACAAGCGGACGCTGTTTCATTGATCGAGTCGAGTTCGCACCGGGGTCAAGGCCCGGATCTCCCCGACCGCCTACGACCGAGGATAAGCCGAACGGCCGAGCGAGATCAGCTGCCTGCATGATTACCGACTGACGAGCGGCCGTTGCACTCGGCAGCACGAATTCGCTGGTAACGGATAACTCTGAATTCACCATGGGATACGGTTCCGCCAATAGAGACATGGTGCCGCCGTGATCAAACCGGGTGACCGTTCCGCCTCGCCGCCTGACTTCGATACCCAACGCGCGTACTGGCACAAGACCACCTGTACCGGACCAGAGCGCGTTAGGAAGCTGTTTGACCCTGCGCAGGACGCCCAGCGTATGCGAGGCTTGAGCCAGCTTGCCGACGTAGACAGGACGCATCAACGCGACGACGCGCTCACACATCTCGTCCGTTAGCGTCTGATCGTCAATCAGGCTGCGGAGAGCGTGTTCTGCGAGAGTGTTGATCTGCTCGGGACCGTCCAATAGGAAGCCTTCGGAAACACCTTGTGTTATCTGATCCAACAGCGGCGCCGCGTGATGAAACCATAGGCGAACTCGTCTCCGGCGCGCCTCGGCGATGAGCAGCGGGTTATGGGTGACAGCCAACGCCTGTGGAGCGGCCAGCGTCACTGGCAGCCGCGTGAGCGGAGTCCAGCTCAGAGTACGCGCTAGACGCCGCAAGGTCTGGTAAGGGATTTCCGTTGTCAACTTGGCTGCGCCCATGTCAACCAAGGACGACTCTTCCAGTTCGTCGACCAAGGTGTCACCGCGCAATACAGCCAGTTCAGGCGGTCCTTCCAAGCGCAGGCCGCTTGCCCGTTCGGCCTGAAGGGCCACTGCTGTTTCCATGACAATAGCAGTGTCAGCCAAGGGTCTTGCCAGAGTCATGACATCACGCTCGTCACCTTCGAGCGATCGGAGCAACTCGAAAAAACGGCGCTGCAGCCGATGGCTTAGCTCAAACAATAAAGCGAATGGCACGGGCCAGCCAAAGGAGTGGCGCCAATCGTCTCGATCAAGAGGAATGTCTGCGAGCCGTACTCCAATTCGGGTGGAACCGGGGTCAAGCATCATCGTTCCGTTTAAATCTTAGCTGGGAAATTCTGTTCGTCGAGTTGGGTCTCGGCACGGAGAGACAGTCCTTCAACCAAAGTGACAGATGCTAGACATCGCCAAAGTGCGAGCACCGGTTCTCAGCACTGCGGTCGCCTGTACATGTTCGCGTTATCTAATCGGAGCCCAACATGTGCTGATTGATGCACGCATCCGAGGCGGTCATACCGAAGTCACCAGATTTCACCCTGCCGTTCTGCTCTGAGGAAGTGGACATGATCTCCCCGATATCGGGCTTTGTCGTCCCAACGCAGTCACCGCCTTGTCCATTCGCCATGCTACCGCCCTTCGGGTGAAGAGGTCTCCACCCGTTTGCAACCCGCTTTTTGGCGTCGGCACGGGGCCGACACTGGCGTCAGGCCGCTGCGACCAGCG
>JAPOST010000143.1 GCA_026709535.1 Rhodospirillaceae bacterium
GCCACATCCGGGGCTTCATCAGTCTTCCGCCTCCGAAACGCTGGCCCGAATCGGCCTTGTGGGCCTGTAGCTCAATCGGTCAGAGCCGACCGCTCATAACGGTCTGGTTGCAGGTTCGAGTCCTGCCGGGCCCACCACGCATTCTTCCGTTCTCTGGCGTCTAGGAGACTAGGGTCTGTTCACACTAACGCAGTACATCGTAGATGAGGGCGAAGTGTATGAAGCTCAGGAAGATGGTGTCGAGCTTGTCGAAGCGGGAACAGATGGGGCGGCAGCCCTTGAGCCTCCTGAACAGGCGTTCGATCTCGTTGCGCCGCTTGCAGGTCTGCCGGTCGTAGGTCCAGGGATCGCGCCGGGTCTTGGGCGGTGGGACCGCGGGTGTGAGCCCGAGATCACGCACCCGTTGACGCAGTTAAAGAGAAGCGCTGTGGCGTCCGACCGGCACTGATGTACAGCCGGCGCATACGGGGTTCAGCTGCCATGCGGCGGGCTGGCACTGCTGTCCGGAGCGGGACGTGGTCCGGGACTGCAAGTGTACGTGAAGCCGCTATTTGCGGGATGACGGGAGGCTCTGTGCCGCCAACCCGAGCGGGTGATCGGCGGCGGGCGGCCGCTTGAGGCGAGAGGGGAAGCAGGGCCTTGTCGCCATCGGCGCCGGCAGTTCATGGTGAGTCGTGTTGACTTGTTCGTTTGCCACCTAGACTAATGGTCAAGGGAATTGGTTCACCGAACGCTGCCAAAATATGAACGCCGTTGAAATCGAAGAAGCGATATCGAGGCTTGCGGCGGAAGAGTTTGACGCCGGGGAATTCCCGTTCGCGTTCCTGGCGGCATTCGGCAACAAGGCGACGACGATCAGGCGTCTCAGGAGCGGTTCCACGAACTCTTCCGATGTCGATGGCGGGGTGCTTCAGCGCAACAACATTCATTTGGCGGTTTGCGAGTCCGGGCAGGTGTCTATGATGCTGGGGGCGCTTCGCGACAGTGCGGCCACGGCCAAGGGCAAGGCCAAATTCGTATTGGCGACCGATGGCGAGCAATTCGAGGCCGAGGACCTGACCTCCGGCGAAACCGTTGCCTGCGAATATGCGCAATTCCCGGATCAATTCGGTTTTTTCCTTCCGCTGGCCGGCATCACCACTGTCCGGCAGATTCGGGAAAGCACTTTCGATATCAAGGCTACAGGCCGGCTGAACCGTCTGTACGTCCAACTCCTCAAGGACAACCCGGAGTGGGGGACGGAAGAGCGCCGTCATGACATGAACCACTTCATGGCGCGCCTCATCTTCTGCTTCTTCGCCGAAGACACCGACATCTTCAACGGCGACGATCTGTTCACGTCGACCGTTTCCCGGATGAGTGAAAGCGGCTCCGGGAATACCCATGAAATCATCGGCGAGCTGTTCCGGGCGATGAACATCAGGCTCGAAGACCGGGCTGAGGAGGGCACACCCCGCTGGGCCGATGCGTTCCCCCATGTGAACGGCGGACTGTTTTCCGGAAGCCTTTGGACCAGATACGCAGGCAGGCGGAATGCACGGACCTGTTGACGGACTTCGATCATCAGGGGCTGCTAAGCGGCGCAAGGGGCGAACAGGAGGAAGCCGTGGTCGACCTGAGCGATGAAGAACTCCTCGACCAGCTAGGGGTTTCGATTCCGCAAGAGGGCAGCTTGACCGACCTTCGTCATGTCAAGTCCCGAGCAGAGGTGCGCGCGGCGGAAGAGATTGCGAACCGAACCAAGTGTGAAGATTTCGCCAAATTCAAACCTGTATTGGACGCGGTGCAGGAAGAATTGGACAGCGGCGTGCGGGATACACGGCCATTCAGGGACGATGCCTCCATATCGGAAGGCAATTTTTTCATCCTGTCGGGTCAAAAGGTCTACGTCGCGAAAAAGGAGATGAGTTTCATTCGGACGCTCAGAGTCGAAAGGATGCACGAATCAGGGCCATCTACGACAACGGGACGGAGAGTAATCTCCTGATGACGTCATTGCAGCGCGCGCTGCAAAAAGATGAGCGCGGCCGCCGGGTTTCCGACTCGTCCGCCGGTCCGCTGTTTTCAGGAAATGTTGATGAAGACGATGCCGCCAGCGGCATAATCTATGTCCTGAGAAGCAGGTCGGACCACCTGACGGTAAAGGAGCATCGGGAGGTGCTCCACAAGATTGGCGTCACCGGCGGCAGCGTCGAGAAGCGAATTGCGAATGCCACCCACGATGCGACATTCCTACTGGCGGACGTGGAGATCGTCGCTACTTACGAACTGTTCAACATCAACCGGACAAAGATCGAGAAGCTCATCCACAAATTCTTCGACGCCGCTCGTCTGGAAATCGAAATCAGGGATCGGTTCGGCAATCCGGTCGTTCCACGGGAGTGGTTTCTCATACCCCTGTTTGCCATCGACGAGGCCGTGGAGAAAATAAAGGACGGGTCGATCACCGATTACGAATACGACCCTTCGAGCGCCAAGCTGACAATGCTCTGATCCGCGTTGCAGCAAGGCCGCGCTTCTTCAGCAGAACCTGGGCGCGCCATCACCGGCATGCGTTCACGCAGCAAGGCATTCGATCTTTCGGCGCAGATCTTCTTCCGCCTCGAGCGACGCGACTGCGGTTCCAGCAACATTGGTCAGTCGTGCGAGATCGAGTCGCGGTATTTCCTGCTGATCGGCAAAGACGATGATCGACTCGAAGGGCACATGGTGAAGCAGAAAATGCGACAGCATGATTGTCGTCAGCCGCGCCTTGTCGCGCCCTAGAATGCCATACAGGAACACGGACCTTCCATCCTTCCCCTCAAAACGGTAGTCTACCGGATAGTGGTTGGCGTCTGGGACATCAGGCGGCATGTAGTCCGTCTCGACGACTTCCTCGTCCAGGATGGTGAAGACGAGCCCGCTCAGGTCCTCGTAGAACGTCGAGGTGACCCTCTCGCGGCTCAGGAACGTCAGGTCGTGGATCTTCGTCAATGCCTGCCCCAATCTGAACAGCGCGCCTGCCACCTGGTCCGGCGGCGTCTCGACGGAAAAGATGCCATCGTCTTCTTCGATTCCACTCTCGCGCACGATTTGTTCACGCAAAGACGCGCGTGCGCCTTCGTAGAACGAATCCACCTCATGGTCGTAGCTCACGTGCATCAGTGTGTGACCGAGATCGCTGAGTTTCACGCTTCCGGTCGGCGTTTCGGACAAGTAGATGGGGAAGTGGTCGCCATCCGGAAACACGAACGGCGATTCCATCATCATCACATCGTCCTCGCGCCGGTGAATCCTGACCTCTGCGCACAGGCGTTCGCACAGCAGCTTTTCCAGTTGCGCTTGATCAAGTGCCATCGAACAAATCCCGCTCGTCGTGATTCGCGGAAAGACCCTCCACGCCGCAATCTTCTATCAAGCACGCGAGTGCTCCCGCCAGAGTCTTGTACCTATCTGTTCCTTCGGCGTGGCTGTCGACTTTCCTCCCGGCCGCGAGCGCCTCGGCCGAGGCGCGATGAATATGACAGGCGTAGCGGATCTCCCCGTGTACGTGGCTCGCCCCGTTGTAGCGAACCAGGCTTAGCGGCTTCCCGCCACGCTGTATCAGCGCCAAGCCGCACGAAAAGTCCAGATCGTCATCCAGATTCTGCCGCTGATATATCCGGTAGATCGCCCCGTCTTCCGTTACCGCATCTAAATTCCGCTGTTTGTGGCGGCCCGGTTTCTCCACCCAACGGGCACGAGGATTCCTTACTCGCTTCGAGATTGATCGAAGTTGGTCAAGCTTATCGTTCGACAGTAACAAGTCAGTCATCGGACAATGACCTGCGTCGGCTGCTGTCCTGTATCCCGGAGCCTTAGGCGAACCGAACCGCTGCGCGCCTCAGGCCTGATCGCGACGACCCTGCTCCGTCTGCCTTTGGCGCCGCACCCCTCGTTCACGAGCCGATCTCCATGTTTCCGAATTCCAGACTCATCTGCGCGCCGCTGTCGCAGCCGGTCATGTCCAAGGTAAATGCCGCTCGTTCCGGACGCAATTTGCCAACTCGGTAGGTAACATCAAGAGTCATGTGTTAGCTTACCACCCTTCAAGAGGCTGTGTCTGATTTGACATTTGGCTTGGATCAGCGGAGCCTCAGGCGGGTGCAAGACCCATCATTGAGCCAGACTCCCCACAGGGTACCAAAGGTTAAGGCCACCCGCGACTTTAGGAACAGACACTTCCCCGGCTCCACTCTGAAGCGCAACGCCGGGCCCTTTCCCCCGCTTGATTTTGTTTGATTCTGCTTGACGTCGGTCCTGCATGGGTTGCCCGCGTGCGCGTTTGGGCGGGGCCGGCAGTTTCCTCTGACTTTCCCGCGCTGGATGTGCGCCGCTCCCGGCATGTCGCTTCGCAACCTGCCCGGTCCATCGGGAGGCTCCCGAGGGTTTCTCGCTGTCCGAGGTCGCGGTCCGCCTGGCGACGCCGGAGGAGCGTCGGCTTTCCGACGACTGGCTGGCGGCGCATGGCCACGGGGTGCTCCTGGCGGAGACGTTCTGCGACCCGGAGGCCTTTGCCGGCACGATGTACAGGGCGGCGGGCTGGGAGGGCCTTGGCGGGACCAAGGGGTTCGCCTGCGCCAACGGGCGCTGCACCGCCCCCCACGGCAGGCCGAAGGAGGTCTTCGTCACGGCGCTGAGGCCCGACGCCCGAGCGCTGTCACGGGAGGCGCTGGAGGACGTGGTCAGCCGCTGGTCCCGACCCCGGATTCCCGTCGCTGACGGCAAGCGCATCCGGGACGCCGACCGCAACGGCGACGGCCATGAGAGGGGCGCACCCTTCGCACGCCTGAACTTCGACGATGACGGCGGCGCGCTGGCGGCCACGCAGGACGTTCCTGGACGCAGCGACATCGGCGGCAAGGTGATTACCCTCGACACGCTGCACACGACGCGCAGGACCGCGAGGTTGGTCACGGAACGCGCGGATTACGTCTTCGTCGTCAAGGGCAACGCGTCGAAGACCTTCGACATCCTCGACACCATCGCCAGAGAGACGGTGTCTTCGGCGAGGACGCCTGCCTAACCCGCACGGGCAACGGCCCGGCGAACCGGGCCAGCCTCGACACCATCGCGTTCGCGGTGATCTTCGCCAACCGCCGCGAGGCGGAGAGCCTCGCCGAAACCCGGCGCGGGCTGCAGCTGGACCGCTGCGAGGCCATCAAGGCCCTGACCCGACCCTGAGACGCCACAGGGTCCGGGACCCGTCGGAAAGCCGCCAGACATCAAGAACCAATCATCCGGGTTCGGAAACGCTGCTGCTGTCGGCACGCGGGCGTCCTCGCAGCCTCGGAATCCGGCCGGAACATGCCGATCCGACCTCCCTTCGTCAGCCAGCCGAAAAATCAGCCGTAGCGGGGAAAAGTCCTTGGCACGACCTGCTGCGCCAGGCCATTGATGAACATACGCTGGAAACCGGCGGTGGTGAGACCCCGGTGGATCATTTCATCGAGTGGCTGGCCGAGTGGGGCCGGGACCCGTCGTCG
>JAPOST010000174.1 GCA_026709535.1 Rhodospirillaceae bacterium
CTTTTCGATAGGCGCGACACGTGGCGCGATTGTCAGCCCGTATCACCACTGCCCTCCTTGTATGGCTCGCGAGGTTTCCGCGCCCGCCACGCTTCTGCTGCAGGGGAAGCGCAGGCCATAATTCCGTTTCGCAAAATCGCCCGGTTGCTCCCGGGGCATCCCGCATCCGCGAGCCATGAGCGCATTGCACTCGGCAAGGGGTAGCGACGATTTCCGTCGTTCCAGGCAGAGTGCTGAAGAACCGTCTTGCGAAGGCGGAGTCGTTTGACGGCAGCCGGATCGTGCGTTCGGGGAACAGCCGTGTGAAGGTGACGCTGTACGGCTAGGTGAACCGTGCGGTGCGCTTTGCGTTGACGAAGGGCGACACGCAGGTGTCGCACGTCGACCAGGACGGTTCGGGTTCGCAGATCGGCTTTCTGGCGCAGGGCCGGGTCGATCCGGACCTGGCGATCTCGGCGCGGACCGAGGTCGAGTGGCAGTACAACCGCTGTAGACCATTAATTTGAGCGAGACCTGATCGGCTCTTCCGAGAGACCGATTTCGACCGTTGTTACAGATCGTCAGACGCAATCTCGCCTGATCCGCGCCTACCGTGCTCGGTCACCGCCAGACCGCCGCTCTTGTGCGAACAGCATTCGAGGGAACAGGCCAACAAATCGTGCCAGGCGCCTCTACACCACCGTCAACGACCAGACCGCGCATCGAAGCTTCAGCAAACACAAGCACTTACCATGCTGGACTGTATGTTGATCACCTTCGGCTTCAACATTGCCATAGATGATACCCGGACGTATTTTGTCCGCAAGCTTCGAGGCGGCCAACATCATTCTCAGCCGGACCCTGGAACTGACCGTCGGCGCCCAATCATCTCCCTTCCTAGCGGCAAGCGCCGAAGGAGGACACCAAGATCAGGGCCGAACAGTGGGAATGCGATGACTACGTTGATGGTTGCGGATTTTTTGCAATCAGTCTCACAACGCTGACAGCGAGCCGGTGCGATGAAAATGCGCCTATTATTGCGCTGTCAGCGTCGCCTGCGCCGTTCCACTTTCGCGCCATCGCGCGTTTTTCTCGATTCCCGCAGATTTCTCGTATAGTCGCAAACTGGAAAGTTGGAGCAGCCGAGAAAGCGGCCATACCTGCCCATTCTGGCATTCAGCCAGCCATCGCAGACCGGACAGGCCTCGACAGACCCACCACAGTCGCGACAGACGTAAGCCTCGCCGGACTTGACGGGCAGGCCGTTTCCGCAACGGGGGCAGGCACGCGCCGTATGCTCGCAGAGCGGAAAGTTCGAGCATCCGTAGAAGACGGCTCCGTTGCGCGAATTTTCCCGGCGCTCCAGCCTTCCTCCGTCGACGCATCTTGGACAAGGCACGTCATTCTCCGGCAGACGCCCGAATATTTCGACGTCGTATCCGCCGTCGATCAACTCCATCACGAATTCAGACGGCTGGCCGCCGTCGGCAAGCAGGAAGACCTGCCGCCGTGCCCGGGTAACGGCAACGTAGAGCAGACGCCGCTCCTCGGCGTTCGGATGAGCTTCGGGCGCTGCCAGCACCAGATCGAGCAGTGGATCGTCAGCGATTTCTGCAGGAAACCCGTGCTTGCCGGAACACAGTCCGAGAACAACCGCATAATCAGCCTCGAGACCCTTGGAGCGGTGTACGGTCATCCAGGTGAAGCGAAGGCCTGGATACTGCCTAGGCAGTGCGTCCAGATTGCGGGGCCGCAGATGCCGGTAACGGCTCAGCAGCAGCACCTCCGATGTCCCGTCGTATTGGCGGGCATCCGCTTCGATCCTGTCGAGCGCCTCTTTCAGAAGCGAAAGTTCCCGCTCGCCCGGAAGTCCGACGAATACCGAGGGGCGATCCGCCTTTCGCGTCGTCTTGACCGTCTTGCGGATTTGCGCCGGGTTGCGCAGCACGAAGTCCTTGGCGACCGTCGCGATGCGATCGGCGCAGCGGAAGGTGGTGGCAAGATCAATGCGCTCGAACGGGCCGAAATGATCCTCGAACTCCCGCATCACCGCGATGTCCGAACCACCGAACCGGTAGATTGCCTGCCAATCGTCGCCGACTGCAAACAACTGTGATCCCGGCGCACTGTCGAGCAGCGCCTTCAACAGCCGCGCGCGAGACGGCGAGATGTCCTGGAATTCGTCAACCAGTATGTATCCGAACGGGCTGCGGTAGCGTCCTTCCTCCACAAGATCAGTCGCCCGGTTGATCATGTCGTGGAAGTCGAATTCGCCTGCGCTGACGAGCGTTTCCTCATAGCGCTCGAAGATCGGCCGAAACACGGCAAGAAACGCCTGCGCCCGCGTCTTGTCCCGGTGAGCGCTGGCGCGCTCAGCGATGTCCTCGAAGCTCAGCCGGCTGCCCTTGAAGTGTTGCAGGAAGGTCGCCACCAGCCGCGTGAACGGATCGATCCGGCCTTGGCGTTCGAGAGTAGCGAATGTCTCCTCGCGCGGGATCGGCGAGAGCGTCACCCCGCGAGCCACGAGTTTTTCTTCCAAGTTTCGTAGCAGCCTGCCGTCCGCTTGTTCGTGACTGAAGGTTTCGACCAACACGGTACCGTACGCGGCGTGAATATCGCGCTTCCACGCCATCTCCTCGAGATACTTCTCCCGGTTGACGAACGGCGCTGTGTTGCCGACGGCGTCAATCCCGAAGTGCTCGATATAGATGCCGTGATCGGTGAGAAAGAAGTCGGGCTTGTACTGGCGCTTTTCCGGGGTCGTAAGGTCGTGCTCGTAGGGCGCTTCGTATTCGTAGGCGACGCCGTGAAGGTAGAGGAAGTTGGCGATTTCGCATTCCTCAAAGCTACGGACCACCTCGCCATTCAGCGAGCGAATATCGTACTTGCGGATATAATCGTGGTATTCGCCCCAGTTTCTGAACTCTTGCTGGCTTCTATAAGGTGCGAATCCTTCCTGGAACCACCCGACCAGCGTGACCGAGAGATCGCGGACGGCGAGCAGATCAGCGACGATTTTCTTGAGCAGGTCGAACAGGGTTCGGTCGTTCTCGGCCGTCGCAGCGAGCCCGGGGCGCTTACCCTCGGCTTCGCCGACGATCGCCATGCCGAGGCTGTGGAAGGTGCGCACCGTCACCTCGCGCGCAATTGCGGGGCCGAGGCGCGCATCCATCCGCTCTTCCATTTCCTTGCGGGCATCACGCGCAAAGGCCAGCAGCAACAGATTTGACGGCTTGCGATACCCCTTTCGGACAAGCCAGCTAGTCTTGGCCACGATGACCGAGGTCTTGCCGCTGCCGGCTGCGGCGACCACGAGGTTGTGGCGCTCGTCGATGACAACCGCCCGGCGCTGCTCCTCCGTAAGCGGGCGGGCCTCAATCCGGTCAAAGAGTTCGCGCGAGCGGGCCAGCTCGTTGAAGACGAACGCCTCGTTTGCCCTCACCTTGGCATCATTTGGCGCTTTCAGAAACTCCAGAATGCCCCGCAGCATTCTGACTTCAGGAACATCCGACAGCGCTTCCGGCCACCGCGCCGCGAGCCCGTCGGCAACTGTTTGCGCATCGGCCTCAAGGTCGCGAAGTGCGTCGGAGGTAAAGTATCTGGCTGGATCGGCCAACGCCATCAGCCGGTCATGCAAGGAACGGAGCGTTTCCTGTTGCGACGTGAGCGTACGGCGCCACCAGTCGCTTCTCGCAGTTTCAAGCGCATCGGCACAGGCGTTTGCGGCCGTTCGGGGCAAGCCTGAAACATGGACATTCCCTGCGGCATGGCGGACCCGAACGCTGGACCAGAGCCATCCGTCTGCCACATCGACCGCTTCCACGTCACCCAGCGATACGTCGTCACGGTGTGAACCGAGCAACAGCCGGACCGCTTCGGCGTTCACCGATGCCGCCTTGGCATGGTGCGGATGCAGGATCGCGAACAGGACACTGGCGAGGCCGGTCCGCTTGGCCTCAAACAAGATGTCGGCAGCCAAACTCGGTCGATGCCCGAATCGCCCGGTGTGTGGTGATGTCGCGTCGAGCAATGCTTTCTGTCGCCGTCCTGTTCGAATCACCGTGCAGCCGCAGGGCGCAAGTGGCTAGTACGGCGCCCGGCTGCTGTCGATTATCACGCTTGCAGTTGCGAATCACCTAGCATCGGATTGTTCGCGGCAACCGTGCCGGTACGCAGGGTGTGAATGCACCGTCACATCAGACCTCGCATCAGTAGCAACACCTCGCTGACCGTCTTGCGGTTCGCCGGTCCCGTCAGTTCCTGATGCGGCGAGGTAACATATGCAGCCTAAGTTCGCAGTAATACGCTATGCCATAGGCGTTATTATTACCGCATTCGTCGCGCCGCGGCCATGCAAGAGGCTGAAACGCGGTACAGGGGTGAAAACCTCGGCACGCGATGCACTTCTGCGACGCCGGGGGACCAACCATCATCCGTTTGTCGAGATGGCTCTTCTCGCGGGTTCTGCCTTTTGCTTGTCGGTATCTTCATCGCATTCGGCCTCGATGACGGATGCGGGGATGGGCAAGCGGGTATCGGACCTGGAGCGTGAGGTCTCGCTGCTGAAGAACCGTCTTTCGAAGGCGGAGTCTTTTGACGGCAGCCGGATCGTGCGTTCGGGCAACAGCCGCGTGAAGGTGACGGTGTACGGGCAGGTGAGCCGGTCGGTGCGCTTTGCGTTCGACAAGCACAACACGGAGGTTCACCACGTCGACCAGGACGGTTCGGGTTCGCGCCTGGGCTTTCTGGCGCAGGGCCGGGTGGACCCGGACCTGGCGATCTCGGGTCGTATCGTGGTCGGGTGGCAGGAGAACCGGCGCAGCGCGACGCACGACGGCAATGGCCCCAACACGCGTCTTCGGTCGCGGCGCATCGAGGTGTGGACGGACCACAAGGACCTGGGCCAGCTGTGGCTGGGTCACGGCTCGATTGCGGGTGATGCGGCGCACCTGATCACGATGTCGGGGACGAGCCCGATCTTCGGCTTCGGCGGACCGGGCGGCGACGACGGCATCCAGGCGACCGGCAAGGATGGCCACAGCAAGCACCGGCGTCACGGCTTCTTCAGCTTCTTCGGGCAGCGCGAGAACCGGATCATGTACGCGACGCCGAACGTGATGGGCTTCCGGGCACTGGTGTCGCACAGCGAGAAGGACACGGTCTCGGCGGGTCTGCACTACGCGGGCAACCCGTTCGGGATGAAGAACGTGCGGGCGGCGATGCGCTTCGGCTGGGTGAAGCTGCCGGGCGACGGCGCGACGGTCTCCAGAAAGCCCGCATCAGTCAACTTTCCAGACGATGCGGAATTTGATGATGCTGAGGCTATCGAGGACGCTGCGCGTGCGCATTCGCATACACCCGCCAGCGGTGGTGGTGCCGGCAATGCCGAGGCGTATGGCGTCTCGGGCGGCATCATGCACGTGCCGACGGGTCTGAACCTGAGCGGTTCGTATGCGAGCCGGGACAACAACAACAATGCGGTCGACC
>JAPOST010000160.1 GCA_026709535.1 Rhodospirillaceae bacterium
GGCGTCAGCGCGATGTAAACAGGCCTTCTTCCTCGTAACGGTGTCGCCCGCGCCGTAAGCAGCGCGCCGACATCCCCGGCAATGCTGCGGCGTTTCAAGGCGTTTCCAGTACATCCTCGAACGTCTTCATCTTGCGTTCCTCGAGCCACGGTGTCCGGCTCATCGGGAGACAGAATCACCAACCAATAGGCAGTATAACAGCTAAAGTGAAGACTGCGGGACAACTGCCGGGTTAGGGTCGCAGTTCCGATTCGATTTACATGACCGTTAGGTCGTTTTTAAACACCAAAGTGGGCGGCGGATCTTGTGCGAACATAGATCACCAATCTAACGTCGTCTTCATCAAAATTTCGGACCTTGACTGAATCGTGGACGCTAATTGGAAACTCTATTAACTTCCGGTTTCCCAGCCTCGGCGGTCCCAATCATGCTGTCTCGACTTACCAGGTTTACTAACTCCTCGGTCGACCAACTCTCTGTTCCCTCAGGGCGTCGAGGAATAACGAGATCTCTCAAATCTGCGGTACTATCGAGCACGATTACTGTCATGTTCGCTGGTAGTATCGTGCCAAATTCTTTAAGCACTTTCCGCGGTTCATAAACAATCCTCGAGCGGTATTCCCGGCTCTTGTACCAAGCTGGCGGGATGCCGAGCAGGTTGCGAGGATAGCACGAGCATAAAGTACAGACGACTATGTGATGGTTCTCCTCAGTATTCTCGACGACCTCTAGTTCCGCAAGCGTACCGAGGTCGATATCCATCTCCGCGCGCAGAGTTTCCTTCGGCCGCTCGATCAGGCGATAGCGGAATGCGTCGTCCGTCCACGCTCGGGCCACGACCCTGGCGCCAAGTGCCGTGTTACGGGAATCCATGAAATCCATCTGCCGCTGGACATCCGCTTCCTCAATCACGCCAGTTTCGACCAGTAAGAGAGACAGTGCACGTTCCAAGAACTCCCATTCCGTATCTAACGGCAGGTCATCTGGTGACGGTCCGTCGGGACCATGCACATGATCATGGTGTACGTGGGGACCGGTATCGCGTTCGTCATGCATTGCTCAGTTCTCGTCGTCCGAGTTCGACAACCAGTGCTCAAAGATATCCGCCAACAACCGATCTTTCATGGCGCCGGAATAATCGTGCCAGACATGCGCTTGATCGAAACGGACCCGGTATAGATACTGCAACGGCACGCCCGGCTGGTGGTAGGCAAGTTTTTCCGGATCGCGATATCGTCCCTGGATCGCTTCGATCTTGCCGGTCCTGCCGCGTAAATAGTAGGGTGTCCGGCAGTGATGGCGGGCGTCACGGGCATTCACCGTCACTTGGTCCCCCACGGCAAATTTAGCCCTGATCATGACGCATCCTCTTTGGCAGCTGCACGCAACTCGGCAATTTTTGCATTGATCTGAACATCGGTGAGAACTCCTTGTTCGACCAGCAGAATCCGCAAAGCCCGCACCCATTTTTCATAATAGGAGAGATTGATGTAATCAGCTTCGTTATACGCCTCGATCGCCCGCCGCAGCGCATCGGCGCGAAAGATTCCATTTGGGCCGATCATCAGCATCATCAGGGCGTCTGTTCGCCGTTCGAAGGTTGTCAATGGATGCTCCGACCGGTCGATCCGTCCCAAGTCAAGGCCACCGACATCGTGTATCCTGCGGGTGACATGATCCGGTTCTCCAGTCATGCGTCATACTCCTCCAACAGAGGACGAACGGCGTAAAACGCCGGCTACGCCTCCCCTTCGAATACAAGCACATGGTTGGAATCGAAGGTCATGTATACGGGATCACCGACAGCCGCTTTGCCAGCTTCCGTGAGGCTAGCATCGGACGCCCGCGCCAGGAAGCCCACATCGGCACTGGTCCGAACGTAGATTTCTAGATGGGTGCCTTTGTAAACCGTCGTTTCGACCCAGCCGTGAACCACATTCGGCTCGTCGTTGATCGGCGTGATCGATATCCGGATGTGTTCTGGGCGAATGCCAATATACGTCCGATTGCCAACGGAGGACACCTGGGTTGTCCGCGCTTGAACGGAAAACCCGTCACACTCGACGGTAATTTCTCCTTTCCCAGCGGCAATCACGGAACCTGCGTAGATGTTTGATGTCCCCAGAAACGACATCACGTCTCGGTTTTCTGGCTGTTCGTACAATATTGACGGCGACCCGATTTCGACAATCCGCCCGTCGAACATCACGGCAATCCGATCTGCGAGGGATAAGGCTTCTTCTTGGTCGTGGGTCACGATAATCGTCGTGATTTCCAGCTCGCGATGGATGCGTTTCAGTTCAATCTGCATTTGCTCGCGGAGCAGGCGGTCCAGCGCGCCTAAGGGTTCATCCAACAACAGCACATCGGGCTTGATTACCAGCGCCCGGGCTAGCGCTACGCGTTGTCGCTGGCCGCCCGACAGTTCGTTAGGTCGACGCTTCTCGTATCCTTCCATGCGGACGATGGAAACCATTTCGTTAGCGCGTTTGTCGATATCGGCTTTGCTGATATTCCGGCGTTCCAGGCCGTAAGCGATGTTCTGGCGCACCGTCATGTGCGGGAACAGCGCATAGTCCTGGAATACTAGTCCGACATTGCGCCGGTTGGGCCGCAGGTTGACAACCGATTCTCCGTTGATCCGAACGTTGCCGCTTGTCGGCGTCACAAAACCGGCTATGCAACGCAACGTTGTCGTTTTCCCGCAGCCTGATGGCCCCAGCAGCGCCAGGAATTCTCCGTTCGTGACGTTTAGAGAGACATCCTGCAGGATCTTTGTCGCGCCGACGGAAAAACTGATCTGATCAAGATCGACACGCGCCATACTCTACCCCTTGACCGACAATGAGATCACGCCAAAGCGCCGCTCGGCGAAGATAATGATCGCGCTGACAATTATTATATAGATGGTCGAGAATGCCGCTGGCGTCGGATCAAGCTGCTGGCTGATGTAGTTGAATACCTCAATCGGCATCGTCGTAAGGCCACTGCGCACCAGAAAGATGCTGATCGGATAGTTGTCGAAGCTGATCAGAAATGCGAACAGGAAACCGCTGATCAGTCCTGGGGTAAGTTGCGATAGCGTGACGGTCCTGAAGACCGTCCAACGGCTTGCGCCAAGTGATGCGGCCGCTTCCTCCAGTGAGGGGTTAGAAAGTGTCAGCGACGCTATAAGCGTTCGCACCGGGTAGGCGCTAACCAGCACCATATGCCCGACCAGAAGCGTCAACCAGTTGAATGGCAGGCCGGTCCATATAAAGAACTGCAGGATGGCAATACCGATCGCGATCATCGGTACGGCGACTGGCGACAACAGGAATGCCGAGATCGCTCCCTTACAGGGAAAGTCATATCTAGCGAGCGCCAGCGCAGCAGGAATGGCCATCGCAACGGTAAGCAGGCCGGTTAACGCCGCAATAAGCAGACTGAGCAACGTCGCTTCCCCGATCTTATTGATTTTGGCGATGTTGGTGTACCAGTCGACGGACAAGGACTTTGGAGGGAACTCAATGAACTGGGAACCGCTGAACGACACGACGACGGTGAGCACCACCGGGAACACTAGAAAAAGCATCGCCGCCCAGCCAAGCCAAGTTATGAAATACCGAAAGAGGCGATCTTCAGACATCGACTTTCATCACCCGGCGCACGATCACGCCGTAAGCGACCACCACAAGAAATGTTGAAACAGTCAGAATGACGACGATTGCCGATCCCTTGGGAAAATTCTGCTGGACCAGGAGTTGCTCAGCGGCGACTTGGGACATCATCGCCGTTGCTGGCGACCCCAGCATCAACGGAGTAACGAAGGCACTCATACAAATGGCGAAGCTGAGAATTGTGCCTCCAAAAACCCCAGGCATGGAGAGGGGGAAGATGATCTTGCGCAGCGTCATCCACGGCCCGGCCCCCAGCGAGACCGATGCCTCACCATAGCTGTCGGGTATGCGAAGCAACGATCCATATATCGGCAGGATGACGAAGGGCATAATGTAGTGGATCAGGGCCACGATGGTCGCGCCCTCGGAATAGACCATGCGTAAGCCGCGTTTGGTGATGCCCAGAGCAACGAGCAACTGGTTGACCGGCCCTTGGTCCGCCAGTACGACCAGCCAGCCATAGTTACGGACGATGAGGCTGGATGCCAAGGATATGAAGATCACAAGCAACATCCCAGCCCTAACCTTTGGTCCCGCTCGGATCAGCAGCAGGGCGACCGGGTAGCAGATGATCAGCGCGATAATCGTGGAGATCAGGGATATCCGAAAAGTCCGGACAAATGCCCGGCTGGTACGCGACGAGGTAAATGTCTTGATGTAGTAGTCGAGCGTGGGCTCGACCTGCGCGACATCCTCCCCCTCCCATGAGCGAAAGCTTTCCTGAGTCAGATATATAAACGGCGCAGCGTAGAAGACTGCCATGAAGCCCAGCAGCGGCAAAAGCAGGCACAGGATCATTAGCAGCCGATTGCCCGAGTACCGCTGGCGCTTCGGTGCCGGACCGTGAAGGTCCGGCACGCCTGCAGATCCTGGCATGGTCGCTTCCGTTGCCGCGCCTGCCATAATTTATGCCTTGTATTCAGCCTCTAACCGAAGACTTCGTTCCATTTTTCCGTGATCTTGGAACGGTTTTTCGAAAGATAAGCCCAGTCGGCATAGCCGATGTTGTTCGATGGTCCATTCAACTCCAACGTTCGATTTGACGGGGATATCTCCTTGTGGGCAGCTGGCGCCCGCAAAATACTGTCGATCTTTGATTGAAATTCTTTCGACAGGCTGAGGTTGATATAGACTTCCGCGAGTTCCCGATTCTTGGCATTGGTCGGCATGTTCAGACCAACGATCTCGCCGTGCTTGCCTTCGGCCAAGGCTGTTGACGGCAGGATTGGTGCGCCTTTGTCGATCAGCGGGTTGATGAAGATACCGTAAAAAGGAACGACCGGCACCTGCCCACTCTGTAGCGACTGGATCGCTTGCGGAGCGCCGGTATAGGCAACCGCGCCATTGGCCTTCAGCTTCCTCATGTGGGCAATGCCCGTTTCCCATTCATACTGGGCTTCTTTAAGTGGTTTGCCGGTGACAACTTGCGCTGCGGATGTCACCATACGCACCCCGCTGTTCCACGTAACTGGCGGGATCATCACTTGATCCTTCAGATCTGCCTTCCACATGTCGGCCCAAGCACCGGGGGCCTTCTATATGCGCTTTGTGTGGTAGTATATCGTGTGCATCGCATCGACGACGCCAGCAGAATAGGAGTCCGCTAGATTGAACGCATCTCGGATCGACGCGAAGTTGGGAATGTTCTTCACGTTGTGCCGCCGGATCAGACCACGTTCTTTAGCAAGGAAAACACCGGCCTCCGAAAACTGCATCAGATCTGGCGG
>JAPOST010000105.1 GCA_026709535.1 Rhodospirillaceae bacterium
ACTTCTCACCCTGTATATGAGTCCTTAGGACTCATATACAGGGTGAGAATAAGTATGTCAAGTCGAACTTTGTCTGAAACCCTTCAGGGACGATCCCGTGGATTTCAACAGAATAACGATTTAGCGCCAACGTTGGCTGCTTTGTATCCATTTTCTATGCGGACCAGTATATACGTCCTTAGGACGTATATACTGGTCCGCATATCTTATCAAGCCAAATAGAACACGGAACCGCAGTGTACTTCAATCCATTGCCGTCTACTGGAATAGTGCGTCGACGTGGAATTGCGGTCCCTTGAATCCGCCCTTCCGACAATTCGGTTTCTTTGATCGCATTTCCCAGGCGGTCAGAACTTTGTCTGGCGAATCACTCGATCCCATGAGACCACGTTTCGCGGAGAGGCTGTCCTCTGGGCTGGCTCGCGAAGCTGAGCGATGGTCCAGTCAGCGGCGTGCCGGTCGGGCCGGAAGTTCGCCGTCCTCGCGGATGGCGCCTTGCGGGCGGAACATTTCCTGCTTTACGAGTTCTTTACCGATGAGGCCGTCGCGGGAGATCGTGGATTTTGCTGAACCGTAAGACGGCTACAAACTCCTGCCGAGGCCCCTGGACCGGTTGCGGATTTCGCTCTCCTTTTCCCCGGGCGTTCCGCGCTTTGCGGTCTCGCGGCGGACATAGGCGTCGAGTCCTCCCGCGCGATCCGCGCTTCCTCGTCGGTGCGCGCGTCATACACGGCCGCCCGCAGCCGGGAGAACTCGTAAATCTCTTCATGCGCCCGCCGCTCGCGCTGTTCGGGTGTTTCCGCCAGTGCGGCTTGCCCGGTCCCGTGTTCCCGGGCTCTGGCGCGACGGCGCCATCCTCCGGCGTCCGCGCCGCTTTCACGCGGGGCTCCGGGTGCCGTGCCGGCGCTTGCTCCGCCTCCTGCTTGACCCGATGCACCTGCCGCATGGTGGCGGCGCGCCGGTGGCGGCTTGCCCGGACATGGAGCGCCTCGAAGGCGTCGAGGTCCTTGGGTCCCATGCCGCCGTTTTCCGCGAGCAGGGAGGCGAACGCGGCCGGGCGGGCGCGGAAGGCCTCGGCCTGTTTCAGCAGCGCGCCATGACGGTTGAGGGTGTCGCGGAAGGCGGTACCCAGAGCCGCGGCGTCGCCCTCGGCGCGGGTCCGCTCCCGCAGCTCGCCGTAGGCCGCCAGGACCTCGCGCCGTCCGTCGGCGAAGGCTGCCACGGCATGGCCATGACGCCAATGATGAGCGGTGCGCCGAATATCCCGCGTAATGCGGGCCAGCGCGTTGCCGTCCGCCGCCGCCCGCCCGCCGGTCCTCCCATAAGCCATCGGCCATATAGTCCAGCGCCGCCTCCTTGGGCCGGGAGCGCGACCAGCGCTCGGCCAGATAGGCCCGTATCTCGGAATCGGTGACCGGCACTTCCCGGTCGTTGTCGGCCCGGCTGTCGGCGATGTCGAATGCCAGCGGCGCCCGGTTGACGTAGATGTCGAGGGCCTCGCGGTGCCGCGTCGCGGCGGGATATATGGTCTCCCGGGCGGGCCTCCCATTGGCCAGCAGGAAGGCCCGGTCCACGGTCAGCCCCTGGGCCGAGGCGATGGTCAGCGCATAGCCGTAATCGAGACGGATATTGTCCTTGTAGTCGCGGATCTCGTCGTGACGGAACCTCACACGGCGCCCGTCATCGGTGCGCGCCGTGATCAGAACCGACGGCGCTTCGGGTTTTGGGTCCGCCGCGGCCGCCGGGCCCGGACCTTCAGGGCCCGTTCTTTCCCCGCTCCCGGCCCCGCCGCGCAAAACCTTGAAGTCTTCCACCGTGACCACGGTGCCGTTGAACAGCTGCTTCTCCCACTGCGTCGCGCCGATGCGCAGCCGGTCGCCGACGGCGATCTCCAGGGGCTCCCTCACCCGCCCATCCACGTCCCGGCTGACCTCGATGACGGCGCGTTTGATATCCGACCCTCGCCTAAGAACGCGCTCCCGCATCAGGTACGACAGCGCCCGCGCCTCCGCCCGGGTGCGCGCAAGGACGATTGCCGACTTCCCCGGCTCGGTGCGCACGTGGCGCTCCCAGTCGTCCACCAGCCGGGTCAGGGTCTTCTCCTCGTCATGGCAGATATGGAACCGCCCCCGCTTCCGCCATGCCTCGATGCCCCCCCGCGTCGCCGTCGCGCAGCGCCTCCGACGCCTCCACCTGCCACGGCGTGAAGGAAGGCTTGTCCTCCATCGCCTCGTACCCGGCGAGGACGGCGTCCCGCTCCTCCGGCCCCGCCGTTCCCGCCCGCAGCCGCGCCGCCTCCGGCGTCTCCCCGTGCACATGGACCAGGACATCCTCCATGTCCGCCTTCTGGCGCCGGATGCGGTCCACCCGGACGCTCCCCGCGACGTCCCGGATCAACCGCAGCCCCGGCCCCGCCTCCACCGGCTGCTGCTGGCGGGTGTCGCCCGCGAACACCACCTTCGCCCCGTGGCGCTCCGAGAGCTGGAGAACATGATGGGCCTGGCGGGTCGACAGCATCCCCGCCTCGTCGACCACGATCAGCGTGTTCCTGCCGATCTCTATCTGCCCCCGCGCCGCCATCTTCAGGAGCTTGTCGACGCAGACCGGCCGGGCCCCGCAATCGTTGCCCAAGGCCACCGCCGTCCGCCACGCCACCGCCGTGGGCACGATCTCGTAGCCGTGCTCCCGATGAAGATCCGTAATGGGGCGCAGCGTCGTGGTCTTGCCCGAGCCTGCCGCGTCCTCGATCACCGCCACCCGCGCTCCCCGGGCCGTGGCATGGCGGATCGCCGCTATCTGTTCCTTGCTCAGGGGATAGCCCCGTTCCAGCAGGGCCGCTATCTTCGCCCGAACCGCCGGCGCGGGCAGGCCTGGGCCGGTATCGGCGGCCATGTCCCGGACCGCCTGTTCCATGCCCAGGTTGCGGCGCGTCGAATAGCGCTCCGTATGGACCATGCCGGCATTTGATTCCGCCGTGGCCTGGGCAATTCCAGGGCCTCGATCTCCGGGTTGCGGCGCACCCGCTCGATGGCCGCCGCCTCCACCATGTCCGGGCGGCGGAATACCGCTTCCTCCCGGGCGAGATATCCCGGCAGCACATCGAGGTCCTCGGTCAATGCGCGGAGTTCTTCGTGGTGGAGTTCCGCGTCATTGCCGGTGACGGAGGCGATCAGCGCCTCGCGCTCGGCAAAACCCCCGGCCTCTCCCCGCCAGCGCCGGTGGCGGACTTCGGGATCGTTGTCGTGGGGCTTGCCGGGGGACTTGGCGGTCCGCGTCAGCTTGTTCACGCCGGCCAGCCGCGCCGCGTTGCCGCGCACCGGGATACCGAGTTCTCCCGCCTTGGCGACGATCGCCTTGCGGCGTTTGGACCAGAAGGACAGCAGGTCCTCCGGTAAGCCCGGTATCCGCGTGTAGGCGCCGTTCCGTCCGTACCGCTCCATCCTGACGCCGAGGCTCCGCCGCAGGTCCCAGGCGAGATAGGCCCGGAACAATGCCCCCGCGGCCTTCTTCCAGCCGTACACGGGATATTGGTGGTGCGCCCGGTACCTGCCGTCGCCGTGGGTCCGCGCAACGTTCAGGATCGTGCAATGAACATGAAGCTGGGGGTCGTTCTCCCGGCTCGTGCCGTGGGGGAACGTGGCGCCCATGAGGTCCGCCGCCGTCGGGCGCTGGATGCCGTTCCCGGCGACGCGCGTATAGCTGCAATGGCGGAGCACCGTGTCCTCCAGGGCCGCCCGCGCGGCGGCCACCGCCATGTCCTCGATCGCGGACCGCATGCCGGGCTCCGCGATGGCCCAGAGCGCCGAGACGCTCTTGTCCGCCGAGAAGGTCAAATCGATCCCTGGAGAGCGCATGGCGCTGCCCGCCCGCTGCACCAGCTTGCCCCCGTCTGCGGGATCGAAGCCGTTGTAAAGGCGCTGGAAGTGCGCGCTGTCGATCCTGCCGCCGTCCTCCAGGCCGAACAGTCCGTGCGGATTGAACCACGTCCCGTCGGGCTCCTCGCCCGCCGTGTAGTACTCGTTCGGATGCCGATAAGAGCGCTGGCTCTCCAGGTAATACTCGGCCGAGGCCATCTGCGCGATCGTCGCTACCATCCTGAGAACTCCTCCATGGCGGATACCTTGGCGGTATCGGCGGCATCGGCCACGCGATCGGACCCGGAACCGAGATCATCTTCGCAACATGGGGCTGATTGACGTTGTTTGGTCCCGGCCATCCCTGGAGAAGCGGTCGTGTCACCAGGGAACCCGCCAGTTCCGTCCCTGCCTTGACCTCCGCTAGCGCCAGCTAGCACAAGTGTGAGAAGGAAACTAACCGCAAATACGTCCGTTGATAAGAACAAAAAAGGAACATATGCTGGGGGATATCAGGCGGACCGCCTGAAAAATGGGGATTTGAAGCGTTTCCGCGGGAGGCCGCCGCTACCGGTGGCGCGGCGGGGGCCGGGGTTTCGCGGCGGTCCATCCCGGACACCCATCATGGGGAGGAAGAAGATTTTGCGATGGCCGCCCGGCTGTTCAACGAAGGCGATAGGGAGGGAGTTCATCGCGGCGCGTGAGCGCCAGCGATCGACGGAGCCGGAGCCCGGCGAGCGGAGCGAGGCCGCGAGCGTGGCGCGAAGCGCCCGCGAGGATGACGGCGTGGCCCGTGGAGGCGCGGCCTAGGCCGCGCGGCACACCGGGATGCCGAGGGACTTGGCTTTGTCCACCAGATTGTCGGTGATGCCGGACCCGGGGAAGGCGATGACGCCCTTCGGCAGGAGGTTCAGCAGTTCGTCGTTGCGGCGGAACGGGGCGGCGCGCCCGTGGCGCTCCCAGTCCGGCTTACAGACGACCTGGTCGATGCCGTTGGTCTCGGCCCAGCGTGCGGCGATCTTCTCGACGCCGGGACCGCCGCCGTGGACCAGCACCATGTCGGCGTACTTCTCGCGGGCCTTGTCGAGCCGGGCGATCACCGCCGCCGGGTCGGCGACGTCCTTGCCGCCGGCGATGGCGGCCGAGGGCAGCTTGCCGGTCTGGCTCGTGTGCGACCCGCGCCGGGGCCGCCAGGTGTTGCCGGTGACGATGCGGTACTGCTCCGCCGCCGCGTCGCGCACGGTCTCGAAGGGAAGGCGTCGCGGCGGCCGGTGAGGTTCCGCGAGCGTTCCAACAAGCGGATAAACGTCTCATCATTCCCCGAGAGCCGAAATTACGATTACCCACTCTTGAAGGGCTGATGTCCTGAGGCGACAGGATGTTGATTCCGAATGTTTACCGATGGTTTGCCAAAATGAAGGCTTATTGCTTTCCGGGTGCGGATGAAATGCCAGAAAAGCAATTTATGTCAATGCCCTGGAGTGGTTGCGGGGGCAGGATTTGAACCTGTGACCTTCAGGTTATGAGTTTGCTGGGCTAGCTCTCGCTCAACGCCTTCATTTTATAGACCAGTTCCAGCGCTTCACGCGGCGTGAGTTCGTCGGGAGTGGCATCAGCGAGCAGCTGCTCTGCCAGTGAAAGCGCAACAGCAGGCGCCGAATCCGATTTTTGTGACAGACTCGCGCTGAACAATGGCAGGTCGTCGGTGAGACGCTTGACGTTCGCCCCTTGCTCGTCGGCTTCGAGCGTTGCCAGTACTTCTTCGGCCCGGGAGATGACCGCTTGCGGCAGGCCGGCGAGCTTCGCGACATGAATGCCGTAGCTGGCTTCCGCATTGCCAGGTGCCACCTCGTGCAGAAAGACGATTTCGTCCTGCCACTCCTTGACCCGCATCGTGTGACAGGACAGGCGGTGCAGTTGTGCCGCCAGAGCGGTCAGTTCGTGATAGTGCGTTGCAAACAGGGCGCGACATCCCAAGACTTCATGCAGATGCTCGACCGTGGCCCAAGCGATCGCCAGGCCGTCGAATGTCGCCGTCCCGCGGCCGATCTCGTCCAGAATGACCAGCGACCGGGGCGTTGCCTGGTTCAGGATTGCGGCGGTCTCCACCATTTCCACCATGAAGGTCGATCGGCCGCGAGCCAGGTCGTCCGCTGCGCCGACGCGGGAGAAGAGCTTGTCCACGAGGCCGATCTCGGCGGCAGCTGCCGGTACATAGCTGCCCGCTTGGGCGAGGATGGCAATCAAAGCGTTCTGGCGCAGAAAGGTACTTTTCCCGGCCATGTTGGGCCCGGTCAGCAACCAAAGGTTCCGATCCTGGCCAAGGTCGCAATCATTAGGGACGAACAGCGTATCCGACTGCATCGACTCGACGGTCGGATGGCGACCACAGGTAACGGCGAAGCGGATATCTTCAGCCATGATGGGACGGCACCAATCGCCGTCGGCGGCAAGCGCCGCCAGACCGGCGCTGACATCCAGGACAGCCAACGCATTGGCTGCCCGCGCGATGGCATCGGCCTGATCCAGGACCTCCGCCGTCAACGCGTCGAACAGAGCGAGTTCAATGGCGAGCGCCCGGTCGGTGGCCCGGGCAAGGTCGGATTCGAGACTGGACAGCTTGATGGTCGTATACCGGGTGGCGCTCGCCATCGTCTGGCGATGGATGAACGGGCTCTCCGGACCGGCGGGCATCTTGTCGGACTGCGCCGTCGTGACTTCAATGAAGTAGCCTAGGACATTGTTGTGCTTGATCTTCAGGGAGGCGATACCCGTCTCCTCCCGATAATCTGTTTCCATGCGGACGATCAGACCCTTTCCGCCCTTCTTCAGCGCGACCTGTTCGTCCAGCGCCTCTGAATAACCCGGCGCTATGAATCCGCCATCCCGGCTTTGAAGCGGGAGGTCCTCGTCCAGTGCGCGGGTCAGATGATCGACGAGACAGTCGTGTTGGCCGATCTGCTGTTTCAGCGTTGCCAGTTCCGGTAGATCGGCCAGCGACGATGCTGACAGCGTGATCACAAGCGGCACCGTTGCCGCCAGCGTCTCGCGAATGGCAGCCAAGTCACGGGGACCGGCACGTTTCAGAGTCAATCGAGACAAGGCCCGCTCAGCATCCGGCGTCTGGCAAAGCAGGTCGCGAACGCCATCGCGCGCGACGGGATCGTTCCGAAAGAAGGCAACGAGTCTGAGACGAGATTCAATCGACTGGATGTTGGTCAAGGGCGCCGCGATTCGTGCCGCCAGCATCCGGGCGCCCGGTCCGGTCACTGTCCGGTCCACAATGCTCAGCAGGCTACCCTTCCTCTCGCCCGTCAGCGTCTGCGTCAATTCCAGATTGCGTCGGGTTGCGGCATCGATCTCCATCGTGCCGTCACCGGTTTGCCGCACCGGTCGGTTCAGGCGCGGGGCGCGGCCGCATTGGGTAAGGTGTACATAATCCAGCAAGGCTCCGGCCGCCGCGGTCTCGCTGCGTCCGAACGCGCCGAAGGCGTCCAGGCTGTCAACGGCGAAATGAGATTTCAGCTGATTGGCCGCGTTTGTGCTATCGAACCGGCCGCTAGGCTGGACCGTCAGCAGATCTCGCCACTCGGCAAACACTTCGGACAGGAGTGCCTGGTCGACGAGGCTGTCCGGCACCAAGATTTCCGCTGGCTCCAGCCGCGCCAGCGCGGCGCCGAGTTCGCGCGCGGCCACGGGCTGCATCGCGAAATCTCCGGTTGTCATGTCCAGCCAAGCCAGGCCGAGTTCGCCGCCAACTGCCGCCACGGCAGCCAGAAAGCTGTGCATGCGAGCATCCAGCAGCGTGTCTTCCGTCAGGGTCCCTGGCGTCACCACGCGAATGACATCGCGCCTGACGAGGACTTTGGAGCCTCGTTTCCTGGCTCTTGCGGGGTCTTCCATCTGTTCGCAGACAGCAACCTTGAACCCGGCGCGGATCAGCCGCGCAAGATAGCTGTCGGCCGTATGGACCGGTACGCCGCACATGGGCACGTCCTGTCCCGCCTGCTTGCCACGTTTGGTCAGCGTGATGTCCAGCGCTCCGGCCGCGGCGACGGCATCGTCAAAAAACAGCTCGTAGAAATCGCCCATCCGGTAGAAGATCAGGCAATCGGGATGGGACTCCTTGACTTCCAGATAGTGAGCGAGCATGGGAGTCAGGCCGGACTTGTCGGGAGGCGGAGGGTGTGAATTCATCGACGTCCGATTGGCATGCCCAAACAGGATTGCCAATTTTATCGGTGGACGGCTGGCTGTCGACAGTCATATTGCTGCCGAAGCCTGTCAAAAGGGTGTGACGGTCGCGGCGGTGTGCAGGAATGACGGGGCCGCCTATAACGCATCGAAATCATCGCCATTCCAAACAAGCCGTTTTCCATGTCCGAGCCCGAACAAGTCACTGACGACGACGCACTTTTGATCCACGCCTCCGGGCGACCAGGAAAAATCGAGATTACGCCGACCAAGCCGCTGACCACCCAGCGTGACCTGGCGCTGGCCTATTCGCCCGGTGTGGCCGCGCCGGTCCTGCGCATCGCGGCGGACGAATCCGCCGCCTACGACTACACCGCTCGCGGCAACATGGTGGCGGTGATCTCCAACGGCACTGCGATTCTGGGCTTGGGCAATCTGGGTGCCTTGGCGTCAAAGCCGGTCATGGAAGGCAAGGCTGTCTTGTTCAAGCGGTTTGCAGACGTTGATTCGATAGACTTGGAAGTCAGTACCGAGGATGTCGACAGGTTCGTCAATTGCGTGCGTTACCTAGGTCCGAGTTTTGGCGGCATCAACCTGGAAGATATCAGAGCGCCTGACTGTTTCATCATCGAACAGCAGTTGCGCGAGTTGCTGGACATCCCTGTTTTCCACGACGATCAGCATGGTACAGCCATCATCATGGCAGCCGGCATGATCAACGCGCTGGAACTGACCAACCGTTCGACCAGCGCCTCGAAGGTCGTCATCAACGGAGCGGGTGCAAGTGGTGTCGCCTGTGCCGAACTGATCAAGGCCATGGGCGTGCCGAGTGACCATGTCGTCATGTGCGACACACGCGGCGTGATTTACCAGGGCCGCGAGCAGGGCATGAATCAGTGGAAGTCAGCCCATGCCGTCAAGACCAGCGACCGGACGCTGGAAGACGCCCTGAAAGGAGCTGACGTGGCAGTCGGCCTGTCGGTCAAAGGCGCGTTCACGCAGGACATGATCACGTCGATGGGGAAAAAGCCTATCGTCTTCGCCTTGGCCAATCCCGACCCGGAAATTCTACCCGAAGAGGTGCAGGCGATCCGGGCCGACGCGATCGTCGCCACCGGGCGGTCGGACTATCCTAATCAGGTCAACAACGTGCTGGGGTTCCCTTATATCTTTCGTGGCGCCTTGGACGTAAGGGCATCGACCATCAACGATGCCATGAAGATTGCAGCGGTCGAGGCGCTGGCCAAGCTGGCCCGAGAAGACGTTCCCGACGAAGTCGACGCCGCCTATTCCGGTCGGCGCCTGCGCTACGGCCCCGACTATCTGATCCCAGTGCCTTTCGATCCTCGCCTGATTGAGAAAGTGCCTTGTGCGGTCGCCAAGGCAGCCATCGAAAGTGGCGTGGCCCGCAGGCCGATCATCGATGAAGACGGTTATCGCCAACAGCTTCGAGGACGGCTCGACCCTACCGCTTCGTCGCTGCAACGGGTCATAGATCAGGTTCAGGCCAATCCGAAGAAGATGGTGTTCGCCGAAGGAGAGGAAGAACGTGCGATTCGGGCCGCCATTGCCTATGTGAATTCGGGGTATGGTACGGCGGTACTGGTCGGCCGGGACGAGCCGATCCAGAAGGCGATCGACGATGCCGGGCTGGAACTGCCAGCTGGCGTCGAGATCCAGCACGCCCGCAGGTCGGCCAAAAACCGGGGTTTCGCCGAATTGCTATACGAGCGCAAGCAGCGCGAAGGCTGGTTGTTCCGCGATTGTCAGCGCATGGTCAATCAGGATCGCAACGTCTACGCAGCTTGCCTGGTCGCCAGCGGCGAGGTCGAGGCCATGATTACCGGACTCACCCGACGGTTTGCGGTCAGCTATGAGCAGGTCCGGCACGTTATCGACAATCAGCAAGGCGCGCGTGTTTTCGGGATGACGATGATCGTCACCCGCGGACGGACGGTCTTCATCGCCGATTCAAGCGTCAATGAGGAACCGACAGCGGACATGCTGGCGGATATCGCGGAGCAAGCGGCCGCCAAGGCGCGTGATCTGGGACACGAGCCGCGAGTAGCCTTTCTCTCCCACTCGAACTTCGGCAACCCAATGACGGAGCGCAGCGATCGGATTCGCGATGCCGTCGACCTGCTGGATTCGCGGCGCCCGGATTTCGAATATGACGGCGACATGTCGGCGGACGTCGCGCTTGATCCGATGCTGATGGAGCTTTATCCGTTCTGCAAGCTGACCGGGCCGGCCAATGTGCTGGTGATGCCAGCTCTGGACGCGGCCAACATCTCGGCCAAGCTGTTGCAGAAACTGGGTGGCGGAACGGCGATCGGCCCCATCATGTTGGGCCTTGAAAAGCCAGTGCAGATTGTCCTGATGGGCTCGACAGTCAGCGACCTTATCAACTTGGCCGCCTTTGCCGCCGCGGACGCTCATCAGACGTAGGCGATGGAGATGCCGCGCCCGGTTACGCAAGTATTAAGGCGGCACATTTTCCGATCAGAAGGATCCACGTCGACCTGAAGTTGAAAACATCTGAAATCAGCGATTACCCCTTCTGAGATCAGTGTGTTATACTCCAACCCGATCAGAATGTCGGGATACCGGTCATTCCAGTATGAGCACATCGCCCGAACTGCAGCCTCAGCCCGCGCTGCTTCTATTGGCTGATGGGAGTCCTCGTAACGTTTTCCCTCGTTGTCGGCACGGCTTTCGTATCCATCGGCGCTTTGCCGGTTCCTGGTTTTTCGGACTTGATGTCCTGCTGTTCTGGCTGACCTTCCGGGCAAGCTACCGCAGCGGTAACCTGCTCGAGAATCTGCGCATGACTCGCGACCGCCTGGATGTGACGCGGATGTCGTAGCCAGCATTGGACCCTCCAGGCCCTGGTGGGTCAGGGTGTCGATACCTCGACCGGTGGAGCATGAAAGCCGGCTTGTCCTGTCTTCTCATGGGCAATCTCTGGTAGTCGGGGCGTTTCTGTCGCCGGATGAACGCGGCGAGATGGCGGATGCTCTGGAAGACGCCCTCTGCCAGCTTCGCGGCGCGCTCGCCTGATCGGTTGGAGGTACGGCCGGCGAAGCCGATCCCTCAGTCCATTCCCAGAACGTCGGCCATGCCATAGAGGCCGGCCGTCTTGCCAGCGATCCAGCAGGCGGCCCGGACAGCGCCCCGAGCGAAAATCGCCCGGCCTCCCGCCTTGTGCGTCAGTTCCACCCGCTCGTCCTCTGTGGCGAACACGACCGTGTGTTCGCCCGCCACGTTGCCTCCGCGCAGAACGGCGAAGCCGATGTCGCCCTGTCGCCGCGCACCACTGATTCCGTCACGCCCACGATCGGCCACTTTGTCCAGATCCACGCCACGTCCCCTGGCGGCTGCTCGACCAAAGCCGAGTGCGGTGCCGGAAGGGGCGTCGACCTTGTGTTTGTGATGCATCTCGAAGATGTCGACGTCCCACTCGTCATTGAGGGTCCGTGCAATCTGTTCCGTGACCGTGAACAGCAGATTGACACCCATGCTCATGTTCGGCGCCCACAGGATTGGCGCCTTGGTGGCGGCCTGGTGCACCGCCGCCGTCTGGGCTTCGTCCAGTCCGGTCGTACCCAACACCAGGGCTTTCCCGGTTTCCGCGGCCACCGCAGCATGTGCAACGGACGCCGTGGGGACAGTGAAATCGATTAGGACATCGGCAGCCTGTGCAGCCGCGTACGCGCCTTCGATGACATGAACCCCGACAGGATCCAGCCTCGCCAGCACGCCGGCATCCTTGCCCAGCGCGGCGTTTCCCGATCCCTCGGTAGCGGCGGTAAGGGTGCAGTCGGCGGAAGCGACAATTTCCCGGACAAGCATTTGACCCATCCGGCCGCTGCAGCCCAGAACGGCAATCCGGCAACGGTCCATGATGCGTGGTCCTTTCCTGTGCTTTCAACGGCACAGAGCTATGGCAGGTTGGGCGCGCACGCAAGCATGGCAAACCTTGTCATTGACGCCTGACGCTGCAGCGCCTCGGATATCGAGCCAGTCGACGTTAACGCATGCCGCTCTGGATGAGGCGCTTTCGGGAAAGAGACCCGCGGAGGACATTGCTTCGGTCGGCAGCCTTTTGGAACCTGTTCCTGAGGCTACGGGCTGGAAGGCGAGATGTTGACCTAGACGTGGAAACGCTGACGTTCGGACGGGTCGGGAGCGAACAAGCCGCCCCCGATGCATTGAACGTGAGCAAGCCGTTCGATCTGGACGAATTCTGGCCCGCAATATCCGGTGGTTCCTGAGCTGGGACGTTTCTTGACACGAACGTTTTGGTTCGGGCGTGTTTCGAGGCCGCTCCGGGCCACGCCATCTCCCGCCAGCGGATGCAGGAAGCTGGCGAGAGCGGGGAGTATTTGCGAATCAGTCTGCAGGCGGTAAAGGAGTATCTTGCGTCGGCGCTTCGTGAAGTCCGCCCGGGTTGCCGGTCATTTACACGATTGCGCCATGCAGCGGCTTGAGTTCGCTTTTCGTGTTGTCAACGCAACTGCGCCGAATACTGCGTTACCGGATCGAGGCCTTGATGCCGCCCGTATGCTTGTCGCCTCTGCTGTTCACAGATGCGATATCTCTCGCCGACAGGATTAGGCCGACCCTACTCGAGAGGGTAGGAACAGAGCATCTCGTAGGCTGCGCCGTTGCGGCCCAGGTGACTCTGATACAAATGAAAGGCCGTGACCGGAAACGGCGGGGCGCGAAAATCGCCGTGCTCCGAAAGGAAGTTCGCCAGGTGATGCCCCGTTTCCCCCTTGATGCGCGCCAGGGTGACATGCGGCTTGAAACGGCGTTTCTCAGTCGCAAATCCCGCGCGTACGATCGCCGATTCCACCTTTGCCTGCAAATGCTTGAGCGCCGGGTTCGCGTGGACGCCGGTCCAGATCGAACGGGCGCTGCGCAATTTGCCGAAATGGCCAACCCCCGTTAGCGTCAGCGGAAAGTTTCTGGCGCGAATAGCGCGAAGCGAGCTGTCAATGTCCTCCGCCTCGTGTTCGGCCACATCGCCGATGAAGCGCAAGGTAACATGGAAATTGTCTGAAGCCACCCAACGCGCCCCTGGAATGCCGCGCTCCATGATGGACAGCACATCGCGAAGGTCGTCAGGAAGCTTCAGTCCAACAAACAGGCGAATCATGGGAGCAGGTCAGGCTTCGACACGAACGGAATCGCCTCATATCCCCGAACGCCGGGAAAGGAAAGAGCTCAGCCGTCGGTTCTGGCCACCAGGCGTTCGACGTAAGGCAGGAGGCGCTCGACGATCACGGCAACGCCCTTGGCGTTGGGATGAATAAGGTCCCGCTGGTTCAGTTTGGGGTCCAGCGCCACGCCATCAAGGAAGAAGGGATACAGGATGGCGCCATACCGATCAGCCAGTTCCGCGTAGACGCTGTTGAATTTTCTTTCATAAACCGGTCCCAGGTTGCGCGGCGCCAGCATTCCGGCCAGAAGCGCTGGAATTCGTTCTTCCTTGAGGCGCTTGAGGATGGCATCCAGGTTGGCGCGGGTCTGGGCCGGATCCAGGCCCCGGAGCCCGTCATTCCCGCCCAGTTCGACGATCACGAAATCCGGTCTTGACACAAGCGCCCAGGCCAGACGCGCACGGCCGCCTGCGGTGGTGTCGCCAGAGATACTGCCGTTCATGACCGTGATGTCGTAACCGCGGGCGCGCAGCGCCCTTTCCAACTGAGCTACGAAGCCCTGCTCTGTCGGCAGCCCAAACCCCGCACCAAGGCTGTCGCCCAGCACCATCAGCTTGCGGGTGGCCGCCTCGACCGATGCGGCCCCGATCACGCTCCACAGAAGCGCCAGCGCAAACGCAAGACGGTTGATCTGGCGGCGGGTATGCACATATGCCATGAATGAATCCATGAAGATGCTGACGCGTCGGCTTGTTCCGCGCGATACGTCGTATCTGGGGTTTGAGGCGCCGGGATTCCATAACCAACGCATTGAACTTGCAAGGCGTACAGGGCGGATTGATGATCTCCCTTTCGAACATCCACGTTCGTCTGCCCAGTCTGGCGGGGGAAGTGCACATCCTGCGCGGAGTCGACCTGACGCTGGGATCGAGCGAGGCGGTTGCAGTCGTCGGTCCGTCCGGTTCCGGCAAGTCTACCATGATGATGGTGCTGGCTGGTCTGGAACGCGCGAGCGACGGCCGTATCGAGATTGCCGGCCACGATTTGACTTCCATGGACGAGGATGCGCTGGCCCTGTTTCGGCGCGACAATATCGGGATCGTCTTCCAGAACTTTCATCTCGTACCCACCATGACCGCACTGGAAAACGTTGCGTTGCCGCTTGAATTCGTTGGCCGGCGAGATGCGTTCAATCTTGCCGGAGAAGGGCTGGCCCAGGTTGGTCTGTCCCACCGGCTGACCCATTATCCCGCGCAGCTTTCAGGCGGCGAGCAACAGCGTGTCGCCTTGGCGCGCGCCTGTGCCGCGCGGCCACGCCTGTTGCTGGCGGATGAGCCGACCGGGAACCTCGACGGCGACACCGGGCAGGCGGTCATGGATCTGCTGTTTCAGATGCGGGACCGTCTGGACATGACCCTCTTGCTGATCACGCACGAGCCGAGGCTTGCCGAGCGCTGCGACCGGGTGATCAGGATGGCTGATGGCCAGATTGTCGACCCGAGACTGGCAACCGCGGCGGCCGCCGAATGAGCAGTTTCACCGCGGATCTGCGGATGGCAGCTCGATTGGCGCGCCGCGAACTGCGTGCCGGGATCAGCGGGTTCCGCATCTTTCTGGCCTGTCTGGCTCTGGGTGTCGCGGCCATTGCGGGAATCGGCTCGCTTGGCACGGCAGTTCGCGAGGGCCTGCGAGCCGACGCCCGCAAGATCCTGGGCGGCGACATGGAAGTGCGGCTGATTCACCGAGACGCCAAACCGGAAGAAAAGGCTTGGCTGCGGCGGAACGCCATCGTTTCACGCGCCGCCAACCTGCGCGGCATGGCCTACACGACGGAGGCCGACGCCGAGAGGCGTCGACGGGTGCTGGTTGAATTGAAGGGAGTCGATGGCCGCTGGCCTCTGTATGGCGCGCCACAGGTTGACGGAAAGCCGGTTTCCCACGCTGGTCTGGCACAATTGCTGGCCGAGAAGGAGAGCGTACCGGGCGCCTTGGTCGATCGCGCGCTACCGCTTCGGCTGGGCGTCAACATTGGCGACCGACTGCGCGTCGGCAAGCAGGTTTTTGAGATCAGGGGACTGCTCACCCGGGAACCTGACCGCGGGACGCGCCTTTTCACCCTGGGCCCGCGTGTCCTGGTCAGTGACGTCGGGCTGGCGGCGACCGGTCTCGTCCGGACTGGCAGCCTGATCTATTTCCACTATCGCTTGAAACTGCCGCCCGGCGCGAACCTGTCGGCCTTTGCCGACCGCCTGAAAGCCGACCTTCCCAAGGCCGGGTGGCGAATACGGTCGCTGGGCCAGGCGACACCGGGCGCGCAGCAATTTCTGGCCCAGATCACCTTGTATCTGACCATGGTTGGCCTGACCGCGCTGCTCGTTGGCGGGCTGGGCGTCGCCAATGGCGTGCGCGCCTGGCTGGCTGGTCGGGCCGCAACCATCGCCACCCTCAAGTGCCTTGGCGCGCCGGCTCGTCTTGTTTTCTTGACCTATCTGCTTCAGGTTCTGGCGCTGGCGGCGATCGGTATTCTGATCGGTCTGGTTGTTGGCGGCGTCTTGCCGGCAATGCTGGCGGGAACGATCGAGGGCATGCTGCCAGTTTCCGTGCGCCTTGATCTCTATGCCGGGCCGTTGATTGTGGCGGCGCTGTTCGGGCTCCTGACAGCACTGGCCTTTTCACTGTGGTCAGTGGCGAGGGCGCGCGAAATACCACCCGCGATGCTGTTTCGTCAGATGGTTACCGCAGTGGAAGGCAGGCCCCGTCGGGTGTACATGCTGGCGACGGCGTGCCTGATCGGCGCGCTTTCCGCGCTGGCCATCGTGACGGCGACCGACAGGCTCCTGGCCTTGATCTTCATCGCTGCCTGCGCCGGGGCATTCCTGTTTTTCTGGGTCATGGCCCGGCTGATAGCGCGGACGGCTGCCCGTCTGTCGGAGTCGAAACGCGGCATTTTGCGGGGACCGCACATGCGCCTGGCGCTGGCCAACATCCATCGACCGGGTGCCCCGACCGTGAGCGTGATCTTGTCGCTGGGACTGGGCGCGACGATCCTGGTCGCCATCGCGCAGATCCAGGGCAATCTGGCGGACCAGGTGAGACGCCAGATGCCGGATTCCGCGCCGGCCTTCTTCTTCATCGACATCCTGCCGCACCAGGTGGCGTCATTCGACCGGGCCGTGAAGACTACTGGCGGTGTCTCCCGGGTAACGCGGATGCCGATGGTTCGCGCGCGAATCGTGAGGCTGAACGGCATCCCGGTTGCCGAGGCCGCCGTTGATCAGAACGTCCGCTGGGCCCTCCGGAACGAACGCGGCCTGACCTATGCCGCGACGATGCCTCGGGGGTCTGTGTTGACCGCCGGCTCGTGGTGGCCTGCGAACTACGGCGGCCCGCCGCTTGTGTCGTTCGATGCCGAATTAGCCACGGGCATGGGTCTTGCGGTGGGCGATACGATCACGCTCAACGTGCTGGGCCGCGAAATCACGGCGACGGTGGGCAACCTGCGCCGTATCAGGTGGCGAACGATGGCGATGAACTTTTCCGTCATCTTCGCGCCGGGGACGCTGGAATCTGCACCGCACAGCCATATCGCGGCCGTCTACGTCAATCCGGAAGCGGAAACCCGTCTTCTGGGCAAGGTTAACAAAGCGTTGCCGAACGTCTCCGGCATTCGCGTACGCGACGCCCTTGCTGCCGCCGCCGGCATCCTGGAAAATATCGCCGCCGCCTTGCGATCGACGGCCTTGGTGACGATCTTCGCAGGCCTGCTGGTACTGGCCGGGGCCATTGCCGCCGGCCATCAGCGCCGGGTGTATGACGCCACCGTGCTGAAAGTTCTGGGTGCAACCCGCTGGCGCTTGCTGCGGGCGTTTCTGCTGGAGTACGGCTTGCTGGGCCTTGTCGCGTCGGTAATCGCGGCGTTGTTGGGCGGTATCATCGCGTGGGTCGTCCTGACCCAGGCGATGCGCTCTCCCTGGATTCCTCTCCCCGGCACCGCGATCGGCACCGCCTTGTTGTGTCTGATGGTCATGCTGATATTCGGCTTCATCGGCACCTGGCGCGCGATGCGCCACAAGCCGGCGACACTGTTGCGCAACGAATGATCTGTCCTCTCATGAAGTCCCGTTGCCGTCAGAAAAATCGCGCGAGGAAGCTTGCTCGGAGTTTCGGCATGAAAGGAACGGTTCGACGCGCCATTAAATGTTGATTTTTTTTTTCTGTCGCCCAAATTACAGCACGGGTTTCAATGTCTCAACAAAAAGGGGCTCTGTAAATCATGGATCCGCGTTATCAGGGTGGCGTCGTCAGCGGTGCCGAGCAGGCCGTTGCTTACGATGAAGGTCTTCGAGCATACATGCTCAAGGTCTACAACTACATGACCGTTGGCCTGATCATGACGGGCGCCGTGGCGTTCGCTGTGATTCAGGTACCAGCGATTTCCCAGATCTTTTATGCCGAGGTCGAGGTGGCTGGACGCACGTATGCGCAGCTGCAGCCCCTGGGCTGGGTCGCGCTGTTTGCGCCGCTGCTGTTTGTTTGGGTGTTCGCTTCGCGCATCCACACCATGAACCCTTCCACGGCTCAGACGCTCTTCTGGGTATACGCCGGCATGATGGGCCTTTCTCTGGCGCCGATAGTGGCCGTCTACACGTCGATGAGCATCGCCAAGGTATTCTTCATGACCGCCGGCACCTTCGGCGCGATGAGTCTGTATGGCTATACAACCAAACGCGACCTCACCAAGTGGGGTTCGTTCCTGATGATGGGGCTGATCGGTGTCATCATCGCCATGGTGGTGAACATCTTCCTGCAGAGTCCGGCGCTGCATTTCGCCATTTCGGTGATCGGTGTGCTGGTCTTTGTTGGCCTCACGGCCTATGATACTCAGCGCATCAAGTCGATGTACTCGGCTGCTGACGGTGCCGCCGTGGCGACCCGAAAGGCCATCATGGGCGCCTTGCAGCTCTATCTGGATTTCATCAACCTGTTCATCCTGTTGCTCAGCTTGTTTGGCAACCGTGAGTAGGGTCCAGACGCCTTGACCGGAACAAGCGGCCCGGTGGGAAACTGCCGGGCCGTTTTCGTTGGGTGCTGCGCCGCCGCCCTGCGGCAGGATCAGATGAAACAGGCGGCGATGGTATTTGCCGATCACAGCACCGACGGCCATGTCGATCGCGGCGAACAGTCAGGCGGTGCCGATCCGCCGCTCGGGGCGCCGGGCAGCACCGGCTGAGTGCGGTCGAGCGCCTGGATCTGGCTCTTCTCGTCCGCGAAGGTCCGCGGCTGGCCGGGGCTCGTCCAACAGGCCCTTAATGCGGTCCTTGACGAAACGCCAGCGCCACCTCCCCACCGTGTGCTCATGAATGTCAGACTCGGCCGCCACCGCCTTGTTGTTCGGACCGGCGCGTAGCTCAAGACCAGCGCCGCCAAAGGGCGCCCCATGCCGCGTGACATCGCAATGACCGCCGTGCCCATAACCGGATCGACATCATAACAATGGTCGCTACTTCATGTCCGGATGACTATTTCCGCACGGTCAGCCAGTCGAGCAGCCCGAACGCCTGTTCCCAGATAAATAATTCCAGCCCCAGCCCCATCTTGCAGAACACGACCATGCCGCCGAGAGTTGTGACCGGGCCCTGGTCGCCGCCGGTCGTCGAGAACGAGGATCAGGCGATCGTCAACGGGGGTGTTCTTCGGTGTCTGGCGTCGACTGTCGGAGGCAGGAATCAGACATCGAGGTTAGCCACTTCCAGTGCGTGGGCCTGGATGAACTCCCGGCGCGGTTCGACGACATTGCCCATCAGGGTTTCGAACAGCTTGCCCGCCTCGTTCAGGTGCTCGACTCTGACCTGCAACATTGTCCGGGCGCCAGGGTCCAGAGTGGTTTCCCACAGTTGGTCGGGATTCATCTCACCCAGTCCCTTGTAGCGCTGGATCGACATTCCTTTTCGCCCTGTCGCGACAACGGTGTCAAACAGGGCGACGGGACCCGTGACCTGATATTCCGTCTCCTTCACGCGGAAGGTCGCGGGGCGGGTGTAGAGCTCCTGCATCCGGCCCACTTCGGCGTCAATCTGCCGGGCCTGGGCGCTACGCAGGATGCCGGGCGGGATGGCGTGCTTCTCTACGACGTCGCGAACCTGCCTCTCGAAACGCAGCCCACCATCTTCCGAGACCGCGCCTGCCCAGCCACGCTCGTGCCTGGGCGCCAGCGTGTCCAGTCGGGTGGCGACATCGGCGGCCGCTTGCTGGAGTTGTTGCCGACTTTCCACGATGGCCGGTTTCAGCGCACCGGCAATCGCAGCCTGTTCCAGTATGCCCGAGTCGGCCGTGTGATGGAGCAAGCGCTGGATCAATGTCTTGATTTCGTGGGCCTGCTTCACCCGCTCACGCAAGTCGTCGCCCGCGATGGCTACGCCATCGTGCAAGATCAGCGCCGCCTCGTCGAGAGCGACGTCGATCAGATACCTGTTCAGGGCGCGGTCGTCTTTGAGGTAGACTTCGGACCGGCCGCGCTTTGCCTTGAACAGCGGCGACTGGGCAATGAAAAGATACCCGCGGTCAATCAGTTCCGGCATCTGGCGATAGAAGAACGTCAGCAACAGCGTGCGGATGTGCGAGCCGTCAACATCCGCATCGGTCATGATGATGACCTTGTGGTAACGCAGCTTGTCGACGGCGAACTCGTCCCGGCCGATGCCCGCGCCGAGCGCCGCGATCAAGGTGCCGATTTCCTGGGACGACAACATCTTGTCTTCCCGCGCCCGCTCGACATTCATGATCTTGCCGCGCAAGGGCAGAATCGCCTGAAAACGTCGGTCGCGGCCTTGCTTGGCGGAGCCGCCAGCGGAATCACCCTCGACGATGAACAGTTCCGAGAGAGCTGGATCCCGCTCCTGACAATCCGCCAGCTTGCCGGGCAACGAGCCGATATCGAACGCGCCATTCCGGCGCGTCAGCTCCCGGGCCTTGCGTCCGGCCTCTCGGGCAATGGCGGCTTCGACGATCTTCCGGATCACCCGCTTGGCGTCTTGCGGATTTTCCTCCAGCCACTGCGCCAGCCTCTCGTTCACCAGCCCTTCGACCGCCGGCCGAACTTCGGACGATACCAGCTTGTCCTTGGTCTGAGACGAGAATTTGGGATCGGGCGCCTTGACCGACAGGATGCACGTCAGCCCTTCCCGCGCATCGTCGCCGATGATCGTCACCTTCTCTTTCTTGGCGATGCCGCTTTCGTTGGCATAGCCGTTAATCTGTCGTGTCAGCGCCGCGCGGAAGCCAGCCAGATGGGTGCCGCCATCATCCTGACGAATGTTGTTGGTGAAGCACGATACGGTTTCATTGTATGAGTCGTTCCATTGAAAAGAAATCTCGATCTTGATGTCGTCACGTTCACCGATGATCGTCACCGGTTTCGGGTGCAGCGCGGTCTTGTTGCGGTCGAGATAGTCAACAAAGGCTTCGATCCCGCCTTCATAATGCAGGTCTACCGACCCGGGGTCTCCGGCGCGATTGTCGGTCAGCGTCAGCCTGACGCCGGAATTCAGGAAAGCCATCTCGCGCAGACGGCGTTCCAGTTCGGCGAAATCGAATTCGGTCCGGGTGAATGTCTCCGACGATGGCAGAAAGGTCACCTGCGTGCCGGTGCGTCCGCGACTGTCGCCTGCAGTCTCAAGATCACCGGCTGGTTCGCCATGATGGAAAGTCATGCGATGCTCGCTGCCACCACGCCAGATCGTGAGATCCAGCCTCTCCGACAGGGCGTTGACCACGGAAACGCCCACGCCGTGCAATCCGCCGGATACCTTGTAGGAGTTCTGGTCGAACTTCCCGCCCGCATGCAGCTGGGTCATGATCACCTGGGCGGCGCTGACGCCTTCCTCTGGGTGTATTTCGGTGGGAATGCCACGACCGTTGTCCCTGACCGTTACCGACCCATCGCTGTTCAGGGTAACCAGAATCGTGTCGCAGTGGCCGGCGAGGGCCTCGTCGACGGCGTTGTCGACGACTTCGTAGACCATATGATGCAGGCCGGATCCGTCGTCGGTATCGCCGATGTACATCCCGGGGCGTTTGCGCACGGCATCCAGACCCCGCAAGACCTTGATCGACTCAGCGTCGTAGTCGGTGTCAGCGCCGTTGGCTGCAGGGGTTTCCTGATCACTCATGTGGAGGTGTTCGGTTGGTGTGAGATGGCAAGGTCGCCGTCTTCGACGACGACAAACGTGGCGCGGCCAGCCAGCGCTTCAAACAGCGACGCATCCGTGCCTGTCATCCAGGCTTGGGCGCCCAGGGCGTCGATCTCGTGAAACAAGGCGGCACGACGCTCGGCATCCAGATGGGCGGCTATTTCGTCCAGCAGAAGCAACGGCGCCGCGCCGCGCTCGATTCGCTGAAGCCGTGCCGCGCCCAGGATGAGCGCGATCAGCAGTGCTTTCTGTTCGCCGGTTGAGCAAAGGGCGGCCGGCATGTCCCTGGCGGCATAGCGAACTGCGAGGTCGGAGCGGTGCGGGCCGACGAGGGCCCGGCCTGCTTCGGCGTCCTGCCCGCGGGATTCCGCCAGGCGCGCTCGCAAGGCCTGTTCCGCAAGAAGGGAGGGTGAACCGGCCGCCAATTCTTCCGTCATTCCGTCGATGGCGAGCGACGGCGCCGGAAAGACCGACACCGCTTCGGCACAGGAAGACGCCAGCCGCGCGACAAATTCGATCCGGGCTGCCGCGATGGCAATGCCCTGTTCCGCCATGGCGACCTCCAGAGCGTCGAGCCAGACCGGATCGCGGCCGCCGTCCTTCAGCAGGCGATTTCGGTCCCGCATGGCTCTCTCGTAACCGGACAGCTGAGCGGCGTGGGATGGAAAGAAGCCGAAGACCAGCCGATCCAGGAATTGACGCCGCGCGCTGGCCCCGCCGGTGAACAAGCCGTCCATATCGGGCGTCTGCCATGAGATTGCGCCCAAATCTGACAGGGCGTTGTGGCCCCTGGTCGGGGCGCCGTCGATCCGGATCACACGCCGCTCGGTCTCGCTGTCAGGATCGCGGCCGGTGCCAACCCGTCGTGGCCCTTCCGGAGTTTCCACCGACGCGCTGATCGCCCACTGCACGGCAATTTCCTGCCGGTTCTGCACCTGAGCCATTTGCGCCCGCCGCAGACCACGGCCAGGAGCCAGAAAGGACAACGCTTCCAGGAGATTGGTCTTGCCTGCTCCGTTCATGCCGGTCAGCACAACGGAATGGGAAGATACCGAAAGGCGGGCGCTCCTGTAGGATCGAAAGGCTGTTACCGACAACTGGCGCACGGCGAAGCGCGCACTCAGAGCGTCTACATCATCGGTCGAGACGGTCGCGGCCTGAAGGTGAACGACAGCGTTCAGCGGTGACTCGCAATCCGCAGGTCCAAGGCTGGCGGCCTGCGTATCATGTGTGGCAATGGTGGGTTGATGGTCGAGCAGCGGCGATCACCCCTCTTCAGACCCGCATTGGCATCAGGACATACAGCGCGCCATCGTCGGACATATCGCGAATGATTGTGGGCGAGCCACTATCCGCCAGTTCAAACTTGATCTCCTCACCTTCGATCTGCTTGGCGATGTCCAAGAGATAAACGGAGTTGAACCCGATTTCCATCTCGCTGCTGCTGTAGGCGATTTCCAGTTCCTCGGTGGCGCTGCCGGCATCGGGGCTTATGGCCTGCAGCATCAGGCTGCCTTCGGCCAAGACCAGTTTCACCGCACGGGATTTTTCGCTCGAGATGGTTGAAACGCGGTCGACGGCCTCGCGGAACAGCCGGGTCTCCACTGCCATGGTCTTGTCGTTCCCGGCGGGAATCACCCGTTCGTAGTCCGGGAATGTGCCATCGATCAGCTTTGAGGTCAGGACGATATTGTCGAAGGCGAAACGGATCTTGTGTTCTGACAGGCCGACGTGAACCGAGGTGACGTCCTCGGCGATCAGACGGTACAGTGTGTCGACTGTCTTCTTCGGCACGATCACGCCGGGCATCCCCTCTGCGCCGTCCGGCAGCGGCATTTCGAGGCGCGCCAGGCGATGGCCATCGGTTGCGACTGCCCGCATCAGCTTGACACCGTTCTCTTCCTTGGCATGCCAATAGATACCGTTCAGGTAATAGCGTGTTTCCTCGGAGGAAATGGCAAACCGTGTCCGCTCGATCATGGCGCGCAGGTCGTCTGCTCCTATTGTGAATTCGTGCGACAAGTCATCGCCCTGCAGTGTCGGAAAATCGTCCTCGGGCAGGCAACTCAGCGTGAAGTTGGATCGGCCGGCGCGCAACGAGATCTGGTTGCCGCCATCCTCCAGGGTGATATCCACGTGGGCACCGTCGGGCAGCTTGCGGACGATGTCGTACAATGTATGCGCTGGCGCCGTCGTCCCGCCTTCCATCGTGACGTAGGCTTCCACCGAGTCGATGATGGAGGTATCCATATCGGTAGTGTTCAGCTTCAGCATCCCGCCTCTGGCCTGCATCAGGACGTTCGACAGGATCGGGATCGCGTTCCGCCGCTCGACGACGCTTTGAACATGGGCCAACGAGCGAAAGAGGGCGGCGCGTTCAATGGAAATCTTCATGGGATACTTTCAGCGGCTCCTGTTCCTGTCGCCTCCTTCGAGGCCAGAGGACGTCGGTTTCTCGGAGGGCAAAACTGACCCGGTCGGGGTGATGGAAAACCGTCTCTTGGCGTCCATGACGGACAACTGAACGACATCGGACGCGCTTGGTTGACCTCATCCTGTCAACTATAGCAGAATCCTGTTGATCAATAAAGGTTTTCATCCGGCAGCCCCGGCCTTCGACAGCGTGCCGCAGCCTCCGGGGTCCGCTAGCTCCGCAAGGCCCGGATCAGGATTTCAACATCCTCGTTAATCGAGGAATCGATCGCCCGCAATTCCTCGATCTTGCGGACGGCGTGCATCACCGTCGTATGATCGCGGTTGCCGAATTTCCGGCCGATTTCCGGCAGGGAACGACTGGTAAGCATCTTGGCCAGGTACATGGCGACCTGGCGCGGCCGCGCGACGACGCGTGCCCGCCGGGCCGACGACATGTCTAACATCTTGATATTGAAGTGCTCACAGACTCGCCGCTGGATCTCGTCGATCGTGATGTGCCTTTCGTTGGCGCGCAGAGCGTCCTTCAGCACTTCGGTCGCCATCTCGATCGTGACGGCTCTGCCGATCAGGCTGGCATGGGCCGCCATGCGGTTCAGCGCCCCCTCCAGTTCGCGCACGTTGGACTGGATCTTGTGAGCGATGAATTCCAGAACCTTGTCCGGAATCCTGCTGCCGATCTCGGCGGCCTTGGACTGCAGGATGCTGAGTCGCAGTTCGTAGGTCGTCGGATGAACATCGGCCACCAGCCCCCAGTTGAAACGGGAGATCAGCCGCTCTTCGATTCCCGCCAGATCGCTGGGCGATTTGTCGGCGGAGACGACAATCTGACGGCGCTCGTCGATCAAGGCGTTGAACGTATGGAAGAACTCCTCCTGGGTCGCGCCCTTGTCCGCCATGAACTGGACATCATCGACCATCAGGACATCGACCGAGCGAAACTGTTCCTTGAACGCCTCCGTCTTCTTGAAACGGAGCGCCCGGATGAATTCGTGCATGAACTTTTCCGCCGAGAGGTAGGCGACCTGGCGCAAGGGCGTCCGCCTGCGAATGCGCCAGGCGATGGCATGCATCAGGTGGGTCTTTCCCAGACCGACCCCTCCGTGAATGAAAAGCGGATTGAACTGGATGCTTTCCGAATCGGCGACTCGCTGCGCGGCGGCGCAGGCCAGTTCGTTCGTCTTGCCGACGACAAAGCTGTCAAAGGTATAACGTGGGTCGAGCGGCGCGCCGACCGAAGTGTCGGCTTCTTCCTTCGGCACGGTGAACCGGGGAGCCTCGGTCAGAGTCTCGCCATCGGCGCCGGTATTCACGACCAGATCGATCGTGACGACTCCGGAATGCTCGGCATTGAAGTGGCTGATGATGCGCTGGGCGAAATTCGCAGACACCCAGTCCCGCAGGAAGCGCGACCTGATCGACAGGATTGCCGTGCCGCCGTGCACGGCCTCCAGCGTCAGCGGATTGATCCAGCTGCGAAACGCCTCGTCGCCAAACTCGTTGCGCAATCCGGCGCGCGCACGCGCCCATGCGGTTGAAACAGCGGGATCGACCGACGTTGATTCGCCAAGGGCTGGTCCGGGCTTAAGGTCGGTCGATGTGTTTTCCATACGATACTACCCCGTTTTCCCCTGCCATTTCGCAGGGGCTTGTTATCATTTGCATTCGCCGTTGCCGCTTTGCGCTGGCGATCAGCCCTGCTTCCAGGGAAGGCCTTCAACCTTCCAGCCGCCCACAGTTCCCCGATGGCCACTGGCGTCGTGATCGCCTTCGAAGCCCGTGGCAATGTTGAAACAGGGGCCATAGCCCCGTTGTGTCATGACAAGGGCTGCGTCGCGAGACCGAACGCCGGAACGGCAGAGAAAGTAGATCGCGGCGTCTTTTCGGGCGCCGGCGGCCACGGCGAGATCCACGAAGCGATCATTGACTGCCATGGTGGGAAACTGTTTCCACTCTATCGTGATCGGAGTCTTGCCAATGCCGCTCAGATCAGCCAGCCCGACATACGCCCATTCCGCAACGGTGCGCACATCAAGAAGTTGAGCAGCGGCATCGGTCGACAAGGCAGACCAGGCCTCGGTGGGCGACACGTCGCCAGCATATCCTTCAGATGGAGACATTGATCAAGAAAAGCCGAGCAGAGGGGAAAGCGAGACAACAGTGAACAGAGCGGGCTACATGTCCATAATTCGGGTCATCGCCAGCGGCCCCCGAAACCCGGCAAGTAAATTTCCAATACTGTGTATTCATTACTTGCCTTTCCCAATTTTTACTTGGCCATGGAGATTTTTATTTGGATCTCACCACTCTTGAAGTAATCATAAAAAATGATTCCGGAACCTGCAACCGGACAGATCAGGAACACGGTGACCGCAATTGACCTCTGGACTTGATGCGCCGGTATTCCGGGCGAGGCTGCAGATCGTCCGGGAAGTTGTTGAAATCGCATGTTTCGGCACTGGATTGTGAGCCCCTGTTGCGGGGTTTTCAGTTTTCTGATTTCGCGTTTCAGGAGAATTGTTGAAACTGATGAGACAAAAAAAATTCCGGAGCAGCGCGGCGGTGCGGCTGGTGCTGATCGGCCGAGGCTATGTTGCTCGACGGCTTGTCGACCGGAGTTCCGAAGGCCTTCCGGCGCGGGCTGGTCTGCCGGTCGACATCGAAGCAGTCACGGCCACGCACCGACCTGGCGGTTCGCCTCGCGCTTGCGGTGATATTCCCTTTGCGGAATCGGATGCCCTGAGCGCTCTTCTGGCGGACGCGACTCATCTTCTGCTGTCCGCGCCGCCCGGTCCTGAAGGCGATCCCCTGCTGGCGATGCTCGGCGTCGACGGCCTGCGCCGCCTGCAGAACCTGCGCTGGATCGGCTATCTGTCATCCACTGGGGTCTACGGCGATCATGACGGCGCCTGGATTGACGAAGATTCTCCGCGACGGGCGACAGCTGCGGTATCGATCAGGCGGTTGGGCTCGGAAGATTCATGGCTGGCGGCGCGGGATTCCGGGTTGCCGGTGACCATCTTCCGCCTTTCGGGAATCTACGGTCCCGGAAGAAGTGCCCTGGATGCCCTCCGCCGCGGCGCGGCGCGGCGAATCGACAAGCCAGGCCACGTCTTCTGCCGTTGCCATGTGGATGACATTTGCGCAGTCCTCGAGCGGTCGATGGCTGGCCATGGCCAACATGCCGTCTACAACGTCGCCGACGACCTCCCGGCACCCCAGCACCAGGTGGTCAGCCATGCCGCCAAATTGCTGGGCATCAAGCCGCCGCCCATGACGCCTCTGGCGGAGGCCGACCTGTCACCTGCCGGACGCCGTTTCTATGAGGCCTGCCGTCGGGTCGATAACGACCGAATCAAATCCGACCTGGGGGCAAGTCTGCTCTACCCTACCTATCGTGACGGGCTGGACGCGATTCTTGAGGAAGAGAAGACAACCGGATCATTCGACGACGAATCGGATGGTCGGGCCGCCTGACAGACGGAGTCGACGACCCCTGCGAGCCGCGCAAGATCTTGCGGTTCTGACAGACGGTGGTCGCCCGCCTTCACCAGCACGATTTCGACATCGGGGCCGGTGATCGCATCCGCGATTTTCAGAGTGTGCTGCCAAGGCACGTCCGGATCGGCCAAACCCTGAATGATCCGAACCGGTCCCTCGAAGCTGAAAGGCTCCCGCAGCACGAGGCGTCGTCGCCCATCCTCGATCAGCCGACGTGTGATGGGCGTGGGGTCGTCGCTGTATTCCGAGGCCTCATGACAGACTCCCGTTTCGTCCAGCGCGGCACGCATCTCGGCTGAAGCGCTGGCCATCAAAATGTCTTCGGTGAAGTCCGGCGCCGGGGCAATGCCGACAAGCCCGGCAACCCGGTCCGGCAGGGATCGGGCCACCAGCATCATGATCCATCCCCCCATGCTTGAGCCGACCAGGACCTGAGGCCCCTCGGTCAGGACCGATATCGCCAGCACGGCGTCTTCCGCCCACTGTCCAATCGTTCCGTCCTCGAAGTCGCCGGAGGACTGGCCGTGCCCGGTATAGTCAAAGCGCAGAAAGGCCCGGCCCCGTTCCCGGCATTGGTGCTCCAGGGCCAAGGCCTTGCCGCCCTCCATGTCCGAGCGGAAGCCGGGCAGGAACACGACGCCTGGCGTTGCCGCGGCCCCGCGACCGTCTGTGCGGTTATAGGCGATTGTCGCGCCGTCACTTGCGCGCGATAAGAAACGGGGTCCGGTCAAGGAGGACCTCTTGATCACGGTGTCAAGTCTTTGGCCCCGGCGTGAAAGCATGACATGACGGGATGAAAAACTCGGTCAGCAGCGTCCATGGGACAAGAAGGCTTCAATCTGACAGTGTTGCAGGTTCTGCCCGCTCTGGAAACCGGCGGCGTCGAGCGGGGCGCGGTTGACGTTGCCGCAGCGATTGTGGCCGCGGGCGGGCGCGCGATCGTGGCGTCCGCTGGCGGGCGGCTGGAAGCCGAACTTGCGCGCGCCGGCGCAACGCATCTGAAAATGCCTGTCGATCGGAAGAGTCCACGGTATCTCTGGCGCAATGTCGAGAGGCTTGCCGCGTTAATCCGGAACGAGAAGATTGACATCATTCACGCGCGATCACGGGCGCCAGCCTGGAGCGCGCGGGCGGCTGCCCGTCGCGTCGGTATTCCTTTCGTCACGACTTTCCACGGCGTCTACAATTTCGGTAGCCCGCTGAAAAAGGTCTGGAACCGGATCATGACGACAGGCGATGGGGTGATCGCGATCTCGGAATTCGTCGCGCGTCACGTGGAAGAGAACTATGGCGTTCCGAGATCCCGGATCGACGTGATTCATCGCGGCATCGATACTGACCGTTTCGACGCCAACGCCGTTTCGACGTCGCGCGTCGCCGCGCTCGCCAGGAACTGGCGGCTGCCTGACGATGCCCCGATCGTCATGCTGCCCGGTCGCCTGGCGCGATGGAAGGGGCACAGAATCCTGATCGAAGCGCTGGCCGGTCTTGGGCGGAGCGATGTGGTCGCCCTGCTGGTTGGCTCCGAAGCAGGCAGGGAATCCTACCGGAACGAGTTGATCCGGGATGTTCGTGGCAAGGGGCTGGAGCGAACCGTTCGATTTGTCGGTCATTGCTCCGACATGCCGGCCGCGTTCAAGCTGGCCAGCGTCGTGGTCAGCGCCTCGACGGAACCCGAGGCCTTCGGCCGGGTCTGCGCGGAAGCCCAGGCCATGGGCCGGCCGGTCATCGCGAGCAATCATGGCGGTGCTCGCGAAACTGTAGTTGCCGGCGCGACCGGCTGGCTGACGCCGCCGGGTGACGCCACGGCGCTGACCAACGCGCTGGCCGAGGCCTTGTCGCTGTCGGAAGAGGTCCGCATGACGATGGCCCAAGCCGCCACGCTCCATATTCGCGAGAAATTCTCTCTCGCGTCGATGACGCGGGCCACACTGGCGGTCTATGCCCGCGTGCGCCGCGACGCGAGCCTCGGCGATGCCTGATGGCGGCTCACGAAACATTCTGGTTATCCGTTTGGGCGCACTGGGCGACTTCGTGCTGTCGTTCGGACCGATGGCCGCAATCCGCGCGCATCACCGCAAAGACCGGATCACCTTGCTGACAACCGATCCGTTTCGGGATCTCGCCGACAGCAGCGGCTATTTCGATGAGGTATGGACCGGCGGCCGGCCCCGACGCTTCACACCAGACTGGTTCCGCCTGGGCAAACGCCTGAAGAAAGGCGGTTTCGACCGGGTGTACGATCTTCAGACGTCCAGGCGATCGCGGGCTTACTACTGGATGATGAAGCCGGTGGAATGGAGCGGCAATATCGCTGGCGCCAGCCATCCGGACCCCAATCCCGACCGGCACGCGCTGCATACCGTGGAGCGGCAGCGAGGCCAGTTGGCGGCCGCGGGGATCGACGCCGTCCCGGCTGGCGACGTCAGCTGGATCACGGCGCCGGTGGACGAATTCGACCTTTCGGGCTCCTATGTGCTGATCGTGCCGGGCGGGTCGGCTCACCGTCCCGCCAAGCGCTGGCCCGCGGATCGCTACCTGAACCTTTGTCGCCGCCTGATTCGCAGCGGTCGGACCCCTGTCCTGATTGGCGGGTCGGAAGATGCCGCGCTGCTGGCTGCCATCTCGACAACTGATCTGGCCATCATCAACCTTGTCGGCCAGACCAGTCTCGAACAGATTGCCGTTTTGGCTCGTCAAGCAGAGGCTGCCATTGGCAATGATACCGGCCCGATGCATCTGGTCGCCATGACGGGCTGCCCGAGTCTGGTGCTTTTTTCGAGCAGTTCCGATCCGGCATTGTGCGCGCCGAGGCCGGGACTTCAGGGCGGCGCGGTTGACATCCTGCGTCGGCGCGCACTGGAAGCGCTGTCGGTCGATACCGTGATGGAGCGGTTGGAGGCGCTGTCGGGCAGCAGAGACAGCGCTTGACATGGGCACGGCCGCTGCCGATATTCCACAACGTGATGTTCAAGCGCCCTACCATTGAGACGACCGCGACGACTACCCTTCTGGAGGGTCCGTAGCGCGGTTGGCGTGTGCAAATGTCCAACCTGCAGACCCTCCCGGCTAGCGCTCGGAGGGTTTTTTGATACCTGTCGCTGCAATGCTCAGGACCAAGGCATCCAACCGGTAATTGACCCGATGGCAGACCAACCGATCAATATTTCGCTTCCCGATGGCAGTATCCGGCAGTTTCCTGCCCCGGTGACCGGAGCGGATGTTGCCGCCTCCATCGGCCCCGGTCTGGCCAAGGCGGCCCTAGCCATCAGGCTCAACGGAGATCTGCGCGACCTGAACCGGCTGATCAACGATGACGCGGCGGTCGAGATCGTCACGATCAAGGACGATGAGGCGCTGGAACTGATCCGTCACGACGCCGCCCATATCCTCGCCGAAGCCGTGCAGGAACTGTTCCCGGGCACGCAGATCACTTTTGGCCCGGCGACGGAGCACGGCTTCTACTACGACTTTCACCGCACCGAGCAGTTCACGCCGGACGATTTCGAGGCCATCGAAGCGAGAATGCGGGAGATCGTGGACAGGAACGAAGCAATCATCCGTGAGGTTTGGGATCGGGATGACGCTATCGGATTCTTCAAGAGAGAGGGCGAGCAGTTCAAGGCCGAGTGGGTCAGCGAACTGTCGGCCGACGAAGAATTGACGATGTACCGCCAAGGCGACTGGATCGACCTGTGTCGTGGCCCGCACCTGCCATCGACGGGCAAGCTCCCCAAGGCGTTCAAGCTGACGAAGTTGGCGGGCTCCTATTGGCGTGGCCAAGCGGACAATGCTCGACTTCAACGCATCTACGGTACCATCTGGCGCAACGAAAAGGAACTGAAAGCCTACCTTGCCATGCTTGAGGAGGCAGAAAAGCGTGATCATCGCCGCCTAGGCCGAGAGATGGGCCTGTTTCATATCCAGGAAGAAGCCGCTGGCAGCGTCTTCTGGCATCCCAAGGGCTGGACGCTGTATCGCTTGTGCGAGGAATACGTCCGTGCCCGTCTGGAGAAGGCTGGCTATGTCGAAGTGAAGACACCCCAAATGATCGATCGCGTCCTGTGGGAGCGGTCCGGCCACTGGGAAAAATTCCGGGAGAACATGTTCACGGCCAAGGACGCCGGCGAAAAAACGCTCGCCCTCAAGCCCATGAATTGCCCGGGCCATGTCCAGGTGTTCAAGCACCAGGGCATCCTGAGCTATCGCGACCTTCCGCTACGCATGGCAGAGTTCGGCTCGTGCCATCGCAACGAACCCTCGGGTGCATTGCACGGCATCATGCGGGTGCGTGCGTTCACGCAGGACGATGCTCACATCTTTTGTACTCCGGAGCAGATCAACTCGGAATCCAAGGCTTTCTGTGATCTCCTGACCTCCGTTTACAACGACTTTGGCTATGACGACATCCTGGTGAAGTTTGCTGACCGGCCGCCGGTACGCGCTGGTGATGACGAGACGTGGGACAGGGCCGAGGCGGCGCTAAAGGAAGCGATCGAGGCGGCAGACATTCCTTATGAGATGAATGCCGGCGAAGGAGCGTTTTACGGTCCGAAGCTCGAATTCGTCCTCCGCGACGCGATCGGGCGTGACTGGCAATGCGGTACGCTGCAAGTGGATTATGTACTACCGGAGCGGCTTGATGCCTCCTATATTGGCGAGGATGGCAGAAAGCACCGACCGGTCATGTTGCACAGGGCGATTCTCGGCTCTTTCGAGCGGTTCATCGGTATTCTGATCGAGAATTACGCCGGTCGCCTTCCCCTGTGGCTTGCTCCGGTGCAGGTGGTTGTTGCCGCAATCGTAAGCGACGCCGACGCCTATGCAGAAGAAGTCGCCGAGGCTCTCCGAAATGCCGGATTGCGCGTGGAAACCGATCTGCGCAACGAAAAGATCAGCTACAAGGTCCGGGAACATTCGAACGCGAAAGTCCCGGTGATTGCCGTAGTTGGTCGTAACGAAGCCGAAGAAAAAACGGTTTCTTTGCGTAGATTGGGAAAAAGGGAGCAGGAAGTGCTTGCCTTAAACGCCGCGGTCGATACACTTGTGAAAGACTCTGCGTTCCCGATCCAACAATAAGGCAAAGTTTACAGTGTCAATCAGTGCTCCGGGTCGCGCGGAGCGCTGCTTTTGGCGTTTGTCGGATTGATGATCGGTCCGGCCGACCGAACAGAGAAAGGAAGCAAACCCATACGACGCCCATCCAGTCCGATCGCGCCGGTCCATGAAGGCCCGCGCATCAACGATATGATCCGAGTTCCATCCGTCCGTCTGATAGACGAGAAAGGCAACCAGGTTGGCATTGTGCCTGCCGACGAAGCCCGCGACCGCGCTGCAGATGTCGGCATGGATCTGGTTGAAGTTTCTCCAAACGCCGAGCCGCCGGTCTGCAAGATTACCGACTATGGCAAGCTGAAGTACGAGCAACAGAAGAAGAAGAACGAAGCTCGGAAAAAGCAGAAGACCATCGACGTCAAGGAAATCAAGATGCGCCCGAACATCGACACGCATGACTATGACGTGAAGATGCGCGCCATCTACAAGTTTCTGGGAGAAGGCGACAAGGTGAAGGTCACCCTGCGCTTTCGTGGCCGTGAACTCGCCCATCAGGATCTCGGCATGAAACTTCTGGAAAAGGTCCGCGACGCGTTGGAAGATCAAGCCAAGGTCGAGCAGTTTCCGAAGCTTGAAGGCCGCCAGATGACGATGGTGATGGCACCCCGCTGAGTGAGTCTCGGTCTGCCGGTCTTGACCGTGGCGGTTCTGGCGTCTAGCGTCATGATGATGAGCGAAGAGCGGGACAACGCCCTGGCGATTGCCGAGTTGCGGGGTGATCTGGTGGCTGTCCGGGCGGAGACGCAGGCCATGGAATCACGGATTGAGTCACGCA
>JAPOST010000021.1:0-2723 GCA_026709535.1 Rhodospirillaceae bacterium
CGCTTTTTGGCGTCGGCACGGGGCCGACACTGGCGTCAGGCCGCTGCGACCAGCGCCCGGCGCGACAGGCGAGCCGGAACCCGCCCGCCCAGAATATCAAGCAATACCTCGACCCTGTCGGCCGACCCGAGCCGCAGGATAACGGCCGCGTACTCGGTGAAGGGCCCCGACACGATCGTCACCGCGTCTCCCGGCTGCAGGTCGGCAGGGGCCATCGTGCTGAGGCCGTCGGCCCCGGTCGCACCATGCAGCGAGGCAACAAATTCCTCCGGCAGAGCCATGGGGCGCGCCCCGTTCGCAACAAGCTGCCGTACCCCGAAGGTGCCATTGATCGCGCGCCACCTGTCGCGCGCCAGATCAAGGGCCACGAACAGATAGCCGGGAAAGAGAGGCACACGCACCGTCTCGATGCGGCGGGCATGGCGGCGGGAGCGCTCCATCACCGGCAGCCAGACGCGATACCCCTGACGCCGCAGGTTTTCCTCCGCCCGACGCTCCTGGTGCGGGCGGGCGTGGACCACGTACCACCTGGTCGTCGACGCGCTCACCGGTCACCCCCGAGCGGCTCTACCGCCGGCGGTGCGAAGTCCAAGGGTTCGCGCGCAATGCGAAGGAATGGCGGCGCCAGCACCTTTTCATCCGGAATCGTCCCGCGCAGCCGGTCGAAGGCCTCCTGTGGATGGCGGGATTCGCTGATCACGAAGGCGTCCCAGCCCTCCGCCTCGGCCAGCGAGCGCAGCACCGGGAGACCGTGCAGGCGGCTGGCGTTTGTCTCGCGGTCGAGGATGCCCACCAGTTCCGCATCCGCTTCCAGCGCTGCGAGCAATGCGATCTCCGCGACCTCGCCGCGCCCCACCAGCACGAAGCGCCGGAAGCCCATGCGCTGGCCGCCGAGGAAGAGGAGGCGGTATTCCTGCCGCGCCTCGCGAAAGAAAGCGAAGGATGTATCAAGGTATTGCGCGACGAGGCGGCTTTTCTCCTGAAAACCTTCGGGGGTCAGGTAGTAGGCCCAGCGCTTGTACGGAGCGGCCTTGGCCTTGACCAGCCCCTTGTGCACAGCGCGCTTCAGCAGCGCATTGACCATGCCCACGGAGATCGAGAGGCGCTTGGCGAGCGCAGGTTGTGTCACCACCTCGCGCTGTTCCAGTGCGCAAAGGAGCTTGATCTCGGTCTGAAGTCCGGTCTTGTCAGCCATGTGATCTCTTGAGTTTCAAGCCTTGAATGACATGCGGAAAAAGGCATGTCAACCTTGCTCTCGAATTTCATGAGCTGTCGGATCGCCCCTTCTGTTTCGACGTAGTGGAGCATCTACCGGCCTGGGCGGTCTCACGCCGCCTTCCGGAACCGCCCGGGTGTCCCGTCGCGGCCTCCGCGGCAGCACGTTCTCGCGAACTGCCGGCGTGGCGGAACGGCGCCCTCACCTTGGCAGGCTTCACGCTCGGTACCGCGTCGTCGATCATTGGCGCGCCGTCCAGCTGGATCGGAATGCAGACTGCATGATCGAGCCTTGGTCGCATTGTCCATGCCGGGCATCACCCGAGGGGCGGCGACATGTACGCCGATGGAAGAGGGGTGGTCGGTCAGCCTGCTCGACCGTGTGCCGATCTTGTGCCGCTTCGAGAACCGGGCCAACAAGTCTTGAAGATCGAACCACACAGCGGATGCGCGCGAAGTTGTTCAGATGTCCCGATTCCGAGCAGCCGGCAAACGAGGCCCGTGCCCTGAAAGTGCAGCTTCGGCATCTTCACGAGCCGCTTGCGCCGTCCGGAGATGACATCCGCTTCATTCAAGGACGCTGAGAACCTCGGTGCCTCGCTTGACGACAACGCGCCTTACGTGGTCCCGGATGTCTTCGACCGAATGATCAACGGCCAATTCAATCACGCGCTCAAGACGACCTCGCCGTTTCCGCCAATGAGCGTACGGATAATCAGGAATGCGTGCGAAGATGGTCTCGTCTCTGGGACGCGGCATGGGCCTTGTGCAACCGCTGTTGATCGGACAAAGCCAAATCGCATCCCCATGTGCCTCGATCAGCGACCTGGTATCGACTTCAAGGACATCGTGCTCCTGCTCGCGACAGGTTTTGGCATTGGTCAGCTTGTGGAGGCGTGCCTCGGAAAGCCAAAAGAAGGCTTTGGCGTTCAGCAGTTCATACCAATCGGCCGGAGTCAGGTAGTCGGGCAAAGCCCTTCCAAGACCCGAATCACTCATTGGGATTTGGTCGCGTACAACAGCTCGAGGCAGACCATCACCTGTCACTTCAACGCTCTCCGGTCGATGTTGGCTTTCGATCGCGGTTCGCCTTGATGGATCGACAGCGTAGTGATCCAGGAGTGCGCTGGTGCTCATCAGGCCATGACATTTGATCGATTCCCATGAGCCTCGCGCCGCCATGTGATACAGTGTCGGGCAGTCCACGATCAATTCTTCAAGCTCCGCTTCGTTCACCATGCTCTCCGATCAATGATATTGCGCCAGTCGAAATCCGTCGACAGCAGAGAAACGGGTCGACCTGATATTCTTTCGAGCTCCTCCACGAAACTGATGGTTTCCGCAGAAAGCTGCTCAAAGCGAAACGCCTTTCGATTGTTTGCGTCGAAATAGTCGACAAATGTGAGCGCGATGTCCGTCGGCCCATTAATTTGAACCGAATCGCGAAATTGGAGCCAGTCGAACTCCGCGATCCGCCGCGGCCTGTCGGTAGTAGTTGTACGCTCGGT
>JAPOST010000021.1:3033-5236 GCA_026709535.1 Rhodospirillaceae bacterium
AAGGTTGAAGAACCTCGCAGTCGCGGGCAAGGAACGCTGCCTTCTCGTCCTTGTAGTCCGACCGACCGGTCATTTTGCGGGCAGAAGCAATGCCAACGCCTTGCGCCGTCGAGCTAATGCTACCGAACCGCTTTTCTTCCTCTTTACGGTCCGCATCGGTGATGATCATCGCGCGCGGGTCTATCGTGAGTCTCTCGGCATCAATCTTGTGCTCGGCGGTCTCTTCGAGGAGTTTCTTGGGGTAGATCACAGCACCTGGACCCAAGAGCAATTTCGCATTCGGAGCCCGCTGGGTGCCCGAAGGCAGGTGATAGTATTTTTTCGGGTTGGGCTCTGCATAGACTTGGTGACCGGCATTCGGTCCGCCCACACGCACCAAAAGATCATATTCAGGCGCGATATGGCCCACGATGTTCCCCTTGCCCTCGCTTCCGAACTGACCGCCAATCAGCACATCAACCAGGGCATTGTTCGACCGCGGATAAAGATTGAGGAGCGCGGTGGCCCGGACAAGGACGGCTTCTTTGCTGCAGCGATCCGTCGAGACGACGATGTCCGCAACCCCAGCGAGTTTCTCAATGTCATGCTCAGTCCGATTTCGCTTCAACTCGCCATAAGCGACCGTTTCGTCGTCGTCTCTGCTGCGTTCTTCATAGCGTCTGCGCAGTTCCTCCTCCGTGGCGGTCAGATGGATGTGATGGACTCCGGCACCATAGGCATGCCGGATCGCCTCAATCTGACCCAAGATACGTACCGAGTCGACGACGTAGAGCCTCTTCGGGGTCTGTCCCGTCTCGTAGATGTCAACTGTACGCTGCAGGGCTTCTCCGACCCAGGCCCCGCCGTCCTTCTTGTCGAGCCTCTGTCCCGCTCGTTGCAAGGCTTTGCGCTCGGGCTTGGTTCTGGGAGACTTTTTTAGAATAAGCTCGCGTGTCTTGATGATCTTCGCGGCGTGCTTTTCTTCCAACAATCCCACCAAGGCGGACTTGCCGGAGCAGATGGGTCCGGAAAGCAGAACGATACGAAGACTTGCGCTCGCGACCGCCAATTAGAACAACTCGAACTGCGCCCGCTTCGGCGGGACATCGTAGACAGTTACAAATAAACCGGCACGCACCATCACATCATCAAGCATCTCTTCTATCGTTGACCAATCACCTCCCGCAGATCCTGTACCGATCTTTGGCATATGAATACCCGCCCCAATGGATGCGGCATGATCGGCAACTTGTTCAAGGCAGGTTTGTAGTTCCGCATATCTGATGCGGGGGAAAAGTGAGGGGCCAAAACCTTCCTGACCGATCAGACTTGCGATGGTCAGATCCTCGCTGGCCTCCGAAAAAATTACGCGTCCCAAGCGATCACGCTGGGGGATCTGCATGACCTGCTCCGTGTAGGCTTTTTCCGCGTCCGGGAAGCGCTTCGCAATCTTGCGCGCGACTCCTCCACCCCATTTGATCGCCTTGTCGTTGACCAGCTGACAGATGATCTTCTTGCCGCCGTTTCGAGGTTCCAGGACATTCCCGTGGAGCAGGCGTAGCGGACGATGGTTTTCCTGGGCTTGGTCAAACCTGATCAGGCCAGCCACTCTGGGGTAAACGCTTCCCGGATAAGCCGTCAGACCTACACACTCGATCTGGCTCGGCGTATCCGTCATCCAGCGTTCAACCGAGCGATCAGTGTGCCCTATGGCAGTGCACCCATGCACAATGCTTTCGTCAGGAATGGCCATTCCTGTTAGACGAATCTTCGGCGCTGTCGGTGAACCGACGAAATAGTCGATCTTGTAATGCCGCTTGCCGTTCTCCAAGACCGTTGGCGACGAAACGAAGATTCCGATGGGCTGACTGGATATCTTGGCCAATCGGATGAGAAAGGCCTCGGCCGAGACGTCATAGTCTCGCCGCCGACGCATCAAGTCTTCGATCAGAGGAATGTCTGTTGCGGCCGATAGACTTCCGATCGGAAGCACGAATTCCGAAGCGGCCAGATTGCACAGCATTTCCAACTGCCAATCGTCGGGTGTCTTATCGCCACCTCGGTTGCGAATCTGCTCCGACCAGTCAGGGAAGAGAAGGTGCGCGATTTCATGAGCGATTGAAAACCGCACCCGCTCCCGCGGTTGCTTGGGATTGAACTCGATCTTCGGGCCGCTTTCAGTCGCAACCAGTCGAGCGTCGGCGACGCTCGAATTGGCCTCGAT
>JAPOST010000131.1 GCA_026709535.1 Rhodospirillaceae bacterium
TCAATCACTCATGCGGCAGACCCTGACATCACCCGCGACTGCAGGAACAGATACTCAGGGCGTCGTCGCAAAACCGCAAAATCCTGTGTCGCACCTTGTTCCTTTGTCGGGATATGCCCATTCCGGCGGCTTCCGCCTGACATAACGCTGACACGCGGGCTTACCCGCCCGCTTCCCGGCCTTCCGGCGTCAGCCTCGAACGCCTGTCCCATCAGGTTTCCGCTCCCGGGCGCACTGACGGGCCGTCAGTTGAGCCGGAAAACGGGCGTCTCGCAGGGCAAGGGAAAAGGGCGATCCGAAGACCGTTACGGCTACGGGCCGCTGGCGATCCGTTTAGGCGCTTCCGCCGCCCCTGTCAATCCGGGCCGTCCTGGTCCTGTCTCCAGCCGCTGATATGTCGGGTTCAGGCCGCCCGTGCGTTGTCCGATCTGGTGTCTCCCTGAGGAGGTGCCGAGATGAACTGGACACCGTGGCTTCGGGAGCGCAGGATGAAGACGTTCAAGGATGTGCCGGAACGCCTCGAGACGCCGCAGCGTTGCCGGGGATGGCGCTGGCGACACCGTCATGAGGAAGAGGGGCTGGGGGGTCTGTTCGACCGCAAGGGTTCCGGTGGACCGGATCGCGGGGAGGCCCGAAATGTATCGCACCCACTCCATGGGCTGGACCGTGAAGCCTTTCCACGAGCATCTGCAGGCGCGTGACGACGCCCCCTCGAGCGACACCTGGACCAAGACCGCCCCGACGCGGCGCACACGCGCAAGATCCCTTCGGCCCTCCCGGTTGCCGAAGAGGGCACGGCGTCGACCTTCCGGGGTGTTCACGTGCCACGGTCTGCACGGCTCGCGGCAGCCACTCCTTCCAGGCTCCGGAAGCAGGCGGCCTCGCGCCCCTTGCCGCCTGCTCCCCCAAAGCGAGGGGCGCTCCGAGCGCGCCTTCGGCACAGTGCAGGATCGCCTGGTCAAGGAACGCGCCCTGGCCGACATCACCACCCTCAAGTCCGCCCACCGCTTCATCAGGGACCACCATCTGCCGGACCACAACCATCGTTTCGCAGTCCCGCCCGAACGCGAGGACAAGGCCTTCGTGTCGCTGGTCCAACCCGACAGGATCGACGAGACCCTCTGCTGCCGCGCCGCAGCGCCATCACGACGTCAAGGCGCGGGTTCGGGAGCACGAAGACCCGCACGGCACCCGCGCCGTCTTCCACGGCCCACGCGGCCGCGCCCGCTACCGGAGCAACGCAGAACCGATCGAAACACCCACCGGGAAGGCCGCGTGAACCCCTGCGATGCGACCGAACCCACCCCTGGGGACAAGGGAACAGCCGTCCTGCGCCTGACCACGTCACCACAGGGGCAACAACAACAGAAGCGGACAATTGATGGGCTGCCTGAACCGCACATATCTAATTGCTAGCGACATCAAGATCGTCGGGCGAGGGCGAAGCTGCGCGCGCCGGAGGGTAAAGACGCGCAGGGAAAGGCCGGGGATCGCGTCGTCGCGGATGTCGTGGCGCTTCCCGCCGCGCACGCGCCGAGCGAAGGTGGATTTTTCGATCATGCTCACGGCTCCCTGTTCGGGCCGCGCGGCGGCACGGGAAGCGGCGGGCCTTAAGGCCTTGTAGTCACGGGGCTTTTCTCCGGTCCATGCGACGGCGGGCGGAAGCAGGAATTGCATCAACGATGCGTGGGGTGTATATCGGGATACAAACACGGGACGCTGGCGGCCCCCAATGCGGATTCAGGGTCTCCGCGCGCTGCGTCTTCCGATGCTTGGGCCCCGGGCGATGCCTCTTCCGTCGACCGCATCGCAAGCCGTATTCATGCTTTGAACAATCCTGTTCCTCCGTTGACTCAAACATCGGTTTCAGTAGGTTCTGTCAGGATCGACATGCGGAGAGATCGGGAATGGACATCTCACCCGTAATGCAAGCCTACATCCTCCATTGGGGAGAAATGGGAACATGCTGGGGCGTCAATCGCACGGTCGCTCAGATTCATGCGCTGCTTTATCTCGTCGGACGTCCGCTGCCGGCCGACGAAATTGCTGCCACGCTGAAGGTGGCGCGCTCGAATGTCAGTACCAGCATACGCGAGCTACAGGCCCAGAAACTGATCAACCGCACCCACGTACTGGGCGATCGCCGTGATCATTTCGAGGCAGAAACCGACTTGTGGACCATGATGGCGAGGATCTTGGATGAGCGGAAAAAGCGCGAGATCGACCCGACGCTAACAATGCTGCGAAAATGCCTGTTGGATGCACGCAATGACCCGGTAGTTGATGAAGAGATCGTCGGTCGAATCAAAACCATGCACGATTTCCTGGAAAGCGCGGATGACTGGTACGATGATGTCCGCGACTTACCGCGATCTACATTAGAGACCCTGATGAAGATGGGTGGCAAGGTTGCGCGCCTGACCACGCATTCCAAGAAATCGAAGAAGAAAAAGACAAGGCTTGAGAGAATCTGATGTCAGAATCGCCAACCGTTCTGATGGAAACCCGAGGCCGGATTAGTATCGTTACGATCAACCGGCCGGAAGTTCGCAATGCTGTCAACCCTGCCACAGCGGACGCGCTGCGAGATGGGTTCGTGGCGTTCGATAAGAATGACGAGGTTGATGTTGCCGTGTTGGTTGGCGCTGCCGACGCTTTCTGCGCTGGCTACGACCTGAAAGCCCTTTCCGCCTCCGGGGGCAATATTCCCTGCGAGCCGGAAGGCGTGGGACCCATGGGACCATCCCGTCTGCTTCTGGACAAGCCGGTAATCGCGGCGGTGGAGGGGCCGGCCGTGGCCGGCGGCCTTGAACTGGCCTTGTGGTGCGACCTGCGTGTGGCGGCTGAAGATGCGGTTTTCGGAGTCTATTGCCGGCGCTGGGGCGTTCCACTGATTGATGGCGGCACCGTCCGCCTGCCGCGTCTGATCGGGCACGGCCGCGCCATGGACATGATCCTGACTGGCCGCCCGGTTGGCGGCCAGGAAGCCCTCGATTTCGGCTTGGTAAACCGGCTCGTGCCGACCGGAATGGCTCTGAAAACAGCTGTTGCGCTGGCCGAAGAACTGACTCGCTTCCCGCAGGTTTGCATGCAGACAGATCGCATGAGCGCCATCCGGCAATGGACAATGTCGATCGAAGACGCTCTGCGCCATGAGAGCCGCGAAGGCGTTACGCCGTTCCGCGACGAGGCAGTTGCCGGCGCCGAAAGGTTCGCTAGCGGCAGGGGCCGCGGCGGCGATTTTGACAATATTTGACTCCAGAACGAAGACCGGACACCGTGGCGGCCAAGACTCAGAATTTCACCCTGTCCCGACGGCTTGGCCATCCGCGCGAACGTCATCGGGGACGGCCGGTAACGCCGAAGGATGCGGCAACGCTGATTGTCTTGCGCCACAGTAACGTCGGCCCGGAAATCCTGATGGGCCAGCGGTCCTCGCGTGCAAAGTTTGTTCCAGGCTCCTACGTATTTCCGGGTGGGCGTCTGGACTCGCATGATTGGGACGCCCTGCCTGGCTCACCGCTTGCCGCGCCAGCAGAAAAGATGGGCATCCGACGCAACGACGCCAAGGCCCGCGCCTTGGGGATGGCAGCAATCCGGGAGACTTACGAGGAAACGGGTCTGCTGATTGCGGTAGATGGTGACATTGGCAATGCCGACGACCAGACTTGGCGCGACTTGCGCAGGTTGGGCAAGGCGCCAGACTTAGCTCGTCTGACCTATATCGCGCGGGCCATCACCTCGCCCTACAGTCCGATTCGGTTTCATGCTCGATTCTTCATGGCGACTTATCGGCTGGAAGACGGTGATCTGGGTGGCTCCGGCGAGTTGTCGGATCTGCAGTGGATTCCGCTCGACCGAGCAAATGATTACACGATTCTGGATGTTACCGAATTCATGCTGGGCGAGGTCCGGCGACGGCTGAAGGAGCCGAGCACCACCTCGACACCGCTGTTTGCCTACCGGTTGGATCGACCGTTCGTCCGCTATGACTGACCGCTGATGAATCATCATGTCGACCGGACAAGGAAAGCCGCTATGTGCAACCTGTTCCAGATCTTCCGCATCGCCGCCCGCCCGGAACGGCCGTCGATCAGCGGTAAGTCAAGTTGCCGGGAATTGTTGCGCCACGCCAACAAGGATTGCAGACCATGACGCAGACTGTTTTTCAGATCGACGAAACCGCCCGCCGCCAAGGGTCTACCTCTTCGACCCGCTATCGACGTGCTGGGTTTCGTGGGCGTCACCAAGGTCAAGACCACCGCCACTGGCAGATCCGCACATCACGCCGGGCTCGGGCTGGGAAGCGATGGATGGTCGCGCCGCCCGACCGGCCAAGGCCCGCCCCGCCCGGCGCCCGGCGGGGCGGGAGATGACTTTGCTAGGCCGCTTTCTCCGCGCGCTTCTCGACCTCGCTGGCATACTGGGCTTGCATGGTCTCGACGGCCTTCGCATGCTTCTCAGCCAGTTCGGGCCGTAACTTCTCGGCCCGCGCCGAAGCATCCATCGTCGGCCCGTAATGACCCTGAAAATGCGGCATGACGTGACGCGCAATCAGCTCATAGGATTTCAGCGTCGCCACCGGATCGGCCCAGTTATGCGCCAGCATCAGATAGGCGCCGAAGCCGCCGTTGGACTGCTTCTGCAAACGCTCGATCTGGGCAATCGCCATGTCCGGCGTACCGATGGCTCCAAACCCGCTTTCATTCACGAACTCGATCATCTCCTTGACGTTGTTGCCGGGTACCGCCATCTGCGGGAAAGCCGCAACTTCCTGGAAATAGTGGAACCAATGCTCTATCCCGTATTCGACGTCGCGATAGGCCTGTTCCATCGTGTCGGCGATATGTACCAAGCCCACCAGCCGCCACTTGCTGCGGTCGACCGACTTGTCATGCGCAGCAGCTTCGGTCTTGATCACGTCCCAATGCAGCGCCAGCGCATCGAAGCCGGCCGCCGTCGTCGCTCCGATTGACAACAGCCCGGTGCCGTGCCGGCCGGCAAGCCGCGGCCCGGCGGGCGAGGCCACCGCCGCTGTGGCGATGTCGAAGAGCGGGTTGGAATAGGGGCGCAGATGCAGCCGCGCCTCACGCAGATCCCAGCGGTCGTTCTTGAAAGTAAGCGGCTCGTCACTAGTCAGCAGGTGCATGATGCAGCCGAGGCTGTCCTCCAGGAGGCCGCGGGTCTGCGACGGTTCAATCCCTATCATCTTGGCATCGGTCGGCAGCGCGCCGGGGCCCACCCCCAGCATCACCCGCCCACGCGTCAAGTGATCGAGCTGCACGATGCGTTCGGTCACCCAAAGCGGGTTGTGATAGCTCAGCGACACGACCCCGGTGCCCAGCCGGATATGGCGTGTCCGTTCCGCCGCCGCCATGATGAAGATCTCGGGGCTAGCGATGATCTCGGACCCGGCCGAATGATGCTCGCCGATCCAGGCCTCGTCATAGCTGCAGCGATCAAGATGCTGGATCAGCTCCAGATCGGTTTGCAGCGCCAGCGTGGGGTTGATCCCCGGCGTATGGAACGGCGCCAGAAAAATACCGAAACGCAATCTATCGGTCATGAATGGTCTCCTCCCTTGATATCGGTCCAGGACAGGACGGCTACACAAGCCGAGCATATGTCGGCGATTCCCGCAAAATCAGGTTTATGTGGGGTCAGGAACCGGCAAGTTCCTGCCTTCCCGGTCCGGGCTTTGCCATCGCCGCCGCAGGTTGTCTTGTGATTTATCCATAAAGATCACGCGCAACATGCCCCGTCAACTGATTGTAGAGGATACGCCCCGCTTTCTCGTGATCATGATGGTCGTCTTCATCCTCGCCTTCGTCGGACCGGAGATTCTGATGAAGATGGACGGCGTCTCTGTTCGGTCTTGCCAGCGGCGGGCTGGAGCTTGTGACCTTTGCCCTTTTCGCGCGCCGAGTGCAGGAGATCCTCGATCTCGACCGAGACGAACTGATCGTGCGCCGCTGCTTGCCCTTCCGCTACAGTCGTGTCCTGCACCGTATACACGAGCCTGTTCATACGCGCCTCGACACAATCCTCGGCAAGGAGGGGCGGCGGATGACACGCCCGGCGTTCCGGGCCCGGGCATGAGCGCAGGCGAGAATCCGATTGTCGAGGCCTAGGCCAACTCGGCCGGTCATGAACGGACAGTGGACGCAATCAAGGCCTGACTTCAGGCCGCCCGCGCATAAACGCGCTCGCCGCACCCTATGCACCAACTTCCTGTGGGAAGCGCCGGGATCGTGAAGCCTCGCGGCGCGTGATCGGTCATGAGGACCGTTTCGCGCAGCAACTGGTATAGGGGGGAGTGGTTTTGACGACCCATGGCGAATACAGCCTCAAGATCTGTGGTCATCTCCATCCCAGGGCAGGAATCGGGAGCGGCCAGTGGCGCATTACTCGATCTTGTTCGCCCTCGGGTTCTTATACTGGCGCTGCACCCAGCGATTGCTGCCCTGTTTCCAGGCACTCTCACGGAATGGCTCATTGGCAACGACGTGGCTTACGCTTTAGCTTCAGACCAAGCGTGGTTCCTGCCTTTCGGAGGTTGAATTTGTTTCCGGATTCCCGTTGCCCAGTCGGGCGCAGCCATGCGTTCCGGTCGTGGGTCCATGCGACGGTGGGGATGTCCGGGCCGGTTGAAGCCTGCTAGGAAAGACTACCGAACTTTCCGATCGAGGATTTGCCTTTTGGCCGAAAACGCCGACCCGATTGCGTCTGTCAGTGCTGCGTCGGCTGGCCGCGACGGCGCGGTGATCGGGCTGGTCTGTACGGCACATTTCTTCAGCCATTTCTATATTTTTGCGATTCCTCCCATGCTGCCGCTGATCAAGGCCGATCTGGAGGTCAGCTACACTGAAATGGGCCTGCTTATTACCCTGTTTAGTTTGTCATCAGGCGCGGCGCAGTATTTCATGGGCGTGCTGGTCGACCGGGTCGGCGCGCGCCGGGTGCTGGCCGGCGGCATGGCGCTGCTGGCTACTGCCATCGCTATGATGGGCGTTGTACCGATTTACGGCGCGCTGGCGGTCTTCGCGCTGGCGGCGGGGCTGGGCAACAGCGTGTTCCATCCTGCGGACTACACGATTCTGAGCGCGCGGGTGCGGCCCGGTCGGGTGGGCCGTGCCTTCAGCCTGCACACCTTTTCGGGCATGGCCGGCTTTGCCACGGCACCGCTTGCCATGACATTCTTGGCGACCGCCTGGGATTGGCGCACAGCCTTCGTTACCGTTGGCGTGGCCGGCCTGGCGACCGTCGTGGTATTGCTGAGCCAGATGCATCTGCTGGACGAAGGGCAGAGTACGGGGTCGGCGCTGGCGAAAACATCGGCCAACTTCGGCCTGCATACCGTGTTGTCACCACCAATCCTGTTCATGTTCATCTTCTTCTTCGTCGTCGCCATGGTAACATTGGGGATGAGCGGATTCATGCCGGCCGCACTCAAGACCCGGTTTGGCATGAGCCTGGTCGATGCCAATCTTGTCCTGACCGGTTTTCTGGCGGCCTCGGGAGTCGGCGTGCTGTTCGGCGGCTTCGTGGCGGACCGGCTGCAGCGGCTGGATATCATCGCCAGCGTCGGCTTTGCTGCTGCCGCCGCAGTATTGATGCTGGTGGCGCTGACGCGGCTGCCCTATCCGGCCATTCTGGCGGTCTTCCTGTTCGCCGGTTTCATGGTCGGCATGATCTCCCCTTCGCGGGACATGATGGTGCGCAACGTCTCACCCCCCGGCGCTAGCGGCCGGGTCTTCGGCTTCGTCAGTATTGGCCTGGACGTGGGCGGCGTGGCCGCACCAGTCTTTTTCGGCTGGCTAATGGACCGCGGTCAGCCTGAGGGTGTGTTTATCGGAGCTGCTGCGGTCCTGCTGCTGGCCATCCTCGCCGGCTTTGGCGCCAACCGATATGCTCCATGTCCCGCCGCGACCAAATAGACCGGCAACGCGGGTGTCCCGGGGTTGTCCGGCGTGCTTTCGAAGCTGCGCAGCACGGAGCCGGGAATAAAGCCGCCATGATATCGTTCAGAGCCGCATTGGCCGAGTTGCAACGCCCAGCCGCAGAACGGCACGCACCTTCTTGCAGCGATCGTGCAAGGCGGAGACCACCTCCGGACGCGGCATGAAAGCATCCGCGATGGTAGCGAGGCAGCAAGGGCGCAGCCGGATTGTTTCGGCGCGATCCGCTGAAGGGTGTCGGACACCGGTTCGACCAAAAGTATTGCCTGGAGGAGCAAGCTGAAACGGAATACCCGGGCTACAGATCGTGGCGCACTGGAGCCGGCACATCCGGATATATTTTCTCGAACGGCATTGTCGCGCCGTTCTCGGTCACGATGCGGCAATGCTGGCGACCCAGCATCCGCGGATCGTGCACGCCGCAGGAGTGCGCTATGATTCCGACCTCCTTTTCGACGCCCCGGTGATAGCGCCAGACCCGTTCCGCCTTGTCAGCAGGATCAAGACCGCGCTGCAGGCGCCTCTGATGAGTAGTAATCCCGGTGGGACAGGTATTGCGGTTGCATTGCAGCGCTTGGATACAGCCTAGCGCGAACATGAACCCTCGGGCGCTGGCAACGAAGTCGGCGCCAGCCGCAAGCGCCCAGGCAACCGGTCCGGGGGTAATCAGCTTCCCTGAAGCGATCACCCTGATCCGGTGTCGCAGTCCGAATTCGTTGAGCTTGTCGACAACCCGGGGCAGGCTTTCCTGAATCGGCAGCCCCAGATAGTCGATCAGCGGCAAGGGCGCGGCGCCAGTGCCGCCGTCGGCGCTGTCGACTGTAATGAAGTCCGGAGCGCAGCCCTCGCCCCGTTTGACGATCGTTTCGAAAAACCGGTCGAGCCAGCGTGGCTCGCCGATCACCGTCTTCAAGCCGACCGGCTTGCCGGTAAGGTCGCGGACTCGGTTAATCGTGTCGATCAGCTGGTTGTCGTTGGCAATGTCCAGATGACGGTTCGGGCTGATCGAATCCTGGCCAACCGGGATGCCGCGGATCCCGGCTATTTCCTCGGTCACCTTCGCACCGGGAAGGATGCCGCCCTTACCGGGCTTGGCGCCTTGGGCAAGCTTGATTTCGAACATACGCACCTGGTCGTGGGCGGCCAGTTCGGTCAATCTTGCCGGATTCAGGTTGCCGTCTTCGGTGCGGCAGCCGTATTTCGCCGTGCCGATCTGGAAGACGATGTCGCAATCGCCGTCCACATGCCACGGTGACAGGCCGCCCTCGCCGGTGTTCAGCCAGCAACCAGCCAGGGCAGCGCCTCTGGAAAGCGCGCTGACCGCCGGCCGCGAGATTGCACCATAACTCATGCCGGAAATGTTGAAAAAGCTCAAGGCCGCGAAGGGCCGACGGCATCCAGCGCCAATCACCATCGGCGCGGCGTCGGCGCCATAGAGATCAGGATCCGGATAGGCGGCGTTGGCGAACAGGATGGTGCCCTGAGGCTGAAGGCTGCGGGTCGAGCCGAAGGGTACGGTATTGTCGGCGCCGGCCGCCGCCCGGTAGACCCAGTTGCGCAGTTCCCGGTTGAAGGGCATCTCCTCCCGGTCCATGGCGAAGAAATACTGTCGAAAGAATTTGCCGAGTTCGCTGAAGAAGTGGCGCAAACGGCCGATTACCGGGAAATTCCGCCTGATGGCGTCCTTGCGCTGGGTCACATCGGAAATGAAGACCATCACCAGCGCCAGGAAGACGAGGCCAATCACGAAGATGAACAGAAACGCTGCGCCGGCGAAGAAGTCGAAAAGCCAGCTACTGCTGTCGAAAAAATCGGCCATGATCGGAAAATCCAGAATACCAAGTCCTGAAATCTAGGGCTGGCAGGCCGGAGGCGCTATACCTACTTGTGGCGGTTCGCGAAAAATACAGGACCGACCTTCTTGAAGGGCGAAAACAGCTATCAGGCGCGAAGTGGGGAATGCATCGACTTGTCCGGGTTGAACACCACGAACTGCAGGACGACCGCATGACTTCTTGTGAAAGCCCTGTGCATGATTGGAAGGGCTGCTTTTGTCTGGCCGCTGGCGGTGGTATGGTTTTGGCGGTTTTTGGGTGTGTGTCTTGATGGCCCTGTGTGTTGCGTGAAGGGTCAGCCCGGCTCGGGTCTGTGATCTTCTGGTTCTGTTGCCGTGCCTGCTGATCGGGCAATGGCACGGGTTGCGCGCGCTGAAGCTGAAGGAGGCCGCCGCGGCGATCGTCGATGCGCGGTGGGTGAAGAAGGGATCAAGATCCACGTCGGGTGACAGGGCCTTGGCACGAAGCGATGAAGAAGGCTTTGTCGACAAGGTTCACACGATGCCTGCCAACCGGGCTGTAAAGTCCCGCGTTCCGCACCCTGATCGAAGGAGCGAAGGCATCATCGCGCAACCGACCCCTGCGACCCTGCGGGAAGCGCTTTGGCAGACTGATCGCGAAACGCCGGTTTCGGATCAGGCGCTTCTTCGGGCTGCATCGCGCCCGATTCTCCAGACTGGCCGGGACCCATGCCCGACCGGCCATCGCATGAACCAGAACCGACAAAACCCCCGGGCCCGCTCAAGGGGCAGCAGACCAGACAGAATGGGCAAATCCGGCACACCACCAGAAAATCATGCCCATCAGATAGAGGTCTTATTCTGCTACATCAACTTCGGCGACCGCCGTGCCGGTGGAATCGACGCGACACCCGTGTCTTCACGCTTGGCAATAGTCACGACGCGACCGATTTTTCGCCCCGTACCGCCATCATCGGGTTCGACGACCTGGACATCCGACAGAACCCATTGACCGCTCAGGCGGAAAACCGGGCGCCCCGACCGCAGTTCGGTCACGTTGCGGTTTCTTGATGTCGTCAGCTTCGACGCCAGCGAATTGATCTTCCATGACGCTTCAGCCGCCGTCGAAGGCGTCCGACCCAAACCATCCGAAACGGCCGCCATCGGCGCGGATCGGTCAAGGCAGTCGGAAGGTCGTTTCGATACCCAGATCGCCCTCGGCAAGGACCTGCTCCTTCTGGACCAGCCATACCAGTTGGGCGAGGATCGACCGCGCAGCAGCTGGATACATCGCTGGCGGGATATCATTGGCATACATTTGCGGTACCATCTCGTCAATCGTGGTCAGACCGTCTTTCAGACACTGCAGAATCTGATTTTCCCGGCCGAGGCGATGCAACTTGATCGCCGGCACGAACGTTTCCGGATCGCGGATCGGGGCCCCATGAGTCGGCCAATAAATGTCGTCTCTCCGGTCGATCAGCTTGTCCAGACTGGCGATATAGTTCTTCATGTCTCCGTCAGGTGGGGAAACGATAGTGGTGGACCAGCCCATAACGTGGTCACCGCTAAACAGGGCATTCTCTTCCTTCAGATGGAAGCAGAGATGATTGGAGGTGTGGCCCGGCGTGTGAACCGCCTCCACCGTCCATCCGGCGCCTTCGATGACATCGCCGTCGGTTGTCACCACGTCCGGCATGAAGGAATCGTCTCCCCCTGCTTCAACCACGGCGCCAGCTTCGATCCTGCCGCCGCCATGCGGCCCGAAACCGTAGGTTGGCGCTGACCATTCCTGCTTCAGCGGCGCCGCCGCCGGCGAATGATCCCGATGGGTGTGAGTAATCAGGATGTGGGTGATCGTCTCTCCGCGCAAAGCGTTCTTCAGCGCTTTGATATGAGAGGTCAACAACGGTCCGGGATCGACCACCGCAACCTTGCCCCGGCCGACTACATAGGTGCCAGTGCCGTGAAAGGTGAACGGACCGCCATTCGGAGCGATGACACGGCGGATCAATGGAGACACAGCCTCCACTTGGCCATATTCGAAGTCCAGAGAGCGGTCGAAAGGGATTCCGTCGGCCATCAGTTTCAGGCAAGTCTGCAGTCAGAGAATGATGGCTGAACCCTAACCGGACAAAGGCCTCGGGACAAGGGCGGAGAAGGCCATCATGGAGTGGGTAGCGCCCAGGACCGCCCCTATCGTTCGAAAATGGAAGGCGATCGGCTGCGCTGGAATCCAATGCCACGTCGTCGCAGCCCAATCGGTTTTCTCACAAGGTTGCTTCGGCCACGACGCCAATTGCAGTGTCTTTGCTGTGGCCGGTCCTGAACTGATCAACGGCCAGTTCCCCAGTTCGGTCAACGCCTTACCCTGTTCCCGCAAACGAGCCTTCACGCTGTCTTGATCATCGTGTGCGAGCAACTGCCTGATCCGGCGGCATTTGGAGATCGAACCGGAGGCTTCCAACCCGTAACGACGCCATTTAAAGTGTTTCGCCGACCAGAACATTCTGCGCGCGAAAGCCATCCGAAGAAACCGCGAGGCCGAGAAAGGTGCGGGCCATGGCGGTGAAGTCTTGACGAACGCCGTACCGGACGACAGGCTCATGCTGAGCCGGGCTTGAGGCGCTTGGATGGGCGGGCTGACCGACCGGAAGGTCAGGCAGCTTGGCGCGCCGTCTCGTAACCCAGATTGGCGGCCAGCCACTGCTCTGCTTCCTCCAGAGTCCAACCCTTGCGGGCGGCATAGTCTGCAACCTGGTCCCGGCCGATCTTGCCAACGCCAAAATAGCTGGCATCCGGATGGCTGAAATACCAGCCGCTGACCGTCGCCGCCGGCAGCATCGCGCAGTTCTCGGTCAGGGCGACGCCGGTATTGGGCTCAGCATCCAGCAACGCAAACAGACGGCGCTTTTCGGTATGCTCAGGGCAGGCGGGATAGCCCGGAGCCGGACGGATACCGCAGTATTTCTCGCGGATCAGATCTTGATTGCTCCATGTTTCGTCGGCGGCGTAACCCCAAAATTCTCTGCGCACCTTTTCGTGTAGCCACTCGGCAAAGGCTTCAGCCAGTCGGTCGCCCAAGGCCTTGGTGAGGATAGCATTGTAGTCGTCGTTCTCCGCCTCGAAGTCGGTGGCGACTTGGTCGATACCCTGCCCGGCCGTCACGACGAAAGCGCCAACCCAGTCATCACGAACGCTTTCCTTCGGCGCAACGAAATCAGCCAGGCAGTAGTTGGCGCGACCCGATTTGGCGGTCTGTTGTCGAAGCATCCGAAGGGTGTCGCGGACCGAGGAACGGCTTTCGTCCTCGTAGAGTTCGATATCGTCTCCGACAGCGGCAGCGGCCCAGAAACCTGCCCGGCCCTTGGGCCGGGTCCAGTCTTCATCGGCCATTCTTTGCAGCATCACCTGCGCATCATCGTAGATGCCTCGGGCAGTTTCGCCAACAACCGGGTCATCAAGGATGCGAGGAAAGGCGCCGGCCAGTTCCCAGGTTCTGAAAAACGGTGTCCAGTCTATTCTGTCCAATAACTCGTCAATGGCGGCATCCTGCTGAAAAACATCTCCCGGCTTCATCGGTCTGGGCGGCACATAAACCGACCAGTCAATCCGGTGCCGGTTTTTCCTTGCGATTTCCAGACTGGTTTGTACGCCCTCCCGGCGGCCACGGGCATGGCTCTGCCGCAAGGCGGCATAGGTCTCCCGGACATCCGATACGAACGTCGCCTTCTTCTCCAGTGACAGCAGCGAACTGGCCACGCCGACTGCCCGACTGGCGTCGGTCACGTGAACTACCGGCCCGTCGCAGAAGGGTTCGATCCTTACGGCGGTGTGCATCCGGCTGGTCGTAGCGCCCCCGATCAGTAGCGGCGTTCTCATTCCCCGTCGGCTCATGGCGGCGCCGACGCGGCACATCTCCTCCAGGCTGGGGGTGATCAGACCGCTCAGACCGATCAGGTCCGCACCTTCCTTCTCGGCCGTATCCAGGATGCGTTCCGCCGGTGCCATCACGCCGAGGTCGATCACTTCGTATCCGTTGCAGCGCAGGACAACGCCGACAATATTCTTGCCGATGTCGTGCACGTCGCCCTTCACCGTCGCAATGACGATCTTGCCTGCAGTCTTCAATTCTTGAGCCTTCTCCGCCTCCATGAAAGGCTCGAGCCAGGCCACCGCCTTCTTCATCACACGGGCGCTTTTCACGACCTGGGGCAAAAACATCTTGCCTGCGCCGAAAAGGTCGCCAACAGTCGACATGCCATCCATCAGGGGACCTTCGATCACCGCCAGAGGCTTGCCGAACTTCACGCGGGCCTCTTCGGCGTCAGCTTCGGCGTGGTCCGCGATACCGTGGACCAAGGCGTGGATCAGGCGGTCTTCCACCTTGTTGGCGCGCCAGCCGTCGTCCTTGATTTGTCGCAGCGCAAGTCCCCGGTGGTCGTCAGCGATTTCCAAGAGCCGATCCGTCGCGTCCGGTCGGCGGTTGAGGATCACATCCTCCACCCGCTTCCTCAGATTTGGCTCAATGTCGTCGTATACGTCCAATTGCCCGGCATTGATGATCGCCATATCCAGGCCGGCCGGGATAGCATGGTACAGGAAGACGGAATGCATCGCCCGGCGAACCGACTCGTTCCCCCGGAAGGAGAAGGACAGGTTGGACAGGCCGCCCGAAACGTAACAGTGGGGCAGCATCTGCTTGATCCGCTGCGTGGCCTCAATGAAGGCGACGCCATAGCTGTCATGCTCCTCAATCCCGGTCGCGACGGCGAAGATGTTGGGATCGAAGATGATGTTCTGAGGCATCACCCCGGCCGTTCCGGTCAGCAGGCGATAGGCTCGGGCGCAAATCTCCACCTTGCGGTCGACGGTATCCGCCTGACCTGCTTCATCGAAGGCCATCACGACCATCGCGGCGCCGTAGCGGCGGATACGGCGCGCTTGCCGAAGAAAAGCTTCCTCGCCATCCTTCAGACTGATCGAATTAACGACGGCTTTGCCCTGCACGCATTTCAGGCCGGCTTCAATCACGTCCCATTTTGACGAATCGATCATGATCGGCACGCGGGCGATATCGGGTTCCGATGCGATCAGATTCAGGAAGCGTGCCATTGCCGCTTCCGAATCGAGCATCGCCTCGTCCATATTCACGTCGATGATCTGGGCGCCGTTCTCGACTTGCTGGCGCGCAACGCCCAGCGCCGCCTCGAAATCGTCGTCGACGATCAATTTCCTGAATTTCGCCGATCCCGTAACGTTCGTGCGTTCTCCAATCATGACAAAACGCTGCGCAGCCGTCAGCGCCGGCGATTGATCCGGTTCGAGAGACTGTGACCTGGTCATGGCGCGATCGCGATCAGAGGATTTCGGCGTTATCAGGCCGCCAGATGGAATGCTTCGAGCCCCGATAGCGACAGGCTGGTCGGCGCCGCCGGAACCTGCCGTGGCGCAACGCCATCAATGGCCTCCCTGATCGCCGCGATATGCGCCGGCGTCGTCCCACAACAGCCGCCGACGATATTGACCAAGCCCTCGGAGGCCCATCTTCCAAGAAAACTGGCGGTCGTCTCGGCTGTTTCGTCATAGTCGCCAAAGGCATTCGGCAGTCCGGCGTTTGGATGAACGCTCAGGCGGGTCGCCGCCACGCGGGACAGGTCCGCGACTAACGGCGTCAGTTGCTTGGCGCCCAGCGCGCAATTGAGGCCGATGGCGAACGGCCGGATGTGCTGCACCGACGCCCAGAACGCTTCAACTGTCTGCCCCGAGAGCGTCCGGCCCGACCGGTCTGTGACGGTACCGGAGACGATCACAGGCAGGGCATAGCCCATGGTTTCAAAGGTTTCGTCCAAGGCGAACAGCGCAGCTTTCGCATTCAGTGTATCGAATACCGTTTCGAGCAAGACAATGTCCGCGCCGCCCTTGATCACCGCATCCGCATTCTCGCGATAGATCCCCACCAGTTCGTCGAACGTCACGTTGCGGTAGCCCGGGTCGTTGACATCCGGCGAGATCGAGGCGGTGCGGTTGGTGGGTCCCAGAACGCCGGCAACAAAGCGCGGCAGGTCGGGATTTACCGTCATCGCGGTGTCCGCCGCATCGCGCGCGATACGCGCGCCAGCGTGGGCAATCTCCCACGCATGATGGGCCACTGCGTAGTCTGCCTGCGATATGGCGTTGGCATTGAAGGTATTGGTCTTCAGAATGTCCGCTCCGGCCGCCAAGTTGGCATCGTGGATGCCCCTGATGATGTCCGGCCGGGTCAAATTCAGGATGTCGTTGTTGCCCCGGAGATCCTGGTCATGCATGACGAATGCCTCACCCCGGAAATCGTGTTCCGTGGGCGCGATCGCCTGGATCATCGTGCCCATCGCACCGTCCATCACCAGAATCCGCCGGGCAGCAAGCACTTCCAGGGTTTCGGAAACGGTGCGATGATGTCGATCGGATATCGTCATGATCAAGCTGCCCTTTCTAGGGAAGATCGAATACCGAGGTGACGGCATATCGCGGTCGTCACCGCAGGTCGGTTGAGGGTATAGAAATGGAAGGCCGAAACGCCCTCGGCTTGAAGCTGTCGGCACAACTCGGTCGCCTGGGCAGCAGCTACCAACGAACGGATCTCCGGATCGTCGTCCAGACCATCATACAGTTCGGCCAGCCAGGCGGGTAAGGCTGCGCCGCAGGACTCGGCAAAGCGAACCGCACGGGAAAAATTGGTGATCGGCAAGATTCCTGGAATGATCGGCGCGTCGATCCCGGCAGCGCGCGCCCGCTCTACAAAGTTCAGATAGGTCGCCGATTCGAAGAAGAACTGTGTAATTGCCCTTGAGGCGCCAGCATCCAGCTTGCGTTTCAGGTTATCCAGGTCGGCCGTCACTGACGGCGATTCTGGATGGGTTTCAGGATAAGCGGCGACGGTGATGTCGAAATCCGCAATCCTTCGCAGACCCGCCACCAGTGCAGCGGCATTCTCATACCCGTCCGGATGCGGCTCGTATCGCCCAGCGCCCCGGGGCGGGTCGCCGCGCAACGCCACCAGATAACGAATGCCGGAGTCCCACCAACCCCGGGCGATCTCGTCGATCTCGTCGCGGGCTGCGCCTACGCAGGTCAGATGGGCTGCCGGCTCCAGACCCATCTTTGTCTTGATGTAGCGAACCACGTGATCCGTACGCGCGCGCGTCGAGCCCCCTGCACCATAGGTTACAGATACGAACTGCGGTCGGAATGGCGCCAGCGCCTTGGCGGTCCGCCAGAGCGCTGCTTCATCCTTTTCCGTTTTAGGCGGGAAGAACTCGAAACTCAGAGTCAGGCCAGGGCTCACGAGACCGCCCTCCCTTCAATCTTCTGCGTGGAGTCGTTGGCGGCGCAGCTCGCGGCCCAAAGCATCACCGTCAATGGATCACCGTGCAGCCGTACTGGCATCTCCGGCGACAGCTTGGCCACTCGGAACCAGCGATTGACGTCATCGTCGTCGAAGCCTGGCCAGCGATGCGCATGCTGGTCGAGCAAGGTCGTCATGCCGTGCGGAGCGAAGTCGACGATCACCAGCCGACCACCAGGCTCCAGCACCCGGGCGGCTTCCGACACCACCTGGCCCGGATCTTCGGAATAGTGCAGCACCATGTGAAGGGTGACGGCGTCAAACCGCTTGCGCGGAAACGGCAACTGGTACATGTCGGCATGGCGCACTTGGCAATGGCGCAGATCCGCCTTGTCGAGATTATGTCGGGCGACTGCAAGCATCTCTCGGCTGAGGTCCACCCCGATCGCGCTTGATACATCCGGCGCCACCAGTTCCAGAACCCGGCCTGTACCCGTGCCGATGTCCAGCAGGTTCTCGACGGGCTGGCGCAGCACCACTTCCCGCAAGGCGGCGTCCACTTTGGCTGGGTCGACATGCAGGGCACGAACTTTGGACCAGCTCGCCGCATTGGCGCGGAAATAGTCGGCCGCAACCCGCGCCCGCTCGTCCTTGATGTCCTCAAGACGGCTCAGGTCGAGCACCTGTGTCTCGTCATTTTCGGGAATCAGGTCGATCAGGTGCCGGGCGAGCTCGGCATTGCGCGCTCCCCCATGCCCTATGATTGAACCGTCATTGCCGGTTTCCGCCAGTCGGTACCAGGCCCAGTTGCCTTCCTGGTGGCGCTCCAGCAAGCCAGCCTCCACAAGCAATCTGAGATGCCGCGAGACCCTGGGCTGAGACTGACCCAGCACCCGCGTCAGATCCGAAACCGTCAGCTCGCCATGCGCGCAAAGGCTCAGAATCCGCAACCGCGTCTTTTCGCCTGCTGCCTTCATACCCTGCAGGATTTGTTCCATCGCACGGCCTTTCGATGCGGAACCAGCCCAACAAGTAGACCGTAACAATCAATAGATTGATATAAACATATCATTATGTTGTAAAGATGCAAGTGCAGCGGTCTTGGCCCTGTCATCGCCGGCCATTTCAAGCGAGTGTCGGACTTGCGCCAGACGACCACGGATTCCTGGCGCTGTCTGGAAGATCATCGATGCGGCAAGCGCTATGAAGCCGTAGATGCGACTCCTCGGCGAAGAGCGATTGACCGGCGCCGGAACGCTCCCTATCCTTGGAGACGAAGACAGCGCGGGTAATATCTGGGAATGCAAGGGGAATTGCCGCCAGCGTTGCATGTCCTAACCGGCTGGCGGAGCTTATGTCCCGAATAAAGAAGGCCCGGGAACGTCTGGAACGCGCAGTCACGAGGCTGGAACGCTCTCAGCGCGGTCAGAACGATGAGATAGTCCGGTTGAAGGAAGCGCACAACGCAAGTCCGGATCCTGCAGAGATAGACAGGCTGGGCCGGGCGCTGGACGAAACGAAGCGCAAGAATGCAGCCTTGACTGCCGAACGAGAAGCAATAGCCGATCGTATGGATATCACTATCGACCGGTTGCGCGCCGTTGCCGGGATGGATAGCGCCGAGGATCGGTAGGGATGAGCGACGTTACGGTCACAATCAATCGCCGCACTTATCAGATCGCCTGCGACGAAGGGCAGGAAGAGCGTCTACATGATCTGGCGCAACTTGTCGACAAACGGGTCGAGGAACTTGCTACGGCCAATGGTCAGATCGGCGATCAGCGTCTGCTGGTGATGGCCAGCCTGTTGCTGGCGGACGAAGTCGAGGATATGCGCCAGAACCTTCAGGACACGAGGAAGAAGCTGGATGGGCTGGCCGCAGTAGCCATGACCGAAAATCAGCTCGCAGAGGTAATCGAGGAAATGGCGGCGAAGATTGAGGCACTCGATAGCCAGATCGAAAAAGACCGGGGGCCGGTTGGCCGGTTCTATCGCTGACACGAAACGGATATTGCGGCGGGAAGCGCTAGCGCGGCGGGAAACACAACCGAACCCGGGGAGCGCTGCACGAAAGGCTCGAGGTCGTCTGCAGTCGGTGCTGACGCCTGCCACAGGACAGGTTGTCTCTGGCTATGTTGCCATGCGGGGAGAACTGGACCCAGGTCCGGCCCTGCTCGCGCTGGAAAATGAGGGGTGCCGGATCGCGCTTCCCTATACGGTCGGCAAGGGCCGGCCGCTGAAGTTTCTGGCGGCGCCCGGGGCCCGCGCCGACGCCTGGGACGCCTACGGCATCAAGGCGCCGCCGGTCGAGGTCGAGGCTCTGGTTCCGGATATACTGATCGTGCCGCTTGCCGCGTTTGACCGGGAAGGCTACCGATTGGGCTATGGTGGCGGATTCTATGACGCAGCCATGGCACATTTGCGGTCGACAAAGCCTCTCATCGCGGTCGGATTGGCCTTTGCGGTACAAGAGGTCGGTACCATTCCGCGGCAACCGCACGATGCCCGGCTGGACTGGATTGTCACCGAACGGGAAGCCATCTACATCTCGCGCTGACCTTCCCGAAAGACGGCTTTATCCATGCGAATTCTGTATTGCGGTGACATTGTCGGCCGGTCCGGCCGCGATGCGGTAATCAAACACCTGCCCGACCTGCGGGATCGCTTGTCCCTGGATTTCGTTGCCGTCAATGGAGAAAACGCGGCCCATGGTTTCGGAATCACAGCAGACATCTGCAAGCAGGTCTACAATGCTGGGGCAGATTGTATCTTGCTGGGCAATCATGCCTGGGACCAGCGCGAGATCATCGGCTATATCGACAGCGACCCGCGCCTGATCAGGCCGATCAACTACCCGCCCGGCACACCCGGTCGGGGAGAGACCCTGATCGACATCGGGTGCGGCCGGAAGGTTTATGTCCTGCAAGTGATGGCCCGCCTTTTCATGGATCCGCTGGACGACCCGTTCGCCGCCGCCGCCGCCGCCCTGGCCACAAACAGGCTGAAACAAGAGGCGGACGCCATCCTCGTCGACATGCATGGCGAAGCTACCAGCGAAAAGATGTCATTCGGTCATTTCCTTGATGGCCGGGCATCGCTGGTGGCAGGCACCCATACCCACGTGCCGACGGCGGACGCGCAGATACTGGATGGCGGCACCGCCTACATCACCGATGTCGGGATGTGCGGCGACTATGATTCGGTGATCGGCATGAAGAAGGCAGCGCCGATCGACCGATTCCGGCGCAAGATGCCGGGCGAGCGTCTTGGACCAGCGACCGGTGATGGCACCCTGTGCGCCGTCTATGTCGAAACCGACGACGCGACGGGCTTGGCAGCCCGGATTGCGCCGGTTCGCGTCGGCCCCCGACTGGCCAACGCCATGCCGGATGTCGCCGCCGCTTGACTCGGGTCAAGACCTGACCGAAAGAAACCCGAACAAAAAATGCCCCAAAGGCACAATATGTTGTATAGTTCAAGGTGTTGAGAGGGCTTATCTGCTCCTGCTGGAAAACCGACAAGGATCGCCATCAGTCATGGCAGGTCATTCCAAGTTCAAGAACATCATGCACCGCAAGGGCGCGCAGGATGCGAAGCGCGCCAAGATCTTCGCCCGGCACGCCAAGGAAATCATGGTGGCGGCGCGCGACGGTGACGACCCGGACATGAACGCTCGCCTGCGCGCGGCCATTGCTGCAGCCAAAGCGCAGAACATGCCCAATGACAAGATAGACCGCGCCGTCAGGAAAGGCAGCGGTGGCGGCGAAGCGGACGCTTACGAGGAAATCCGCTACGAGGGTTACGGCCCCGGCGGCATCGCCATGATCGTCGATGTGCTTACTGACAATCGGAACCGCGCCGCATCCGACATTCGCGCCACCTTCAGCAAACATGGCGGAAACCTGGGCGAAACCAACAGTGTTGCCTTCATGTTCGACCGGGTCGGACAGATCCAGTACCCAACCGATGCGGCAAGCGCTGACGACATGTTCGAAGCTGCTCTGGAAGCTGGCGCTTCGGACGTTGAATCCAGCCAGGACAGGCACGAAATCACTTGCGATCCTGATGAGATGAATGTCGTGCGGGAGGCCCTTGAAGACCGATTCGGCGGTCCGGCAGTGGCGGCCCTTGTCTGGAAACCGAAGAACACTGTCGACGTGGACGAAAGCAAGGCAGCCAGCTTGTTCAAGCTGCTGCACGCCTTGGACGATAACGACTATGTGCAGAACGTTTCCGCGAATTTCGACGTGCCCGAAGAAGTCATGGCGAAGCTGAACAGCTAGAGGACATGAGCACGCCCTTCCGAATCCTCGGCCTGGATCCCGGCTTGCGCCGCACCGGCTGGGGCGTGATCGAATCCTGCGATCACCATCTGCGCCACATTGCCAGTGGCGTTGTCAGTCCAGATAACCGTCTGGAGATGCCAGCCCGTCTGAACCTTCTGTACGAAGGCATAACCAGTCTCGTCGACGCGTGGTCGCCGGATGAAGCGGCCGTCGAGGAAATCTTTGTCAGCAAGAATCCCTTATCGACGCTGCGCCTCGGCCAGGCCCGGGGGGTTGTCCTGCTGGCTCCGGCCCGAGCCAGTCTGACGGTATACGAATATGCCGCCAACGTCATCAAGAAATCCGTGGTGGGCGCTGGCCATGCCGACAAGTCCCAGATGCAGGCAATGGTCCGGATGTTGCTGCCGACCGCTGATCCGCAATCCATTGATGCTGCCGACGCCCTGGCCGTCGCCATCTGCCACGCTCACCATACCGCGACCCAGCGCGCTTGGCAGCATCAGAAAGCAACTGCCGGATGATCGGGTCTCTCACCGGCATCATCGATACGATCGGCCAGCACGAAGCTGTTATCAATGTCGGCGGCGTCGGTTACCTGATCTATGCTTCGGGGCGAACCCTGGCGACACTGGCCAACGGTGAAGCGGTCAAATTGCTGATCGAAACCCATGTCCGCGAGGACCACATTCACCTGTACGGCTTTGCCGACCGCACTGAACGTGATTGTTTTCGGTTGCTGACTACCGTTCAGGGCGTGGGCGCGCGGGTGGCGCTGGCGCTGCTGACCGTTCTCACAACGGATGCTCTGGCGACCGCCATCGCCGCGCAAGACAGAGCCGCGATAAGCCAGGCAGATGGCGTTGGCCCCAAACTGGCGGCCCGGATCGTGAGTGAATTGAAGGACAAGGCCGGTTTGGTCGGCCGCGACCCGGTTGTCGCAGCCTTCACGGCGGGTTCCGACGGTGCTGGAAACGGCGCACCCGGAAGCGCGATGGCAGACGCCATTTCAGCGCTCGTCAATCTGGGATATTCCCGCAGCGATGCATTCAACGTCCTGAGCAGCATCGCACCCGCCGCCAGCGAGGAGGCGACGGTGGAACAGTTGATCCCGCTAGCGCTTCAGAAACTTTCGGCGTGATACGATTGCAATGACCGACGATCCCGATACCGGCGTGCTGTCCGGCGAGCCAGCCGAAGGTGAGCGAGATGACCCGTCCCTGCGCCCCCAGCAGTTGGACGATTTCATTGGTCAGCGCCAGTTGCGCGTCAATTTGCGAGTCTTTGTCAAGGCCGCCCGGGCACGCAAGGAAGCCTTGGACCATGTGCTGTTCCACGGGCCGCCAGGCCTCGGCAAGACAACCCTGTCACAAATTGTGGCGCGGGAATTGAGGGTCGGTTTTCGCGCTACATCCGGACCAGTGATCGCCAAGGCTGGCGACTTGGCCGCGATCCTCACCAACCTGCAGCCGCGCGACGTTCTGTTTATTGACGAGATCCACCGTCTGAACCCGGCAGTCGAGGAAATCCTGTACCCCGCCATGGAAGATTTTCAACTTGATCTGATGATCGGCGAAGGACCAGCTGCGCGGTCGGTTCGGATCGACCTGCAGCGCTTTACGCTGGTAGGCGCAACGACCCGGGCAGGCCTGCTGACCACGCCGTTGCGGGAGCGGTTCGGCATCCCTCTGAGGCTGGACTTCTATGATATCGACGATCTGACCATCATTGTGACCCGGGCGGCAGCATTGCTGGACATGAACCTGGCCCCTGACGGCGCGAGAGAGATTGCTGCCCGATCCCGCGGAACTCCGCGGGTTGCGTCCCGCCTGTTGCGCCGGGTCCGGGATTTTGCCGCCGTCGACGGCAATGCCAGGGTCGGTGCGCGCGAAGCGGATGCCGCCTTGGAGCAGCTTGATGTCGACAAGTCCGGCCTGGATCGCATGGACCATCGCTACCTGACCTGCATCGCCGAAAAATACGGCGGCGGCCCGGTTGGCGTCGAGACAATCGCTGCTGTTCTCTCCGAACAGCGCGACGCCATCGAGGATGTGATCGAACCCTATCTGATTCGTCAGGGCTTGATCCAGCGCACCCCGCGCGGACGCATGCTGGCCAATGACGGCTGGAAGGCGCTGGGGAAAGTCCCGCCACAGTGCCCAGACAGATCGGACCAGTTCGATCTTCTGACGGAGCCGGCCTGGGACGGAGCCGGCGATGACTGACCTGGATGCGATGCCGACCGGCAACCAGCCTCGTGAGGCCGGACACCGGCACGTCTGGCCGGTCCGCATCTACTACGAAGACACGGATGCCGGTGGGATCGTGTATTACGTGAACTATCTCAAATTCGCCGAGCGCGCCCGGACCGAGATGCTGCGCCTGACCGGACACGAACAATTCGACATGCTGCGTGACGAGGGAATCAGCTTTGCCGTGCGCTTCTGCCAAGCGGATTACCTTGCCCCCGCATACCTGGATGATGCGCTTGAAGTCCACAGCACTGTCAACGAAGTGCAAGGTGCCAGCATGCGCATAAGCCAGCAGATCTACCGGGCAGATCAAATGCTGTGCGACCTTCGGTTCCGGATCGCTGTCATGAACCGCGGCGGCCGGCCGGCCCGTATGCCAAAAGGGATCCGAAACGCGCTGGCGCGGCATGTCGTGCCTGCGGGACTGACCTCGACGCATTCGCCGGCCTCCGCACCCATAGCCTCGCCGGACCAGTTTGCCGCAGGATCGCCATAGTTCCCGGATTGACTGGAGCAGAGCGCAAAAGAAGCACGAGAAAAAATGGACGTTTCTCCTCTCACCGACCTGACCACGCTGCTGGATGTCCTGGTCGCGGCCGACTTGCAACTTGCGGCCGATGAACCTGCCCGCACCGACCCTGCGCCGACCCAGACAATGTCTCCGGACGCGCGCGAGCCGGAGACGAACGGGGCGGAAGACACAACGGACGCCGGCACCGCCAACCCCGGCGCTGAGCGGAAAGTCATTGAAACGGACCTGTCGGGGAACGAGTCGGGCGCCGAAGATTTTTCGATTCCGGCGCTGATCGCCCGGGCTGACTGGGTCGTGAAAGGCGTCCTCGTAATCCTGGTCATCGCATCAGTTTGGTCATGGGCGGTGATCTTCGAGAAGCTACTGTTGCTTCGGCGCATCAACAGCCGCGCCACCCGTTTCGAAAACCGCTTCTGGTCTGGCGGGTCGGTGGAGGAACTCTATGCCGCTATCAAGCAGAAACCAGACAATCCAATGGCCTCCGTCTTCGTTGCCGCCATGCGGGAGTGGCAACGCTCCACAGGCGAGGACGCCGGACGACGGCCGTTGCGAGCCAGTCTGGGCGATCGGATCGACCGGGTCATGCAGGTGACGCTCACCCGGGAAATGACGCGTAGCGAGCGCTTCCTCGGCTCTCTTGCTACCATCGGTGCCACGGCCCCGTTCGTCGGTCTGTTCGGTACGGTTTGGGGCATCATGCGAGCTTTCCAAGACATCGCCATACAGAAGAATACGAATCTGGCAACCGTCGCACCCGGGATTGCCGAAGCGCTGTTTGCCACGGCTCTGGGCCTTGTCGCCGCGATTCCAGCCGTCGTTGCGTACAATAAACTATCGGGCGATCTGGACCGCTATGCGCATCGTCTGGAAGGATTTTCTGGCGAATTCAGCGCGATCGTCTCGCGCGAACTGGACAACAGTGGAGACTGAGAGATGGCGATGCACATCGCCGGACGCAGGTCGGAAAATGGCAGGCGCCGTGGCTACCGACCCATGTCGGAAATCAACGTCACGCCTTTTGTAGACGTGATGCTGGTCCTGCTGGTCATCTTCATGGTGACGGCGCCGTTGCTGACTGTGGCGGTGCCCGTCGATCTGCCCAAGGCCAAGGCCGCAGCCGTCGGCAAACCGGAAAAACCGCTCATCATCAGTTTACAGGCTGACGGCAGGATCTATCTCCAGGAAACGGCACTGAATACCAAGACTCTGATTGCCCGCCTGAAGGCCATTGCCAAGGCGCGCAACAATCCGCGAATCTTCGTGCGGGGCGACAAGACCGTGCCCTACGGTCGGGTGATGCAGGTGATGAGTTCAATTTCCAGTGCCGGGTTTCCGAAAGTGGCCCTGGTAGCAGAAGACGGCGACTAGGCGAACCGGCAGGATACAATGCGCGGCGTCATCATCTCGGTCGTGTTTCATGCGATGGTCGTTCTGGCCGTCGCAACAGTTCCGCAGTGGTTCGAAAAGCCGCCCCGGCAAACCGCCCGTCCGGTAACGGTAGATGTCGTGCGCCTCGCCGAGATCACCCAAGCCAACAGGGGAGAGAAACCCAGGCCAAAGCCGGAGAAAAAACCCGATTCCGACCAGGATACGACCCGCGACCAGGTTGCCAGGGATCAGACGGCAAGGCCGAAAATTGCGCCCTCTCCCGAGCCCGACGATCAAAAGAGCGCTGAGCAAGAGTACGTACCGGTCGATACGGACATCGCGCCGCCCGAGCCCGACGATCAAAGACGCGTTGAGCAAAATCCGGCGCCTGAAACGCCAGCCGCGTCCAAACCGGTCGAGAGCAAACCTGATGCCGACGATCGGCAAAGGGTCGAAATTGATCCTCGGGCGTTGGAACGGAGTAACCCCGCAGGGCCCGATCCCGGGAAGCCAGTCAAGAAGAAGCTACAGCCGGATACACAGAAAGCCGAGGAACCTGAAAAGTCCGATCGTCCGAAGATCACGTCCAAACCGCGCCTGCGTCCCCGATTCGTGAAAAAACCCGATACTGAACGCCGCCCGAAGACACAAGTGGCCGCGAAACCCAAGCCTAAACGGGCCGAAGCCGAAAATACCCTGGCCTCAGTGTTGAAGTCCGTAGGGCAGATGAAACAGACCGCCCGGCGCGAATCGGACAAAAACCGTACTGCGGCGCGGAAACCGAAAGGCCAGAAGTCGGCGACCCGCAGCCGACCCATGACGTTGTCAGAGATCGACGCCGTGCGCCAGCAAATCAAGCCTTGCTGGAATTTTCCGACCGGAGCCCGCAACGCAGAAGCGTTGCGGGTCCTGATCAGGGTCTGGCTCAATCGCGACGGCACTGTCAACAAGACTCAGGTCCTGGACCGAGACCGCATGAGCAGTGATGACTACTTCCGGGCCGCAGCTGAAGCCGGTCGCCGCGCCATCGAAAACCCGAGATGCAGTCCGTTGCAACTGCCAATGGATAAGTATGACCAGTGGAAGTTTCTGGAAATCGATTTCGACCCGTCCAAGTTGAGCACTGGATAGCCATGATCATCCGTATAAAGACGTTGGCGGCCGACCGCCGCCATTTCCTAGCTGGTTTGGGAGCCCTGGCCTTTCCGGCTGCAGCGCAGGCACAGTTAACCATCCGGATCGAAGACCCGGACTTCAGACCCTTGCCGATCGCAATCGCGGCGCTGCAGGGGAAAACTGCGGAAGAGCGTGCGACTGCCGATCAAATCGGCGCCGTCATGACAGAAAACCTCAGGAATTCGGGTTTGTTCCGGCCGATTGATCCGAACGCCTTTATCCAGCGAGATGGATCCGAAGTAAACGCGCCGCGTTTCAACGACTGGAAAGGCATTGGCGCGGATGCTCTGGTGACCGGCAGCGTCTTCCATCGCACCAACGGCGATATCCGAATAGAATTCCGGCTCTGGGACGTTACCGCCGGCGTGCAACTGGTCGGGCGGGCGCTGGAGACCCTCGAGACCAACTGGCGGCGACTGGCTCACAAGATGTCGGACGTTGTCTATCAGCGCCTGACCGGAGAGCAGGGTTATTTCGATACCCGGATCGTTTATGTCGCTGAAGAGGGAACGGCGCTCGCGCGGGTCAAACGTCTGGCCATCATGGACCAGGACGGCGCCAACCATCGGTTTCTGACCAGTGGAAAGAACCTGGTATTGACACCCCGTTTCTCACCGTCAGCCCAGGAAATCACCTATTTGGAGTATGTCAGCAAGAAGCCGCGGGTCTACATTCTGAATATTGATACCGGCCGCCGCGAGATCGTTGGCGACTTCGCCGGGATGACGTTCTCGCCACGATTCTCTCCCGACGGCAACAAAATCATCATGTCCCTGACGCGCGATGGAAATTCCGAAATTTTCATCATGGACCTGCGCACACGGGAAAGGCAGCGGCTGACCAACCATCAGGCCATCGACACATCACCATCCTACCGGCCGGACGGCTCCGAGATCACTTTCAATTCGGACCGCAGCGGAAGACAGAAAATCTATGTGATGAACGCTGACGGCAGTAGCGTACGCAGGATCAGCAACCGCGCCGGACGATACGCCACGCCGGTCTGGTCGCCGCGCGGAGACCTGATCGCGTTCACAAAGATCGAGCAAGGGACCTTCTATATCGGCGTCATGCGGCCGGATGGTGAAGGCGAGCGTATCCTGGCTCGTGGCTTCTTGGCGGAAGGACCGACCTGGGCTCCGAACGGGCGGGTGCTGATGTTCTTCAAGAAACCGCGCGGGGGGCTGGCTAAACTGTATTCGATCGACCTGACCGGCCGTAACGAGCGTCAAGTGGAGACACCGCTTTCGGCGTCTGACCCCGCTTGGTCGCCTTTGCTGAAAGATTAGTTTCTTGGCTTATGTTGCACCTGAATCTGCGTCAAATACTCTCTATTCCTGCCTTTTTCAGCATGCATGCTGGGTCTTGAACCGGATTGGGAAACAACGCAAATCGATCCAACGCAGTCTTGATTGCGACTGGATCCAAATCAGTTGGGGACGTATAACATGAAATTGAAAACAGCGTTGGTCGTGCTGGCCGTCGGGCTAGCAACCGTTGGTTGCAGCGCCAATTCCAAGGACGGTGTCGATGGCGGTCGCACCGCGGCAACGGCCACGGAGCGCCCGGATGCCGGCACCTCTTGGCAGAACTATACCGCGGAAGAAAACAACGGGTATAGTGATCGTGTATTCTTTGCGTACGATCGTTTCGATCTGGACGACGACGCGCGGTCCACGATCCGTGCGTGGGCGTCTTGGCTGCGTGCCCATCCGGATGCGCGCATCCTCGTTGAAGGCCATACCGACGAGCGCGGAACTCGGGAATATAACCTGGGCCTTGGCGCAAAACGCGCGGCGGCGGTCCGCGATCAACTCATAGCGCTGGGTGTCGATGCAGCACGGATCCAGACTATCTCCTATGGCAAGGAGCGACCGGCTGTCGCGGGTGAAAATGAGTCGGCCTACCAGCAAAACCGACGCGGTGTGGCGCGGCCCAGTGGTGGTGGCGCCTAGCGCCACCCGCAAGGGACAACACCGGCGGGGGAGCGATGACGAAGGTTAACATTCTCACCTCCTGGACAATGCTGGTTGCTGTTGCCGCGGTCACCATGATGCTGGGCACCGCGGCGGTAATGACGCCGGTCTCTGCCCAGGTCCTGAATTCGGATCTTGACGACCTGCGCTATCGCCTGCGCCAATTGGAACGGCAGTTCAAGTCGATGACGGGCGGTAGCGGCGATTTCCCGTTGTCACTGGCCGTACGGTTCCAGAACCGGCTGAATCAGATGGAACGCGCTCTTGAACAACTGACATCCGAGGTCGAAGATCTGGGGTACCGGATCAGCGAGATCAATAAAGAGAACCAGAGCTTCAAGGCTGATGTAGATTATCGCCTGGGCTTGCTGGAAAAGAATGGCGACAGGACCGTCAAGCGAACGGCAGAAGGTCGAGCGAGAGCCGAGGCCGACGCCCGACAGGCTGCCGGGCTGCCGGCAGACAACCGTCCGAAAACGGCCAACCCTGAGCACCAAACCGGCCAGGCGATACTGCCGCCGGGCAAGGAAATCGATCAGTACAACTTCGCGATCGGCGAATTGCGCAAGGCACGCTACGACAAGGCTGCCCGCGCCTTCCGGGAATTTTTGGAAAAGCACCCGGACGGACAGCAGGCCGGCAATGCCTACTACTGGCTGGGCGAAACCTACTTGGCACAAAAAAAGTATCGCGAAGCAGCGATCCGATTCGCCGACGGCTATCAAAAGTTTCCCAAGCACCCGAAGGCACCTGACAATCTACTGAAACTGGGCCTGACAATGGCCAAGCTCAACAAGTCGCGGGAAGCTTGTGCGAGTTGGGCGGAACTCCGGCGGCGCTATCCTGAAGCGCCCGGCTATGTCAAGCGCAGGATCAGCCGGGAATGGAAGAAGCTTGGCTGCCGGGCCTGAGCCCCTGAAGGCGGCGGAATTCGCCGCACTGATCCAGCCATTCTGTCCGTTTGAGCCGACGCCCCACTGTGCCGTCGCAGTCTCTGGTGGACGCGACAGCCTCTGTCTTCTACGACTGACCCAGCGGTGGGCAACCAGCCGCGGCGGTCGGGTAACCGCCTTGATTGTCGACCACGGATTGCGGTCGGAATCTGCGCGTGACGCGGAAAAAACGGTGAAACTCGCTAAAGGATTTGGTGCCGAGGCAGTCGTCCTGAAGGCCAACGGCACGGTGTGTGGCAACCAACAGGACTGGGCACGGCGCGCGCGATACCGCCTGTTGACGAGATGGTGCGCGAGCCATTTCGTCCTGCACCTCTTCATTGCCCATCACCGAGACGACCAAGCCGAAACGGTTCTCGCGAATCGTGAGCGCGGCATTGACGCACGCAGTCTGTCGGGAATGGCCGCGGTGCGTCATGACCCTGCCTGCAGGATCATCCGACCACTGCTGGGCATCTCTCGCGACCGTCTGACGGCGACGCTGGGTGCTGCTCAGATACCTTGGATCGACGATCCCTCCAATCAGGACCGCCGGTTCCGCAGGGTCCGACTGCGCGAGGTGCTGGACGCCTCCGGCAAGCGCCGCCAAGTTGCTGTTGCAGCGATGGAGGCCGGCAAGGCACGACACATCAACGAGCGGCAACTGGCGGACTTCATGGCAACCACTGTGCGCCTAGACCGCCGCGGCGTATCCCTGTCGCCTGACGACCTGACTGCTGCCAGCCCGGCACTGGCAGCAGATGTCATGGCCTCGGTGATCCGCGCGGTCGGATGGTCAACAAGGCCGCTTCGCACTGCTCCACTGACGGCGCTCGTCGCTTCCCTCCGAAGCCCTCGCGACACAGGTATCCGTCGTCTGGGAGGTTGCACCATCACGTGGAACGGGACTGATGTGCAGGTCGAGGCAACACCTGATCCCCGAGTGCGCCGGTCGACATATCCGATTCCACTGGCATCGGCTGCCTTTTACCCCTTTTCCGTGTCCTAATGACGGCGGACCGGTCGTCACAGCCGGATTTGCTTGTTGCCCGGACTGGAATATCGCCCACACTCACCTATCTCTTCGTAAAGGCTATCAGGCGCAGGTGTTGCGCCGGGTGCATGCCCACTCTCGAAAAGGGCGCGTTTTCGTGAACAATTTCGGCAAAAATCTTGCCCTGTGGCTGGTGATCGGCGTGCTGCTGATCGCGCTTTTCAATCTGTTCCAGGGCGGATCGAGTCGAAACTCGGAGACCGAGATGTCCTATTCGGAGTTCATCACTCAAGTTGATGCCGGCAATGTGCAGAGCGTCGTCATCCAGGGCGACGCAATCAAGGGACAGTTGCGCAGTGGGCGCGCATTCCAGCTAACCAGCCCAGAGGATCCGAAGCTGGTGGATCGGCTGATCGAAAAACAGGTCAGCGTACGCGCCGAGCCCCGGGAGAAGGGGATGCATCCCCTTCTCTCCATTTTCGTATCTTGGCTGCCCATTATCCTGATCATCGCCGTGTGGATCTTCTTCATGCGGCAGATGCAATCCGGCAGCGGTCGGGCCATGGGCTTCGGCAGATCGCGCGCACGCCTGCTGACGGAGCGCACAGGCCGCGTAACATTTGAAGATGTTGCGGGAGTCGAAGAAGCCAAGCAGGAAGTTGAGGAGATCGTCGAATTCCTGCGCGATCCTCAGAAATTCCAGCGCCTTGGCGGCAAGATTCCGAAAGGGGTGCTGCTGGTCGGCCCGCCGGGCACCGGCAAAACCCTGCTCGCGCGCGCGATTGCAGGCGAAGCGAATGTGCCGTTCTTCACCATTTCCGGTTCTGATTTCGTGGAGATGTTCGTCGGCGTCGGTGCCAGCCGCGTCCGGGACATGTTCGAGCAAGGCAAGAAGAATGCGCCTTGCCTGATCTTCATCGACGAAATTGACGCTGTTGGTCGCCATCGTGGCGCTGGCCTTGGCGGCGGTAATGACGAGCGCGAGCAGACGCTGAACCAGCTGCTGGTCGAGATGGACGGTTTCGAAGCGAACGAAGGCGTGATCCTGATCGCGGCTACCAATCGTCCAGATGTGCTGGATCCGGCGCTGCTGCGCCCCGGCCGCTTCGACCGTCAGGTGGTCGTGCCAAACCCGGATATCGCAGGGCGCGAAAAGATCCTGAGAGTTCACATGCGCCGGGTACCGTTGGGCCCCGATGTGAAAGCGACGGTGATCGCCCGCGGTACGCCCGGTTTCTCCGGTGCCGATCTGGCCAACCTGGTGAACGAAGCGGCGCTGCTCGCCGCGCGCAAGAACAAGCGCGTGGTCGGCATGCTGGAATTCGAGGAGGCCAAGGATAAGGTCCTGATGGGAGCCGAGCGCCGCTCGATGGTCATGACCGAGGAAGAGAAGGAAATGACGGCCTACCACGAGGCTGGTCATGCCTTGATTGCCCTGCATCAGGAATACCACGATCCATTGCACAAGGTCACTATCATTCCGCGCGGCCGCGCTTTGGGCGTAACCATGTCCCTGCCGGAGCGAGACAAGTACGCCTACGCAGAACGCGAATTGAAGGCGCGTATCGCCATGGCCTTCGGCGGCCGGATCGCAGAGGAACTTATCTACGGCAAAGACGCCGTAACAACAGGTGCTTCGAACGATATCCAGCAGGCGACTGCCATGGCGCGCCGTATGGTGACGGAATTCGGTTTCTCCGACAAGCTTGGCCCGCTGCGCTACGAGGATAATCAGGAAGAAGTTTTCCTGGGTCACTCAGTGACGCAGCACAAGAACATTTCGGATGCTACAGCCGCGTTGATTGACAGCGAAATCCGCCGTCTGGTCGACGAAGGTGAAGCCAAGGCCCGCGAAATCCTGACCGAGAACATGGATGAACTCCACGCGCTGGCAAAGGGCCTGCTGGAATATGAAACGCTGAGTGCGGACGAGATCGAGAAGCTGTTGAAGGGCGAGCCAATTGAACGTCCGGACGAAAGCGATCCCCAGCCTCCAGCCAAATCTGCCGGCGATCGGCCAAGCCGCACCAGCGTCCCCACGAGCCGCGGTCCATCAGGCGATACCGGCATGGAACCCGAACCGCAGACCTGAGAAGCGACGCCGGGCCTAGAATTCCGCGAGCATCACCCCCTTGAATCGCTCGGTCGGCAATCGCGCCGGATCTTAATGAGGTGCAAGATTCCCAGCACCAAGCGCACATCCAAGGTCTGGATATCGTCACGATTGATCAAACCTCTGTCGGGGGTGCGCTTGACCGTGACCATGAACTAAAATAGAACGAGCGCGGGT
>JAPOST010000178.1:0-1266 GCA_026709535.1 Rhodospirillaceae bacterium
ACCATGAAGAAATCACGGATCAGGAGACTGTAACCGTTCACATCCCTGAGCAAAACATCCTCAATGTCGAGACCCTGAGAAAGCTGATGGAGCAGTCCAGGGTGGGAGAACTCTGATGCAAGTCAGCATTCGCGACCAAGATGCGCTATCAGCCATTTCACCAGTAGCGCTGTCTGCCTATGCGCGGACCGCAGGCTGGAGCCTGCATGAATCGTATCGTGAACACTCCGACATCTACATCGGCGACACACTGCCGGAAATTATCGTCCCGCGTACGACGCGCCTCGGAGACTATGCGAGTGCAGTAGCAGCGCTGATTGAGACCTTCGCGCAGGTTTCCGATCAGGATGAGTTGACCGTGTATCGGTCACTGGTAACCGCAGACCGCGACGTTATTCGTATTCGAGCGGCAGAGAGTGACGACGGCAGCTTAAGCTTGAACCACGGTGTAGACCTTGTCGAGGGCGCCCGAAACATTGTGCTGGCGTCAGCGTGTTCACTTCACGACCCGCGGACCGTTTATCGCCCGAAAGCGAATCGGGAAGCGGTCGAACTGGTAGGGCAGATGCGGCTCGGGCAGACCGACCAAGGCAGCTTTGCCATATCATTGCTGACACCGATCATCCCGCCGCCCATGCCGGCGCTCTTCGAGGATCAAGACGACCACAATGCGCCAATCGCGCGTCGGATGACGGCACGACTTGTGGAGGCCCTTGCGGCGGCTCGTCAGGCGTCGGAACGGGCGGTTTCGGGTAACAGCAATGCCTTCGACGAAGTGGTGACCAGCGGTGTGAGCGCCAATCTGTGTGAGGCTCTGGTCCAGACTATCGAACCGTTCCATGCGTTGGACATTGGTGTCTCGTGGGCTCGGACGAGGCCAAACAGGATTCCAGGCATCGTGATCCGGTTCAGTCAGGCCGATGCGGCGCTGTTGGGCGAGGCTGCACGTTCGCTTCGGGAGCGCGCGCCCAAACCCGACGAATGTCTCCATGGATACGTTCGCATACTGAAAGGTGATGGTGAGAATCTTGACGGTACCATCAGACTTACGACCAAAATTGACGGACAACAGCAATCGGTCGAGGCGGTGCTGGAGCAGGCAGATTACGAAATATCGGTTCAGGCCCACAGAGATCGTGTTCCCGTTGTACTGAAGGGTGATCTTGAACGCGCAGGCCAGCGCTGGAGGTTGTTGAATGCGCGTCTGGAGGGTGTATTGCGCGATGACGGGCAGGAAGCGGAAGACGGTTGAACGTGATATGCTGC
>JAPOST010000178.1:1790-32618 GCA_026709535.1 Rhodospirillaceae bacterium
GCCCGCTCGTGTCGGGCCTGAAAGACAGCAGCCCATGCCCGCTCCACAACTCTATCTCGTTGACGGCTCCGCGTTCATCTTCCGCGCCTTCTACGCGTCCCCCGTGGACAGGTTCAAGCGGTCTGACGGCATTCACACCAATGCTGTCAACGGCTTCTGCAACATGATCATCAAGCTGATCAAGCAAGTACAATCGGCTTCAGCGGAAGACCATGTCGCGGTGATCTTTGATGCATCTTCGATCACGTTCCGGAACGAAATCTATCCCGAATACAAGGCCAACCGCAGCGAACCGCCAGACGAATTGCGTCCGCAGTTTGCACTCGTGCGCGAAGCGACCCGGGCCTTCAGCTTGCCGTGTATTGAAATGGAGGGTTACGAAGCCGACGACCTGATAGCCACTTATGCCAAGGAAGCCACGGCCAAGGGTTTCGAAACCACCATCGTTTCGTCAGACAAGGACCTGATGCAGCTTGTGACGGACAAGGTCACGATGCTGGATCCGATGAAGGAACAGCGGATCACCTCGAAGGAAGTGGTCGAGAAATTTGGTGTCGGGCCGGAAAAGGTAGTCGATGTCCAGTCTCTTGCCGGAGACAGTATCGACAATGTGCCAGGCGTTCCTGGGATCGGCATCAAGACTGCTGCGCAATTGATCAACGAATATGGCGACCTCGATACACTGCTGGAGCGAGCTGGTGAGATCAAACAGGACAAACGGCGAAAAAGCCTGATCGAATTCGCCGATCAGGCGCGCATCTCCCGCGATCTTGTGTGTTTGAGAGACGATGTGCCGACGACCGAGGTGGTGGAGGACTTCAAACTCAAAGCCCCGGACCCCGAGGTTCTCCTGGGTTTTGTTCGCGCGCAGGAATTTCGAACCCTTACCGAGCGTATCGAGGCCGATCTGGAGTCCGTCGCGCCGGTCAAGACGACCTACGAGTTGGTACAGGACGAAGCGATACTGGCTGACTGGATCAAGAATGCTCGGGATCGCGGCACGGTGGCCTTCGATACCGAAACGACGTCCCTCAACGAAATGCGGGCGGAATTGATTGGTTTCTCGATGTCCATCAAGCCGGGCCGCGCCTGCTACGTGCCGTTGGCCCATGTCGCGCCAGGCTCCAGCGGGGGCGCCGGACTGGCGCTGGACGGTAGTGCGCCGAGGCAGATTCCGTTCGACCGGGCCTTGGAGATGCTGAAGGAGCTGCTGGAAGACCCGGCGACGCTCAAGATCGGTCACAACATCAAGTACGACATGGTGGTGATGGCCAGTTATGGTGTCGATATCGCGCCTGTCGATGACACGATGCTGCTGAGCTACGTCATTGATGGCGGCCGACACAAGCACGGCATGGACGAACTGGCTCGGCGCCATTTCGAACACCAGAACATCAAATACAGCGAGATTTGCGGGACCGGCAAAAACCAGATCAGCTTTGCCGAGGTCACGCTGGACAAGGCGCTTGATTACGCTGCTGAAGATGCGGACATCACGCTGCGCCTGCATCAGTTCTTGAAGCCGCGTTTGGTCAGCGAAAGGGTTACTGTGGTCTATGAGACGCTGGAACGCCCGCTGATCCCCGTGCTGGCGCAGATGGAGCGGATCGGAATCAGGGTCGACGCGACCGGGCTCAGGCGCATGTCTGGCGATTTGGAGCAGCGCATCGCTGGGTATGAGACGGAGATACACGAACTGGCCGGGGAGGAATTTTCAATCGGTTCGCCCAAGCAACTGGGCGAAATTCTGTTCGACAAGATGGGGCTGGAAGGCGGGAAGAAGACCAAGACCGGAGCCTGGGGCACCGGGGCTGACGTGCTGGAGACACTGGCGGCCCAAGGCCGCGACCTGCCGGCTCGCGTGCTGGACTGGCGGCAGCTCTCCAAACTCAAGAGCACTTATACCGATGCCTTGGTCAACGAGATCAACCCGAAGACCGGGCGAGTTCACACATCCTACGCGATGGCGGTGGCATCTACCGGGCGGTTGTCGTCCAACGATCCCAATCTGCAAAACATTCCGGTGCGGACCGAGGAGGGCCGACGCATCCGCGAGGCGTTCATACCGGACGACGATTGCAAGCTGGTGTCGTTGGACTATTCCCAGATCGAGTTGCGCCTGCTTGCTCACGTTGCCGATATGGAGGTCCTCAAGAGTGCCTTTCGTGACGGCATCGACATTCACGCCATGACGGCTTCGGAAGTATTTGGCGTTCCGGTGGAAGGCATGGATCCGACGATCCGTCGCCAGGCCAAGGCGATCAATTTCGGTATCATCTATGGTATCTCCGCTTTCGGGCTGGCCAACCAGCTGCGTATTGAGCGGTCAGAAGCGCGGGCATTTATAGATGCCTATTTTGAAAGGTTCCCGGGCATCCGTGACTATATGGAGGACACGAAGGAGTTTGCCCGCCGCAACGGTTATGTCATCACGCCGTTCGGACGGAAGATCCACGTGAAGGAGATCAATTCAAGGAACTCGTCCCAACGGGGTTTTGCCGAACGTCAGGCGATCAATGCGCCGTTGCAGGGTGGCGCTGCGGACATCATCAAGCGTGCGATGACCCGAGTGCCGACGTTGTTGGAGTCGGAAAAGCTGGGCGCCCGGATGCTCCTGCAAGTGCATGACGAGCTGCTGTTCGAAGTGCCGGCAGCAGAGGTGGACGCAACAGTCGCTGTCCTCCAGCCAATGATGGAAAGCGCGCCGATGCCGGCTGTCGAACTGTCAGTGCCACTGGTCGTCGACGCCGGTGCGGCGGACAACTGGGCGGCGGCGCATTAGGGTTGTTGCAGGAAACTGTCATTCTGATCGAAGCGATCCGATGAGCCGTGACGTTCAGGAAGCTTGACCGGGTACAGTTGTTTGTCTGACTTGATGTCTCGAATTTTCTGGAGCAACGTTCCACCCTAGTGTATCGCGGCGAACCGGCGTTTGACCATTTCATATCGACGCGTCAAGAAACGTGTTTACAATCTTTTGATGCTATTCCAGTCGAAGTGATCAAGCCTGATGTTCAAGAAAATCCTCGTTGCCAATCGAGGAGAAATCGCCTGCCGTGTAATGAAGACGGCCCGAAGGCTGGGTATACCGACGGTTGCAGTCTATTCGGAAGCCGACAGGGATGCGCCGCATGTTGACAATGCGGACGAAGCCGTGGCGATTGGGCCGGCGTCCTCTGCCGAATCATACCTGGTTGCCGACAAGATCATTGATGCCTGCAAGAGGACAGGTGCCGACGCTATTCACCCGGGATACGGGTTCCTGTCCGAGAATGCGGCCTTTGCCGAAGCATTGAAAGCAGCCGGGGTTACTTTCATCGGTCCGCCGCCGGGCGCGATTGCCGCCATGGGAGACAAGATCGAATCCAAGCGGATTGCCAGGGATGCCGGGGTCAGCACGGTGCCTGGTCATGTCGGAGTGATCGCTGACGCCGAGGAAGCTGTGAACATCGCCAGCGATATCGGCTACCCGGTAATGATCAAGGCATCTGCTGGCGGCGGCGGCAAGGGTATGCGGATTGCCCGGTCCGAGGATCAGGTCGTGGAAGGATTTCGGCTTGCCGCTAACGAGGCCAAGAGTTCCTTTGCCGATGACAGGGTCTTCGTCGAGAGGTTTATCGAAGATCCGCGGCACATAGAGATTCAGGTATTGGCCGATACTCACGGCACCGTAATCCATCTGGGCGAACGCGAATGCTCAATCCAGCGGCGGCATCAGAAGGTCATCGAAGAGGCGCCGTCTCCATTCCTCGACGAGATGACGCGTGCGGCCATGGGCGAGCAGGCCGTCGCCTTGGCGAAAACGGTGAACTACTGCTCTGCGGGTACCGTTGAATTCATCCTGGACAAGGAACGAAATTTCTATTTCCTGGAGATGAATACCCGGCTTCAGGTAGAGCACCCTGTAACGGAAATGATCACTGGACTCGACCTGGTTGAGCAGATGATCCGAGTGGCGGCAGGCGAGCGCCTGTCGCTGAACCAGGAAGACGTCACGTTGACCGGTTGGGCGATGGAAAGCCGGGTGTATGCCGAAGACCCGCAGCGGAATTTCCTGCCGTCCATCGGTCGGCTTGTCCGTTACATACCACCGGAAGAAAGCGAGTCGGTGCGCGTCGATGCCGGCGTTCGAGAAGGATCTGAAATTTCGATATTTTACGATCCCATGATCGCGAAGCTGGTGACCCATGGCGAGACGCGTAGCGCGGCAATCAACGAGATGCGTCGGGCTCTGGACAGCTATGTCGTCCGTGGTATCAATCACAACATGCAATTCCTGTCGGCGATGATGCGGCATTCGCGCTTTCTGGCCGGCGATCTGACCACCGGATTCATCGACGAAGAATTTCCCGATGGATTTGGCGGGCTGCAGGCTAGCGATACCGAAATCGAAACCATTGTCGCCATCGCCGCGGCCGTCGCTCACGTCTCGCACATGCGAGAATACTCGATCGCTCCTGATCACTACAGTTTTGGCGAAGAAGCATCAGAGTGGGTGGTGGAAGTCGACGGTACCCAGGTTCCGATCACGATTGAAGGCCTGCCGGGCGATATGCAGGTCACCTTAGGCAAATCGGACGGTCAGATGGAAGCGCCGGTAGTTTCGGTGGTCACGGGGTGGCGGCCTGGCGATATCCTGTTCTTCGGTCATGTCGGCAGCGCCCAGATCATTGCGCAGGTCGATACGGAGGGTATCGGTTGGCGGGTCGCCCATGGTGGCCTGATCTGCAGTATTCGGGTGTTGCCGCCGCATGTGGTGAGGCTTTCAGCGATGATGCCTGTGAAGGAACCGCCGGACACATCGAAATTCCTTCTGTCGCCGATGCCGGGTCTGTTGGTGACGGTTGCCGTGTCGGTCGGACAAAAGGTCAAGGCCAACGAAGAATTGGCCGTCGTCGAGGCCATGAAGATGGAAAATGTGCTGCGGGCTGATCAGGATGGCGAGATCAAGATCGTACACTGTAATCCAGGCGATTCACTGACGGTCAATCAGAAGATCATCGAGTTCGCCTGACTGACCAGGTATGGCCCGACCCGGCGTGTTCGAAAGTTTCTCTCGCATGTTCGTTGCGATATGAAACCGCTCAATGACAAGCATGGGGCAGGATAGACAAGCATCCTTTGGGCTGTGAAAAGGCGCCTGCATCGCGGCTGGCCCAGATTGCGTAAATATTAAATACTGACGGCAAGCCAAGCATCGCTGTGACCACAGGTTTGAAGCTACGGATGATCGGTGTGCCGACGCTCCGGGTTGCCAGAGCTGACGTTGGCGCCGACAAAGACGCTATGTTGCTTTCGCCCAGACGGCTTTCAACACGTCGAAGTCCAGCAATGGCTGATGCATGGAACAGGAAAGTGGACGCGTATGAGCCTTTCGTTGATTGAGGGCGTTCCCTATCACATCGACAATTGCGAAGCGTATGTCGGCATGCCACTAGGCGAAAGCGACTGGATGTCAGTCGACCAGACGCGCATCAATATGTTCGGCGAGGCGACGGAAGACCGCAATCCGCTGCACGTCGATCCAGAGTGGGCGGCGGAAAATGGTCCCTTTGGCAGCACCATCGCTCACGGTTTCCTGACGTTGTCGATGATGACCCATTTGTCATCGAAGGGTGTATTGCAGCCGGCGGGCGTAGATTACGCCATCAATCTGGGATTCGAGCGCGTGCGCTTCCTTGCGCCGGTCATGGTCGACGACCGGATCAAGATGCTCTGTCATCTGCTGGAGGTCAAACCACGCGGCGCCGGTAAATGGCGCTTCAAGTCGCGCTGTTCGATCATCATTGAGAAGACCGGCAAGACCGCGTTGAACGCGATCTGGCTTGTCCTGTTCGTCAATATGAAGTTGTCGGGAGAAGACGGCCAATCGTCCGGGTGAACGAGCCTGCCAGCGCTTCATCCAGCGCAATCATCGACGCTTTTCTGCCAAGATCGGCAAGTGAAGTGACTCCGTATCTCGAATCGTCAATTCCGCATGGAACGATACGGTTGAACTCACTGATGTCCATATTCACGTTGATCGATATGCCGTGAAAGCTTATCCAACGCCTGAGGCGAAGTCCGATCGCTGCAATCTTGTCTTCATGGCCGACGCCTTTGTCTGCGGAACGGTCTACCCACAAGCCGACGCGCCCATCCCGAGGCCCAGCCACGACGCCGATGTCCAGAAGGGCGGCGGAAACCCATGTCTCCAGAGCCTGGATCAAAGCCCGGACATCGCGTCGTCGGCGCGTGAGGTCGAGCATGACGTAAACAATTCGTTGGCCTGGTCCGTGCAGTGTGTATCGGCCCCCTCGGCCCGCCGTGACGACGGGAATATTCTTGTGGTCGAGTAGTTCGCATTCGCTGGCGCTGGTGCCGGCAGTAATGACAGGTTCGTGTTCCAGCAGCCATATCGTCTCCGGCGCATCGCCTGACAGGATGGCATCGACACGCTGTTCCATCCGCGAGACAGCGTCAATATAGGCAACCGGGACCTCCGAACGCATCCAGATCGGGGGAACAGCGAGGCCGGGTGATATTCTTTTCGGTAAAGGAGCTTGTAGTTGTGATGCGGGCACGGGGAGTCGGCTACTGATCTTTGTTGCGCCCATTTGGTCTCTGGGTGACTGAAGCGTGATAACTATATACGCCGGATCGCCCGGCAATACAGTTGTCGGATAGGCGCTTTACATCGGCGGCTGTTTCGATCAGACAAGTTGCATAATAGTGCGGTCGTGGCGGAATTGGTAGACGCGCAGCGTTGAGGTCGCTGTGGGCGCAAGCCCGTGGAAGTTCGAGTCTTCTCGACCGCACCACATCCAAGCGAAACACTGGCGCTTCTTGGCATCCCAAGGATATGCCGCTGGAGCCAGACGTTCAGGTTTGTCACTTCGTTGAGGCTACTGGATATGGCCGACACGATCAGCAAGTCAGCAAGAAAAAAGAAGAACAACAACGTCGCGGCGTCGCTCTACGGCTTGCGTCCTGCCGTGGTCGTCGCCGTGGTCGACGCTGTGCGGCAAGGACACGCCGAGCGTGTTCGGCATTTGATCCGTCCGCTGCACTATTGCGATGTTGCCGACCTGCTGGAGCGACTTCCTTCGGATTTGCGCAATCAAGTGGTCGATTATTGCCGGAAGACACTGGACCCGGAAGTCCTGCCGGAACTGGACGATGGGGTCCGTGGGGAAGTGCTGGAAATTCTGGAGCCGAAGCAGGTCGCAGCGGCGGTCAGCGGCCTCAACACCGATGACGCCGTTGAAGTCCTTGAAGTTCTCGACAGTGACGCCTTGGAGGAGATTCTGAACAAGGTTGAGCCGGTCGATCGCCAGTTTATCGAAGAAGGTCTATCTCATCCGCCAGACAGCGCCGGACGTCTCATGGAACGCGAATTCGTGGCCGTCGTACAAAGCTGGACAGTGGGAGAAGTGATCGATTACATGCGCGAAAGCACGAACCTGCCGGATGACTTCTACGATATCTTCGTCATTGATGGTCAGTCTCGCGAACTGGTCGGCAGCATCCCGCTGAACAAGCTGTTGAGAAGCCGTCGAGCCGTGCGTATCAACGTCATCATGAAAAATGACATCACGATCATCCCGGCTGCGATGGATCAGGAAGATGTGGCCAACCTGTTTCGAGACCGGGACCTGGTGTCGGCCCCTGTCGTCGACGACGCAAACCGCCTCGTTGGCATGATCACCGTTGACGATGTGGTTGACGTGATCGATGAGGAGGCGGAAGAAGACCTGATGAAGTTGTCGGGTATCCGAAAGACCGACTTCTATCAGGATATGATCGAAACGACACGCCGACGCTTCAGCTGGCTGGGTGTCAACCTGATCACGGCTATCGGCGCGTCGATCGTGATTGCCGTTTTTGCGGAAACGATCGAGCAGGTCGTGGCACTGGCGATTTTGATGCCGATCGTCGCCTCAATGGGCGGCAATGCCGGCACGCAGACGCTGACCGTGGCAGTACGAGCGATCGCCATGCGGGACTTCGGACCGGGCAAGGCGTCTCGGTTTATCCTTAAGGAAGTCTCGGTCGGATTGGCGAATGGCGCGCTGTTCGCCGTCATCATTGGCGCCATTTCCAGCCTTTGGTTCGGCGACCATATCCTGGGCGTTGTGATTGCCATCGCCATGGTCCTCAATCTCGTGATGGCAGGTTTGTGTGCTGCCATGGTGCCGTTCCTTCTCGATCGGTGGGGAATTGACCCGGCCGTAGCGTCGACGGTGATCTTGACGACGATAACGGATGTGATCGGTTTCCTGACTTTTCTGGGTCTGGCAACCGTATTTCTCTTGTAACGATGGCATGCGAATCGTTTTCGATACCTGGCAATTCGTTCGCATCATGGTGCGTCTGGAAGAAACTCGAAATTCCGACGAAGATCGAGCATCGCTGTGGGCAGCCTGGTTCTCGGACTGGCAGCAGCTGGATGCGGAGCTTGAACACCTCCGCGCGGTGAACTTCGACCATTTTGCAACGGCAATGATGGACGAAGAAGTGATTCTGGAGCCGGTCGACAAGGCGATGGTGAAAACCGTGGCCCGGCTGGCCCGGGAAGTCGCCGGGGAACTGAAATCCACACACCAGCGCGTATCCAAGGTGGCTCGGAATGATCTGGATTTCGAGCGCGCAGGTTTAAGCCTGTTGGCTTCCAGACTGGACGATCTGGCTGGGTCGGCGAAGGGCTAGTACCGCACGGTTATTACAGTTCAATCATACCCGCGCCTTGCCGATGTCATACAGGGACTTTAGTCGAACTTTCGCAGCGCGATTACAGCGTTCAGTCCGCCAAATGCCAGGGAATTCGACAATACGCCGGTAACTGGCTGTTCCTGCGCCTCATTCGGTACGTAGTCCAGATCGCACTTTGGATCCGGTTCTGTGTAGTTGATCGTCGGTGGCAGGATGCCGGTCTCAATGGCTTTCAGCGCTGCAACGATTTCCAATGATCCGGCGGCGCCCAACGCATGGCCATGCATGCTTTTCGTGGAACTGACCTTGAGGGAAGCGGCGTGATTGCCGAAGATACTGCGAATGGCGGCTGTCTCGACTGCATCATTTATCTGCGTGCCGGTGCCGTGGGCATTGATGTAGGAAACTTCCTCCGGTGCCATGCCGGCAGACTGAAGCGCAGTCCGCATCGCTTTTTCTGCGCCCTTCTGGTCTGGCACGACGATGTCGCCTGCGTCCGCGCTCAGGCCATAGCCGCAGATTTCGGCGTAGATTTTGGCGCGACGGGCTAAGGCGTCCTCCAATCGCTCCAGAATGATCACACCAGCGCCTTCGGCTATCACCATGCCCTGCCTGTTCTTGCTGAACGGTCGGCAGGCATCGCGTGCCAGGACACGAACGCTTTCCCAGGCGCGTTGGGAGATGACGGAGATTTCCGCTTCCGATCCGCCGGTTACCGCGGCGCGCGCCCTGCCGGTTCGTATCATCCAATACGCTTCGCCAATCGCATGGCTGCCCGAAGAGCAAGCGCTGGACACGCAGAATGCCGGACCTCTCAAGCCAAAATTCATGGTCACCTGGCTCGCGGCCGCGCTGATCATCATGCGGGGCACCGTCAGGGGGTGTGCACGCGCACGGCCATTCTTGAACATGCGCATGAAGGCCTCGTCGATCGTCGTCCATCCGCCAACGCCGGAGGCAATGATCGTTGCTGTTTCCTCGAACAGCCCATCCTTCTGGAAATCGATCCCCGAATCCTCAATGGCCTGTCGCGCGCAAATCAGCGCAAATTGACAGAACCGATCGTAAATGAGAGGGTCTTTCTCGAAATGATCGGCGGGATCATAATCCTTGACCTCTGCTGCAATCCTGACGTGCAGCATGTCAGAATCGGCACGCGAGATTTCTGCCACGCCCGATCTGCCGTTGATCATGGAGTTCCAGATCTCGGGAATATCGTGTCCCAGCGATGAGATACTGCCAATTCCGGTGACGACGACACGATGCTGCTGAATTGGCTTCAGCGCATCGGAAAAATCAGGAATCTGCCCGCTCCTTCATCAATTTCCTGACGCCATCCAGAACGTCTTGCATGGTACCCAGTCTGAAATTCTCATCGTCCTGCGGAACGTATACGTCAAAGGTCTCTTCGATGCCGAACAGGATCTGGACCATATCCAGGGACGCGATGTTCAAATCTTCCAGGACAGTGTCCTTGTCGAGCGAAGACCGGTCGATCTTACCCTCCTTTTCGAAGATGTCGCGGATCTTTTCTTCGATCTCCTCGTCTGTCATTCGACGTCCCCAGACTGTTCCCGCCGTTTTTCGGCTTGTTTCTCCAATTTGTCCACTCTCTGTACCAGACTGCTCAGGTCGCGCAATGCCTTGCCGGTTCGCAGCTTGTTTATCTCCAATCTTTGAGTTTCCTTGATCGGCCGAGCCGGATAGCCGGCATAGACCGTTCCCGGCTCCAAGTCAGTGATGACGCCAGACATGCCGGCGACGATGGCGTCGTCGCCGATGGATTTGTGATCGCCAATGCCGGCATTGCCGCCGATGACGACCCGGTCGCCGACCCTGGCGCTGCCGGCAATGCCGACGCCGCCAGCGATAAGCACATTCTCGCCAATCGTCACGTTGTGTCCAATTTGCACGAGGTTGTCTATTTTCGTGCCGTTGCCAATCCGTGTCGGGCCCAGGGTGCCGCGGTCGACGCAACTGCCAGCACCAATCTCCACCGAATCACCGATGATGACATTGCCCAGCGAGTTGATTCGCCGAATGTCGTGGTTGAAGGCGGTAATCTTGCCAGTTTTCTGCGCGCGCTCGATGCTGCCTTCGTCGGATGTTACAAATCCGAAGCCGTCCGCTCCGATTGATACGTTATGGTGCAAGATGCAGTCATTGCCGATCAAGCAGTTGTCGCCGACCCGCGCTCCGGGATGCAGCAGGGAGCCGGTCCCGACTTCGGCGCCGGTCGCGATAGTGACCTGGGAAAGAAGCACTGCGTTTGCGCCGATGCGGGCCTCCGAGCCAATCACGCATAGTGGTCCGACAGAGGCTCCGTCACCAATCTTTGCCGATGGATCGACCACGGCACTGGGGTGAATGCCCGATACAAAATGCAAGCGCGGTGAAAAGGCCTGCGTGAGCCAGGCCAGGGCGACCCGATATCTTTCCGTGATCACGACTCCGCCGGCAAATTGGTCGAGATCAACCTCCATGCCCTTTGACACGATGGCCGCGCCGGCGTGGGTCGATTTCAGGAGGGCGTATGATCCCTTGTCCATGGCAAGCGCAAGAGTTTCGTGATGCTGCGCAAAGACGGGATGCGCCACGGCTGTAATGCTGAAATTCACATCGCCGACGGCTTCGGCCTGCAATTCATGGGCAATCTCAAGCAGTGTAAGGGATTTTGGCGGGGCAAGGAGAGGCATGCCGGATTACATATTGGGGCCTTGGCCGCCAAGCGGCTGACGGGCCAGGGACAACATCGGAAAATCTAGAGCATGATCAATACGCTTGCGGGCGCTGGAGCGGCAACTCGCGCCGATGCCGCATCAGTTCATCATCCGTACTCTTGATCAGGTCGGGCAATAATCCTTGAACAATATGCCTGATCTTCCGGGGCCGTCACGCCAACAGGGGGAGGACGCCTGGAGTTGCGGCGCCGAAGTCGACGGCAGTGCTTGCCGCTATTCCAGCAAGCCAGGATGGGCTGGTGCCAAGTGAGGGAAAACCAGCATATGCTGCCATTGTCCTGATGATAACCGCAAGTCGAGGACCCTACGCTTGACGACTATCAAACCATGTCATAAAGCGCGCCGATGCAGCGGTATTCCATCTTTTCGCTAGCTCGGAACGCGCTGAGCGGCCACAGGAACTGGCCGCAGGCTTGGCGCAGTCCGGTGCCCCGGCAGGAATATGACGTTATCATCATAGGTGGTGGCGGACATGGCTTGGCAACAGCATATTACCTTGCGGCCGAACATGGGGTCACCAACGTCGCTGTGTTGGAAAAGGGCTGGATCGGTGGCGGCAATACCGGGCGGAATACCTCGATCATCCGGTCCAACTATCTGTGGGACGAAAGTGCGGCGATCTATGAGAAGTCGCTCAAACTCTACGAAAATCTGACCAGCGTATTGAACTTCAACATCATGCTCAGCCAGCGCGGTGTGATGAATCTGGCACACAACGAACATGATCTCAAGGAAATGTCGCGTCGTGTGCGCGCCATTCGCGGAAACGGCGTGGATTCGGAAATTCTGACGCCGGCGCAGATCAAGCAACTTGTCCCGGCGCTCAACACTTCCAAGAGCAGGCGTTACCCGATCCTTGGCGCATCCCTGCAACGGCGAGGCGGAATTGCTCGCCATGATGCTGTCGCCTGGGGCTATGCGCGGGGCGCGGACGCTTTCGGCGTCGATATAATTCAGAACTGTGACGTGATCGGCATCAGACGCAAAGGTGGCAAGGTCAGCGAAGTCGAGACGACGTCGGGCGCGATCAAGGCAAAGAAAGTTGGTGTGGCGGTCGCGGGCCATGCCAGCGTCTTGGCCGAAATGGCGGGCTTCCGCCTGCCTGTTGACAGTCATCCGCTCCAGGCCATGGTGAGTGAGCCGTTGAAGCCAATCTTGGACTGCGTGGTGATGTCCAACACCGTCCACGTCTATGTCAGCCAGTCGGACAAGGGCGAATTGGTCATCGGAGCCGGCATTGATGCCTTCAACAGCTATGCTCAGCGGGGTAGTTGGCGCGTCATCGAAAGCCAGATGAGCGCGTTGGTGGAACTGTTTCCAATCTTCTCCCGGGTTCGGCTGATGCGCACCTGGGGTGGCATTGTCGATATATGCCCGGACGCCAGCCCGATCCTGTCGAAGACGCCTGTCGAAGGCCTGTATTTCAATTGCGGCTGGGGTACCGGCGGTTTCAAGGCGACGCCCGGGTCCGGCTGGGCTTTTGCCCATACCATTGCAAAAGACGAGCCGCATCCGATCAACTCGCCTTTCTCACTGGACCGCTTTATCAGCGGAGCGCTGATCAATGAACACGGCGCGGCGGCTGTGGCGCACTAGCAGAGTGGCGTCATGTTGCTGATTCAGTGTCCTTATTGTGGGCCTCGCGACGAGAGCGAATTCGACTACGGTGGCGAGGCGGACATTGTCAGGCCCAAGAATCCGGAGAAGCTGTCGGATGCCGAATGGGCCGATTATGTCTTCTTTCGGACCAACACCAAAGGCCGCTTCAAGGAGCGCTGGGTCCATACGCATGGCTGCGGCCGCTGGTTCAAGATAGTGCGAAACACGACAACCCATGAACATGGCGACGTGACTGTCTTTGGCGGCGTAGAGCCAGAGGCTGAATGATGGACGGCGCGACTTATCGCGTGCTGGACGGCTGCCGGATCAATAAGGACAAGCCGCTGGATTTTTGGTTTAACGGTGAAAAATTCACCGGTTATGCTGGAGATACGCTGGCATCGGCCTTGCTGGCCTATGGTGCGTTTCCGGTGGGCCGCGGGTTGAAGTATCATCGGCCGCGCGGCATCTATACCGCTGGATCGGAAGAGCCGAATGCGCTGATCCAGCTTGAGACCGGAGGAAGAACCCAGCCAAATCTGCGTGCCACCCAAGTCGAACTATATGGAAATCTGATCGCCACAAGCGTCAACGCGTGGCCGTCGATCAATTTTGACCTGTGGCGCGTGAACGACTGGTTGTCGCCCCTCCTTCCGGCGGGCTTCTACTACAAGACCTTCATGGGCGGTGGAGTCGCTACCGGTCGTTGGTGGAGGCTGTTCGAGTCGTCGATTCGACGCGCCGCGGGATTTGGCAAGGCGCCTTCGGCGCCAGACCCGGATCGTTACGAGCGGATGAACGCCCACTGTGACGTGCTGGTGATCGGTGCGGGCCCGGCCGGACTGGCCGCCGCGGCGGCGGCGGTCAAGATGGGGTGCCGGGTTATCCTGGCCGACGAACAGGCCCAAATAGGCGGTGATCTTCTGGCCGATGACAGAGAGATTAACGGTGCCCCGGCGTTGGATTGGGTTGGCGCTACGCTCAAGACTCTTTCGAAAGCGCCGGATGTCCGCGTTCTGAACCGGACCACGGTTGCTGGTCTGTATGACGACAATTTTGTTATCGCGGTCGAAAGCGTTGGTGACCGCAATGGACCGCCTGCGCCGTCTCAGCTGCCGCGCCTGCGCATGTGGCGCATCCGCGCCCGGCAAATCGTTCTGGCGACCGGCGCCCACGAAAGGCCCTATGTCTTTCCAAACAATGATGTGCCGGGTGTTCTGCTGGGACACGCGATTCGTCACTATGCAGGGGGGTACGGCGTCGTACCGGGTCGACGGGTCTTGTTGGGCACCACCAACGACTCGGCCTACCGGACGGCACGGATGCTGTCGGAAGCTGGTCTTGGCGTTACCTTGGCCGATTCACGCGAGGCGCCGCCGCCTTCGCTGGTCGAGGCGGTCACCCGAGTCGGCGTGACGGTAGAAGTCGGTTTCGCCATTTCCGCAGTTCGGGGCAGCAGGAGAGTTTGTGGTGCGGAGATCAGCCGGATCTTGCGCGATGGTGCTGTCGCCAGTGCGCCGCGCAGCATGGAAGCTGATCTTGTCGGTGTATCCGGCGGCTGGAATCCGGCATTGCATCTGGCTTCTCATCGCGGTGCAAAACCGGTGTGGAACGAAACACAGGCCTGTTTCGTTCCGAGCAACCTGACCGCTCTGGGTATCCACGCAGCTGGCGCCGTCACCGGTGTGGGCGCGCTTGCCGACTGTCTTGATCAGGGTCATGCGGCCGGTCGAGCCGCCAGCAAGGCCGCTGGCAAGATCAGGCGAACCCGAAAGCCTGTCATTGAGGGAGATGACGTTGCTGACCCTGTGCCCCTTCAGAAGATATGGGCGGTCGACAACCGGCAGCCCGGAGGCAAACGCGGCAAGGCCTTTGTTGACCTCCAAAACGATGTAACGACCAGGGATATTGCCCTTGCAGCCCAGGAGAACTACCGCTCTGTCGAGCACCTGAAGCGCTATACCACATTGGGTATGGGCACTGACCAGGGCAAGACCAGCAACGTGATTGGCCTCGCCCTGATGGGGCAGCAGACAGCTCTTGAGCCTGAAGCCATGGGCGTCACAACATTTCGGCCGCCTTACACTCCAATCCCTTTCGGCGCGCTGGTTGGCCGCGATCAAGGGGAACTGTTCGATCCGGTCCGCGAAACGCCCATGTTCGACTGGCATGTCGCCAACGGAGCGATCTTCGAAAATGTCCAACTATGGAAGCGGGCCTATGCCTACCTGAAGCCGGGCGAGACCCTGGAACAGGCAGTCAAACGAGAGGTCCTGGCGGTTCGCAATGGCGTCGGCATTATGGACGCGTCAACGCTGGGCAAGATCGACCTCAAGGGCCCCGACATCGTCAAGCTACTGAATATGGTCTACACCAATCGGTGGGACACGTTGAAAGTAGGCAGCGCCCGGTACGGACTGATGTGCCGCGAAGATGGTATGATCTTTGACGATGGCGTAACGGCCCGGCTTGGGAAAGACCACTATGTGATGACCACGACCTCCGGCAATGCCGCGATCGTCCTGGCTTGGCTGGAAGAGTGGCTACAAACTGAATGGCCGGACATGCAGGTCTTTGCGACTTCAATCACGGAAGCTTATGCGACCACTACGGTCGCAGGGCCGACGGCCCGGGACCTGATGTCGTCACTGGACAGCGACATTGATTGGTCTAACGATGCATTCCCCCACATGACGGTACGAACCGGGAAGGTCATGGGCGTTCCGGCCCGCGTCTTCCGGGTAAGCTTCAGTGGCGAGACTTCCTACGAAATCAACCTGCCGGCCCGTTACGGCATGGCGCTATGGGAGGCGCTGGTCGTCCGTGGCGCAATTCCCTTTGGCACCGAGGCCCTGCATGTGCTGCGTGCGGAAAAAGGTTTCATCCTGGTCGGACAGGAGACGGATGGTACGGTCACACCCTTCGACGTTGGGATGGGCTGGGCCGTCAGCAAGAAGAAGGATTTCATCGGCAAACGGTCGTATGCCCGGAAAGACACGGCGCGCCAGGACCGGAAACACCTGGTAGGGCTCCTCCCGGTTAACAAGAGCACCGTACTGCCGGAAGGCGGCCAGATCGTCGACGACGCCGATCAGGAAGCGCCGATGGCGATGCTGGGGCATGTGACGTCAAGCTACTGGTCGCCAATGCTGAATAGCGGCTTTGCGCTGGCGTTATTGAAAAACGGCCGTAATCGAAGCGGCGATACCATACATATACTATCGCTGGATGGTAACGCCGATGAAGCCAGAGTGGTTGACCCGGTATTTTACGACAAGGAAAGGGCGCGGATGCGTGGCTGAGATTCTCACCCCTTCCCATCCATTGTCTTTTCCCAGCCGTGAATCCGGGCCTGATGCAGCATGCGTTATCTTGTCTGTGGAGCCGCCATTGGCGCTACTGGACCTGCGCTGTCGTGACAAGGCAGCACTCAATGCATTCCTGAACGAGCCGACCGGGCTCGGATCGTCGACCGTTGCAGCGCGGAAAACGAATCCGAAGGCCAGCTTATCTCGTTTGGGTCCCGATTGGTGGCAGTTGCGATGCCACAGCCGCGCGCTGGCGGATCATTTGCTGGATAAAGCTGACGATACGTTGGTCGCCGTTACAGATATTTCTGACGCCTATGTCGCCATCTGTCTTTCCGGGTCGCGAGTGCGCGATGTCCTGGCGAAAGCAGCAACGATCGATTTGCATCGAGAGGCCTTTCCAGTTGATTCCGTGGCGCGAACCCTGTTGGGCCGGGTGACCGTCATCGTCACCTGTACAAAGGCCGACAGTGGCGGGGCTTTCGATATAGTCGTCAGTCGGTCAAATGCCCGCTTCCTGTGGAATTGGCTGATTGATGCCGCCCGCGAATACGGCTATACGCTGAAGTCTGCTCCAGAAGCATAGTGGAGCGAACCAGCCCTATTCATCGCCATTATCGCGCCCACAGCGCTTCCGGCAAGAGGTCGGAAAGAAACGCTGCCGGCATGAAAGGTTCGCTCCTGAGAAAAGAGTGGCGATCAGCATGAGATCATCAGATGAACGGCCTGAACAGCCGTGATTTCAGCACCTCGGATTTGGCCCGAGCTTCAGCTTCTCACGACCGAACTGACGGCTGGTTTGCTTGTCGCCGATCATCGGCGGATACCTCTATGACCGGAAATGCGGCTTCAGTGTACCACCGAATGCTGCAATGCCACTGCTGATTGATCGGGCCTATGACTTTCAACCAGTTCATCGGCCTTGGATGCTTCCCGCGCGACCGGGTTCCTTGGTCCGAAACCGTCGCCTTGCTGCTGGTCGGTGCCTGGTGCCCCGCCATTCGCGCCTCGACCTGCCGTATCATATTCGCTAGTCAGAACCGTTGCCGGGCATTAAAGGCCATCGCCGCCCTGAGTTTCTGCAGGTCCAAGCCATGACAGAAATTGCGCGTGAAGCAGCAAAGACCGGGAGGCGCAAAACCCGGGTGAAGCCAAGAGGGCGTCAAGTCGATGCGGCAGCGCTCGCTGACATCCGGAGCCTTTTGGGTGACACCCCTCGACAGCGCGATCTGCTGATCGAGTATCTGCATCTGATCCAGGATCGCTATGGGCATCTTTCGGCCGCTCACCTTGTGGCGCTGGCGACAGAGATGCGGCTCTCACAAGCCGAAGTCTATGAAGTCGCTACCTTCTACGCACATTTCCATATTGTGAAGGAAGGCGAAACGCCGCCGCCGTTGACGGTTCGCGTGTGTGACAGTCTCAGTTGCATGATCGCTGGTGTGGATGATCTGATTGACGGGCTCGCCGCCGGAACCGATCCGCAGAGCGTCCAGATCGTGCGGGCGCCGTGCATGGGGCGTTGCGAAGTGGCTCCTGTCGTGCAAGTTGGTCTCCGTCACGTCGTATCAGCGACGACAGACAAGGTGAAGGCTGCCATCGACGGCGGTCATCATACCCATCCCGACATACCTGAATACCAGAACCTGTACGCGTATCGTGCTGCCGGAGGATATGAACTGCTCCGATCGTGCCTGGATGGGGAACGCAGGCCCGAGGATCTGATCAACATTCTGAGTGATGCAAACCTGCGAGGTCTGGGTGGCGCGGGCTTCCCGACCGGTCGGAAGTGGCAGTTCGTCCGCGCCGAACCTGGCCCGCGCCTCATGGCGGTCAATGCCGACGAAGGCGAACCCGGCACGTTCAAGGACCGTTTCTACTTGGAGACCGAGCCGCATCGGATATTGGAAGGAATGCTGGTGGCGGCATGGGTCGTGGAAGCCGAAGCGATCTATTTTTATCTGCGCGACGAGTATCCCCATATCCGGGAAGTTCTCTTGCGCGAACTTGCGGCGCTGCAGGTTGACGGGCTATCACCCCATACCGAGGTTCACCTTCGTCGCGGCGCAGGCGCCTATATCTGTGGCGAAGAAAGCGCCATGATCGAATCGATCGAAGGCAAGCGTGGGTTGCCGCGTCACCGGCCGCCCTATGTAGCGCAAAATGGTATTTTTGGTCGACCAACCTTAGTAAACAACGTCGAGACCCTGTACTGGGTCCCGGTAATCGTGGAAAGAGGCCCAGACTGGTTTGCCAGTCACGGCCGAAACGGCGGCAAGGGTCTGCGCAGCTACTCCGTTTCCGGTCGAGTGGCAGAGCCAGGCGTAAAATTGGCTCCAGCGGGTATCTCGCTTGTCGAACTAATCGACGAATATTGCGGCGGCTTGTTGCCTGGATGCATCTTGAAAGGTTATCTCCCCGGTGGGGCATCAGGAGGAATTTTACCGGCTTCGATGGCGAACCTGCCTCTGGAATTCGGTGAGTTGGAGAAGCATGGCTCGTTGGTCGGATCGCATGCGGTGGTAGTCCTGTCTGATCAAGACGACATAAAAGCTTGTGCCCTGAACCTGATCAAGTTCTTCGAGGAGGAAAGCTGCGGGCAATGCACGCCTTGCCGGGTTGGCACTGAAAAGGTTGTCAAGCTGATGCAGCGGCCGACGTGGGACGAAGCGCTTCTGACCGAAATCTCTGCGGCAATGGCCGATGCCTCGATATGCGGCTTGGGTCAGGCCGCAGCAAATCCGCTGCTGTCCATCTTTCGGCATTTCCGGGAAGACCTGATTTTGTGATGGAATCGAGGGTGGTGCTTAGACGAAATCGTTGATTCGGAGTGACCAAAGTCAGCGTGATATCCAACTTCATGGGGGACAGATTGCAGTCAGACGTGAGTCATCGCCTGACACATCGTTGGTTGCAGGCAGGTATTGTTGTAGTTGTTTTGGGGACGACAGTCGCCGGGGCGACTGCCAGTAATGCCAATGCACAGTCTGCGGGAACGCCTGATGCCGTGGTGCTGGAAACCCTGATCAAGCGATATCTGTTGGCCTTCAATCACGCAAATATGACCGGAAACTATGCAGTTTTTCACGCGTTGCTGCACCCGCGTTTCAGCGCCCGTTACTCACCGGAACAGTTATCGAAAATCTTTATGGTTTTCCGTCGAAAAAAAGTGGATCTTGGAATCATTTCGACGAAAAAGCCCCGGATTGCGCCAGCGCCACGGGTTGATAACGAAGGCCGCCTCCAGGTCATAGGCTGGTTTGCTACCCGGCCATCGCGTGTTCTGTTTCGGATCATTCTTCGGCGGGATGGCCGTATATGGAAGCTGACCAATATCCACATCAGCGTCAGACAGCCAAAAGCGGCTCCTGATGATGGTAACGCGGAGGATTTGTGAAGCATGGTCTGAGTATAAGCAGTTAGTACATGTCAAAGGTCAACGACCCGTCTTCCATTTCTGGTCTCGCCCAAGAATTCGACTTGATCACGCGAAGGGTCCAGTTTCGTTGGTCTGAAGAGTTGCTGACATTGGGGCGTCGTCGTCACCAAGGAATTGCAACGCTAGGTTTTGTTGAGCCTTGAGGATTTCCAAGGTTTGGGGTTCGTGCTTCACGCTTCGCGACTGAGGGGAGCGGTCGATGGGGCGTCGGATTTTGACAGACAGGCAGTGGGCGTTGATGGCGCCGCACTGGTCTGGGGAAGAAGAGCGATCCGGGTCGGATCGGCGGGGACGGTCGGCTGTTCATGGAGTCGGTTTTGTGGCTTGCGCGAACCGGCTCGCCTTGGCAGGAGCTTCCGGAGGAGTTCGGAGGCTGGAACACGGTCTTCAAGCGCTTCCGCCATTGGGCGGAACGCGGCATGTTCAAGGCCGTGTCGGGGGATGCGGATATGGAACATGCGATGATCGAAGGGACGATCGTCAAGGTTCACCGCCACGGGCAGGGCGCAAAAGGGGGACTCGCCATCAAGCCATCGGGCGCTCGCGTGACCAGCAAGATCGTGGCCTTGACCGACGCGCTCGGCAACCCGGTCGCCTTCGCGCTTCTGCCCGGTCAGCGCCACGATCAAGGGTCGGAGCTTTGGCGGCTTTCGACGCCAACTGGATTATTGAGGAGATCGACTGCCGCCGGGCCGAGGGCGTCATCTGATCGAAAACTTCTTCCAGAAAATCAAGGAGTTTCGACGCATCGCAACTCGATACGACAAAAGCTTCCGAGCCTTCCTCCATGCCTGTTCAAAATCATCAATACAAGATGATTCTCAACAGATCCTAGGCGTCGAGATGCTTCTCGCATGCTTTGGGTCGTTACCCGGCTCAACCCAGATAACTTGCCGATAGCGTCAGCAATGTTGAGGCAGCAGTAGACGATGGGCACAGTAAACCTTTAACATCCTTCCTTCATTTTATGGCTCAGTTTCACGGATCAAAATGCATGGGCGGCTACGACCTTTTCTTGGAGGATTTCAAGCCCAAAGACCGTTTCGTGTCCACTGGCGAAACGGTGACTGAAAGCCAGATTATCGACTTTGCGATGCAATGGGATCCACAGCCATATCACACCAATCGGATTCACCCGCGCACGGAGGCTCAAGGTGGCCTCATGTCGAGTGGTTTACAGACCCTTTGCATGACTTTTCGCCAGTTCCAGATGGATGGCATCATCGGGGCCTCGGCCCTCGCCAGTCCCGGGCTGGACAAGCTGCGCTGGTTGAAACCGGTTCGACCCGGCGACACTCTGCATGTGGAAACGGAAGTGCTGTCTGTTCGCCGGTTCAAATCCAAACCGGACCGGGGCGCTGTCACCATGCATCACAGGACCGTCAATCAGAACGGCGAGGAAGTATTGACCTGTGAATGCGTCCATATACTGCAGGTCCGGAACTCTTGATACGTTGCCGACTTTCTTTCCTGTAATCTCTGGAAGCGCCGCAGGCGCTTTGATCATGCCGACCTTCAGGCTGCCTGCTTCCACTTCCCTTGATGCGCGGCGACGGCCATCTTCTCGTAGCCTTGTACTTGATGGTCCTCATAGGTCATTTCAGAGCCGATTTGGCACTGCATGAAAGAACCGGAGAGTAGTAGACGCCAGGATTGATCGGCGCATCTGGAATCTGCACAGACAGTATCGTCAGCGTGCAGCAAATCGGCAGCCCGACGGCTCTTTCACCGCACCTTCTCGACATAGCCGCTTGGCACAACAAACAGAGCCGGATCAACAGGCCCGCGGCGCAGATTGTGGAGGGCTATCTTGACTGGTCCCTTCGGTGTCTGGCCGACCGTCAGGATCATGATGTTGTCGGCCGTCAACCAGACATGACCCTCAAATGTGGCGCCAGTCGCCGTCTTTGTCGTCAGCGCGTATTTGGTCGCCACAATGCCACCAACTTTCTCCTGCCGAATGGCCTTCAGGCCGCCTCTTACCTCGATGAGGTGATCGACTGCGGCGCGGGAGCGACGGGATGACGGGATGCGCATGAACTCCTGCCGATGCGGCAGCAGCAGCACTGTCTCCCGCCTGATCCTGTCGACAATTGTTACCAACTGCTGTCTGGCGAGTGGCATATCCATTCGGATATGATCCTTGCCATAGTAGATCTTGATTCTGAAGGGCTGCCGATCTGGCCGCTGGACCACCAGATCTCCGGCGAACGGTCCCTTGGGCCGCCTTGCGGTATCGTCGGTTGCAATCGCCGAAGTTGCCAACGCTGCCGACAGAACTGGGCCGAGTATTATCTGGAACGTACGCTGTCTCAACGCCTTATGCAGCCCTCGTGGCACAATCAGTTTCGTATCTCCAGCGGCGGGAGTTTCTTATAGGTCACCGGTACCACAAAAAGGGCGTCATCGATTAGCCCAACCTTGAGATTCTGCAACTCCATTGTCAGCCGCTGCTTCAGTGTCTTGCGCGCAACGACACCGATGATCTTGACGATAATTCGGTCCTTGGTTGCCCATGCTGTTCCGTCAAATTCATCGCCCATCCGAGTCTTGGAGGATACCTGGTACTTTGTGACCGGCAATCCGCCCATACTTTCGGTCCCCAGCTTTTTTCGTGAAGAAGACGGATCAGAAATGCCGAAATTGTACTGCGGGACAGCGGTGCTGACCGGACGCCAGCCTCTGGCGTTGAGCAGCAGCTGGTAAGCCTTGTTGGCGTCTTGATCGAAAATAATCGCCACAATCTCGTTACCCGCCTTGAACTCTAGCCGCTGCTTCTCCGGCGTGTAGTATATCCGTGCTGTTCGTGATCGTCCCCTGTCATTGGTGAAGACCATGTCGGCCGAATACGACACGGTGGGGGCGCTCCAGGCTGCCGCCTGGTCATCCTTGGAGACGGGTTTGTCCTGTGTCAGCGCAGGTGAAGGCACAAGGCCAGTCAGGAAGACAAAAGCGATGATAAATCTGCGAATCATGCCACCGAAGCCGCCGGTTCACTGGCGCCATAGCCGCCAAACATTTCGAGGATGCGATTCCGCCATGCCAGCACCGGATCATCGGCCGACAGCAACGGGTAGTCGCTGCTGCAACGCGCCCATTGCAATGCGCCGAAGATGCAATAGTCGGCATAGGTCGGCCTCTCACCGCTCAGGAAGGGGTGATGGCTGACGATGTTTCGCACGGGCGCCAGCGCAGTGCGCAGGCGGGTGACGAATGCTTCCCTATCATTGCGGAGATCAGCGAAGCTGCGCTTGAACGCCGCCTCGCGGGATATCTTGAAATACTCCCGATCGGCCTCCACGAGGCGATCATGGATGTCGTAAACGATGGCGCCGGCGATCTGCGGGTGCAGAACCGTGTTGGTAAATTCGTTGGAGAAATGGGCGAAAGCCTTGCCTTCGCTGCTGCCGAACAGGCTCGGCGCATCGGGATAGGTCTGTTCCAGATATTCTGCGATGGCCCAGCTGTCGCCAACATTCGTGTCACCATCGGCAAGGGCCGGAACCCGTTCCCAGTTCGCGAAGGCGACCTTCTCCTTCACCTCCAAGAACGTACAAGGCTCGGTCTTGAAATCGAGTTCCTTGTGCTTGAGCGCCATCTTTGACTTCCAGCAATGGGGGCTGAAGCGGCGATCATCGGCGCCAGCAAGATCATAAAGAACTCTAACCATGCAATACTTCCTGATTTAGCAGCCGATCCAGCTTACAAGCGCTCGAACGGATTCTTCTAGGAGAAGAGATAGGTCGGGTTGCGCTTGGCTCAAACAGGATGACTGAATCGCCTAACGCTCCGCCCGTCGGATGACTTGGACGAAACCACAAAACCCGAGGAGACCGGGACGGATTGCAGCCCGCCGATTTTTGCGGCACATTGTCAGCGCGTCTGGCGTCCCTTCTAATCATTTTACGCCGCTTTCTATCGTTTCGGCAATCAATCGATAGCCTTCAGCCAGTCGCAGCATCGATCATGCCGAACCGACCACCCGAAAGGGCACCATGATGACGCAGCGTACCAAACCCGCCGTACGGCCGGGTAATCCCAACTTCTCATCGGGCCCCTGCGCCAAGCGCCCCGGCTGGTCGGTTGCAGCGCTTGAGAATGCCCTTTTGGGCCGCTCCCACCGATCTGGCGAAGGCAGAGAAAAGCTTGCCGAAGTCATAGATCGGACTCGCGCAATCCTGAGCATCCCGGACGACTATCATATCGGGATTGTCGGCGGGTCGGACACCGGCGCTGTCGAGATGGCGATGTGGTGTCTCCTGGGCCAGCGCTGCGTAGACATGCTGGCGTGGGAAAACTTCGGCAAGGGTTGGGTGACTGATGTCGCCAAGCACCTTAAATTGGACGACATGCGGACGATTGACGCGCCCTATGGCGCGTTGCCGGACCTGGACTTCGTGAATTCGGACCATGATGTCGTGTTTACCTGGAATGGTACCGCATCCGGCGTGCGTGTGCCAAATGGTGACTGGATTGCCGATTCCCGCGGCGGCCTGACAATTTGCGACGCTACATCGGCCGTGTTTGCCATGCCGTTGCCGTGGACCAAGCTGGATGTGATCACCTGGTCGTGGCAGAAGGTTCTGGGCGGTGAAGCCCAGCACGGCATGCTGGTCCTGAGCCCGCGCGCCGTGGAGCGCCTGGAAAGCTACGTTCCTCCTTGGCCGTTGCCGAAACTGTTTCGGCTGACCAGGAACGGCGCGCTGATTGAAGGCGTGTTCCGGGGCGACACAATAAACACGCCTTCCATGCTCTGCGTCGAGGATGCCTTGGATGCCCTGCGTTGGGCGGAACAGGTGGGGGGACTGGAAGGCATGATCAAGCGATCAGCGGCCAATCTGGCGGCAATGGAAGACTGGGTCGCGCAAACGGCGTGGGTCCGCTTCCTGGCGGTCGATCCGGCGACGCGCAGCAGCACGTCAATCTGCCTGACGTTTGCGGACCCGTCCGTGACTGGTCTGCCGGATGCGGACCAGAAAGCCCTTGCAAGAGCCATGACAGGTCTCTTGGCGGCCGACGGCGTTGCTTATGATATCGAGGCTTATCGCGACGCTCCGCCCGGCCTGCGTATCTGGGGCGGCTCGACAGTTGAAACCGCTGATATTTTGGCGCTTTTGCCGTGGCTCGACTGGGCGTATGCTGAAGCCAGCCATGCCCAGCAGGTCACTGCCTGACCTTTCGAAGCTCAGAAGCTTCCCGCTACGATCATCATAACGCAGCCATGTCCAAAGTGCTGATTTCCGATAAGCTAAGTTCGCGCGCCGCTGAGATATTTCACGAACACGGAATAGAAGTGGACGTCAGAATCGGCATGTCCCCAGATGAACTGAAGACAGTCATCGGTGATTATGACGGCTTGGCTATCCGATCGGCAACTCGCGTTACTTCAGAAATTCTGGATGCAGCGGGGAACTTGAAAGTCATAGGCCGGGCCGGAATTGGCATCGACAACGTAGATGTTGACGCGGCAACGTCCAAGGGCGTCTTGGTGATGAATACCCCGTTCGGTAATTCGATCACGACAGCCGAACATGCCATCGCACTGATGCTTGCCTTGGCCCGCCAATTGCCAGCAGCCAACGAAAGCACCCAGGCTGGCCTTTGGGAGAAATCCCGGTTTATGGGTGTGGAACTGACCAGCAAAGTTCTGGGGATTGTCGGGTGCGGTAATATCGGATCGATTGTAGCAGACAGAGCACGAGGCCTGAAGATGCAGGTCATGGCGTTCGATCCGTTTCTGTCACCTCAGCGGGCCAGTGAAATGGGCATTGAAAAGGTCGAGATGGATGACCTGCTGCGCCGTGCGGACTTCGTCACGCTGCATTCGCCGCTGACCGACAGCACGCGTCACATGATTGATGCCGTCGCGATAGAAAAGATGCGGCGAGGCGTCCGCATCATCAATTGCGCCCGCGGCGGGCTGATTGATGAAGCGGCGCTGCATGCCGCTCTGGAAGACGGGCGGGTTTCCGGAGCTGCATTGGATGTCTTCGAAACCGAACCGGCCAAGGAAAATATCCTTTTCGGCTCAGATAGGGTTATTGCCACGCCGCATCTTGGCGCCTCGACCGAGGAAGCTCAGGAAAATGTTGCGGTGCAGGTTGCAGAGCAGATAGCCGACTATCTGCTGAATGGCACTGTGACCAATCCAATCAACATGCCCGCCGTGTCCGAGGAGGAAGCTCTGGGTCTTCGCCCCTATATCGAGTTGGCCCGGCAATTGGGCAACTTCGCGGGCCAGATCACCGAAAGTCCGCTTGTAGACGTAAAGATCCGATACGAAGGTCAGGTCTCTCAACTGAACATCACGCCGCTGACTGCCGCGTTGCTGGCTGGTCTCCTGTCGCCGCTGAATGGCGGCGTTAATCCGGTCAATGCTCCCTATATAGCGCGCAAACACGATATTGAGGTCGCTGCGGAAACCGATGAGAAGGTATCCGGCTACCAGACCCGAATTCACCTCGCAATTACAACCGAAAAGCGGCGGCGGACGCTTGCCGGCACGCTGGTGCATGGCGACAAACCGAGGATTGTTGAAATTGAAGGAATTCAGATAGAAGCCGAGTTGAGCGACATTGTGCTGTTCGTACGCAACAAGGACAGACCGGGTATGATCGGGTCACTGGGCAAGGCCCTCTCAGATGCTGAAATCAACATTGCAACTTTCCACTTGGGCAGAAGCAAGCCTGGTGGCGATGCGATGGCGCTGTTGTCGGTCGATGGTGAGGTCACGGAGGCTGTCCTGACACAATTGTGCACCTTGCCCAATGTAACCCAGGCTAAGATATTGCGCTTCTAGTAGGCTGGCTGCCGGATGCCCGCATCCCAATTCTGATCCATGGCAAACCCTCCCAACAGAGCTCTCCTCCCGGCAGGGCTGCAGGATGTTCTCGCGCCTGACGCTGCGCATGAAGCCGCAATGGTCGAACATCTGCTCGGCACCTTTGCCACGTGGGGATATCAGCGGGTGAAGCCTCCGCTAGTGGAATTTGAACATTCGCTGCTGGAAGGCGCGGGTGCGGCAATGTCTAACGAAACCTTTCGCCTTATGGATCCAGTAAGTCAGTCCATGATAGGCATTCGCACCGACATGACGCTGCAGATTGCTCGGATTGCCGCGAGCCGGCTGAAGGAAGATCCACGACCGCTGCGTCTTTCATATGCTGGTGATGTCTTACGGGTTCGTGGCTCGCAGCTACGCCCCGAGCGCCAGTTCGTACAGGTCGGCGGCGAATTGATCGGTGCTGCCGGACCGGCGGCTGACACCGAAGTCATCGCGATGGCAGTTCGCGCCTTGCGGGCTATCGGTTTGGATCACCTGTCCGTGGATCTGACATTCCCCACGCTGATTTCGAGCCTTTACCAAGCGTTGGAAATCGGTGGAGAGCAAGAAGAACGCCTGAGATCTGCGCTGGACAGCAAGGATCGCAACGCGGTTCGCGAGGCGTTGGCCGACGCCTCCGATGCAAAGAGGCTGTTCCTGGCGCTTCTGGAGGCGACCGGTCCGGCGGAAGCGGGGCTTGCAATACTTGATAACGCGGCATTGCCCCAGGGCCCGCGCAAAATGGTCGATCACCTGGTCGATGTCGCGTCCCGGCTGCGCGATGCCGTGCCGAACCTGGCCCTGACACTTGATCCGGTCGAATACCGCGGGTTTGAATATCATACAGGGATCGGTTTCACGATTTACAGGAACGGAACGCGTGGCGAGATAGGCGCAGGTGGTCGATATCTTGCCGGATCCGGTTTCGGGGAGCGAGCGACGGAGCCGGCAACCGGCTTCACCCTTTTCCTGGATACGATCATCCGTAGCCTCCGCGCCCCGCAGGCTCCGCCCCAGGTCTATGCACCCTACGGGATGTCGTTGGAGGCGATGGAAAAACTTCGCGCCGACGGGACGGTGGTTGTCGCTGGACTGGAGCCGGAAGACGATCCGGAGGCGGACGCGCGCCATTTGGGTTGTCAGCAAATCATCAAAGACGGCGTGCCCCGTAATCTGGCGGCCGAAGGGTCGGGATAGATTATGACCAACGTCGTTGTTGTGGGTAGCCAATGGGGTGACGAAGGCAAGGGCAAGATCGTCGACTGGCTTTCTGAACGCGCCGACGTTGTCGTGCGCTTTCAAGGCGGCCATAACGCCGGGCACACGCTGGTCATTGACGGTGTGACTTACAAGCTGAGCCTGCTGCCGTCTGGCATCGTGCGTCCAGGCAAACTGTCTCTGCTCGGGAACGGCGTGGTGGTAGACCCTTGGGCGCTGTTGAAGGAAATCGAGACGGTATCCAGCGCCGGTATAGAGATCAATCCGGATAGCTTCCGGATTGCAGAGAATGCGGCGCTGATCCTTCCGATGCATAGCAAACTGGATAATCTGCGAGAGGTTGAAAGCGGCAGCGGCAAGATTGGGACGACCGGCCGTGGCATCGGACCAGCCTACGAAGACAAGATCGCACGCCGGGCGATTCGTGCAGGCGACCTGGTCCATCCGGAGATCCTGCGCAGTCGGATCGATCGTGCGTTGCGGCACCACAACGCCCTGCGTGCTGGTATGAACGCCGAACCTATCGACGGCGAGACCTTGTTCGACAGCCTGATGGCTATTGCGCCACGGATCACGCCGTTCCTGGAACGTGTCTGGGAACGGCTGGACGGTCTGAGGCGGGCTGGCAAGCGAATCCTTTATGAAGGCGCGCAGGGTGTGATGCTGGATGTCGATCATGGCACTTATCCCTTCGTCACCTCGTCCAATACCGTGGCCGGACAGGCGGCCGTTGGCAGCGGTCAAGGCCTCGGCGCCATCGGTTATGTCCTGGGCATTACGAAGGCTTACACTACTCGAGTCGGCGCCGGTCCATTTCCAACCGAACAGAAGAATGAGGTCGGCGCTCTTCTGGGAGAACGTGGCCACGAATTCGGCACAGTGACGGGGCGGCAGCGTCGTTGCGGTTGGTTCGATGCTGTGATGGTGCGCCAGGCAATCAAGATGGGCGGGATCAACGGTATTGCGCTTACCAAGCTGGATGTTCTGGACGGCTTCGAAAGAATCAGGATTTGCACCGGCTATCGCCTGAACGGCAAATTGATCAACTACTTCCCGTCCAGCGAAAACGAACAGGCTGCCATCGAACCCATGTGGGAAGAACTGGAAGGCTGGTCCGACAGTACAATGGGCACTCGATCTTGGGCCGAGTTGCCTGCTACGACAGTAAAATATGTCCGGCGGGTTGAAGAACTGATCGAGGCGCCCGTTACCCTGCTGTCCACCAGCCCGGAACGGGACGATACGATCCTGGTACACGATCCGTATGCGGATTGACGCAATGCGGTTGCAGGCAGCCTGTCTCTAGCCGTATCACGCAAACAGCGTGATATGGCGGGCTGCCGCTCGGAGGGAATCGGGCATGCTGCGTACCTTGATTGCCGCTGTGGTGATACCAGCGGGCGTATTAGCGACTGCTGGGGGTCCCGTGCAGGCCCAACGCGTCGACAATGATCGAACCGAATCATTCATTTCCGCCACAAAACAAGCTCAGGTGGAGGCGATTGCACGTGGTTTCATGCGCCGTCGCGGTATCAAGGGCCTTTCGATGGCCGTCGGCAGGAACGGCAAACTGTTGATCGCGACGGGCTTTGGAGAGGCGCGGCCGGGCTTGCCGTCGGGCAAGAACACCATCTATCCGATCGGCAAGATCTCACAGCAATTTACCGCTGCTGCGCTGCTTTGGTGGCAAGACCGCAAATATCGTAGCGTCGGCATCGTACGCGTCAACGATCCGGTATCGGAATATTTCTTCGGTGTGGCGCACTGGCAGGGAATGAAGCTTGCCCATCTGCTGACACACACATCCGGTCTGCCGCAGTTGGCCGAATCGGTTTTTTTTCAGGAACGCCTTTACTCCAGCGTCAAGGCCGAGAAGATTCTGGACTTCGTCAAGGGCCGCGAACTCGCCTTCAGGCCCGGTTCGCAGTTTCGGCAAAGTCATTCCAATTATTTTCTGATCGCTCAGATCATCGAAGTCGGCCTGGAAGTATTCTTCCAAGACTACATCAAAACCGAAATTTTCGCCCTTAATGAGATGACCAAGTCAGGATTCATAGGGACCACCTCATTGAGTCGGCGCGCGCAGGGCTACATCAAGGGCAAGCCCAGCAAGGAAGTGAACCCGACGATGTTTTTCGGCAGCGCCGACGCTACATCGACGGCTATCGATCTTGTCAAGTTCGATCGACAACTGATGCGTGGCCAGCTGTTTTCCGCCGCTGCCCGAGCGGCCATGTTTGGCAAGCATATTCGCGTCGACCGGGGCTTGTGGTACGGCGCAGGCTGGTTCATTCGGGATCGTGGGGGGCGCGAGGAATACTTCAGCATCGGCGATCTTCTCGGCTTCACGTCGATCAACAAGATCTATCGGAATACCGAGGCTGACTCGGACCATTACGTGGTTGTGCTGACAAACGCAGACAAAATACGCGGTCTGGAAGTATTGGCAGATCGGTTGCTGGCGGCGATGAAATAGGGCTTACCGCCGCTGGACCACCTCAAATCCGGCAGGCCTGCATCATTGATCGCTATCCAATCGAATATCTGGCTGAATATTTGCCAACCTCGGTTTCCATCAGCCCGCGTTCTCGCTGCAATCGCATTGCACGCACGTTAGCCCGGGTACCTCATGTAAAGTGTGCGGTTTCATCGGTTGGGAGATTCGCGTCAGTGGGGCAAGCGTCGCCACTGGCTGCGCACCCGAGATGGCCTTGGCCGAGGCGGATTTTGCCGAGAGCGAGCTGAAGCAACGCCGCTTCGCCGATCTTACCTGCGGCGCCCGTAGCTGGGACCGCGCACGCCGGGTCATCGCCCGCCTCGTCAGCGACCCGGCAAGCGCCAACGGCCCCGCCGAACATCGAAATCGGGCCGTAGGAAAAATTGGGGGCTTATACTTTTGAGTAACATTGCCCGGAACTGGCGAAAACCGGATCGATCAGGTCCCTGATTTCCTGGGCCGCTTCCCGGCGCCGAAAACGCAATTCATTGTATCCGTAAAAAACTGTCGCC
>JAPOST010000102.1 GCA_026709535.1 Rhodospirillaceae bacterium
TAAATCACGGGGATATCATACAACCCGACCAGCATGTCCACGCCGCCGAAGGCGACAAAAGGGGCATAGGCGGACAGATAGGCGCCCTCGTTGGCGAAGGTATCGACGCGCAACGCCAGAATCTTGCCGTCCGCATCCATGCCCATGCGCGCATAGCTGATGTTGTCCCGGCCTTGCAGGTCGGACAGAAAGCCTTCGGATCGCTCAGACGTCCATTTGACCGCTCGGTTCAGCCGACGGGCCGCCCACGTGACCAGTGCCTGTTCGGGATGAGGAAACACCTTCATCCCGAAACCGCCGCCGACATGCCCGGTCGTTACCTGCAGTTCCGACGGATCGATCCTGAAGATCGTATTCGCCAGAACGCCCTGGATGACGCTGGCGCCCTGCGTCGACGTCATCAGGGTCGTGCGTCCCATGCGCTCATCGTGGATGGCGAGGGCGCTGCGAGGCTCCATGGGATTCGCCACAACGCGATTGTTAACCAGCCGCGCCTCACAGACATGATGGGCCTCGGCGAGGGTGGCTTCGACTTTCTCCTCATCGCCCTTGTGCCAGTCATACCCCAGATTGTTGGCGATGTGGTCGTACAATTGCGGCGCGTCTTCGGCAGCCGATGTCTCCGTATCGACCGTCACGGACAATTCGTGATAGTCCACCTTGATCAACTCGGCGGCGTCTTGGGCCTGTATCGGCGTTTCCGCCACCACGAGCGCTACCGGATGGCCCACGTAGCGCACCCGATCGGTCGCAAGGATCTTGTGCGGAGTTTCGGGCCTTTGCGATCCATCCCGATTTTCGACGGGTACAAGGCAGGGTAGATCGCCGAGGTCATCTTCCAGCACGTGCTGGCCGGTCAGGACCGTCAGCACACCGTCTATAGCGGCGGCTTCGGCAGTGTCGATCGACAGAATCCTGGCATGAGCATGCGGGGAGCGAAGAACATAGGCCCATGCCTGCCCCTCGATATTCTGGTCGTCTGTATAATTGCCGGCACCGGTAACCAGAACTTGGTCTTCCAAACGGGTGATGGCCTGGCCGATTCCGAACTTGGTCATCGCACGTGGTTGCCTTTCGGATCGTCAAGAGGAGATGCCGGTCCGGCCAGAGTCTCCGACGCGGTCCGAAGCGGCCAACTTAGCGCGCAGCCCGGCGTCGGCAAGTGAAATTCATGAACGGATCCATCATCGCGCGAGATCAAGGGATCCAAGCCGGATGCGCTTCAAGGCTGATTGGCCTGTGTATACTGCTGACCATAAATCAGGCAGCGCAAGTCTTCATTCTGGCGCAATATCCTCCAGCCGTTTCCTGTCGCCGCGGGAAGCGCGGCCGTGAGAAATTGCCTCGATTTGCCCGGAGCCAATGCCCACAGACCATCTGGCAAACGGCTGGAACCGAGAGTAGGTCCGCAGCAGGGTGTCACCGTATCTGCCGGAGGCGGCAGCATCAAGGCCTTGAAGACGGCCCGGCGCTGCTCTCGAATCTCGGGGCTGGCCAAGGCATGTGCAGGCCTGCTTCAACAGCCGGGTGGAGAAGGGACAGCCGATTGTCTTGATCGATCTGGACAACGTGGTTTTCACTGTCTCCTCAGCCGAAAACCGCCGACGCTGCGGCCCTGTATCGGACCCATTGGCGGTTGATGAGCCTGCCTGACAGGAAACGCCTCGTGGCAGAAGACTTCGGGGGGCTTATTGACAGAAGAGCTTTTGAAGCTGCTGGCGTTTTCCTGATAGCGGTTGCGGAGCGTGACCTGATATCGTAAGCAAAAGAGTCACTAGTCAATCTGCGGCGCCCTCCGGTGCTGCATGCGAGGCTGCAAAGGAAGAAGGACCTGGCGTAATGAATAAATTCGGACTCGTTTCTGTCGGTGTGGTCGCCGCTGCTTCGGCTCTGGGCGCGGCCACGCCCGCCCTGTCGAAAGAAGTTGTCCTGCGTGCCGCCAACTGCTTCCCGGTCGGCTCCCCGCCCGGAAAGCCGTTTGACCGGTTCGTTACCCTGCTGAACCAGAAGGGTAAAGGTGTGATTACGGCGAAGGTTCTTGGTGGCGCCCCGGCCATCGGCAGCCCGTTCACCATGACCCGCCGAATGGCGCGCGGTGCCTACGACATCATCGGCTGTCCAGACGCCTATTATGGCAACGTGATCCAGGAAGCGGCAGCTGTGCGACTGATGCCGTTTACGGCGACCGAGGCGCGCAAGAACGGCGCTTGGGCCTATTTCGACAAGTTGCTCAACGCCAAGGGTGTCAAGCTGTTGGGCCAGACTCACAATTTCGGTCCGTTCTACCTGTTCCTGTCGCGGCCGATCACCCAACCGGACCTGACTGGCCTACATCTGCGCGTCGCGCCGGTGTACACGCCGTTCTTCAAGTCCCTCGGCGCCACGACCCAGCGTTCGAATTTTGCGCAAGTATATACTTATATGGAAAACGGTACGGTTGTCGGCTTCGGCTGGCCGGCGTTGGGTTGGAACCCGAGTTGGGCGAAGGTCGCCAAATACTGGGTTGAACCGGGGTTCTACCGCGCAGGCATACAGACGATGATGAATCTGGAGAAGTGGAACAGCCTCACGACAAAGCAGAAGAATACGCTGATGGCGGTCGTTCTGGAGCACGAGGCGACGACCGAAAAGTGGCCCGAGCGTCTCGACAAGCAGAAGAAATGGATGAAGTCGCAAGGCATGAAGCCGATCGTCTTCGACAAGGCCGGGACGGCCAAGTGGTCGAAAGCAGCACTTGACGCCGGCTGGGTTGATCTCGTCAACAAGAGTCCGAAGCACGGCGTCGCTCTGCGCAAGATGTTCGAAAAGGCGCCCAACTAGTCGTCCGACAGCTCGAAGGGTAGCCGCTGATCCTTAAAAATCCGGCGATTTCCTCTTGCGCCTAGGCTGACGGCGTTTATCGCTATCGCCAACGTGAGGCCAGCATGATCGAACAGTTTGAAGCGGTCTTCTGCCGCCTGAACGCGTTTATTGCGGGGCTGGTTGCCGTTTCAATAGCCGGCTTTGCAGTCCTTATTCCGTTGGATCTGGTGATCCGGAAGCTGGGCTGGGGCAACATGCCGTGGCTTTACGAGGGTATTGAGTACGTCCTTTATCTGGGTGTTTTCCTGGGCGCGACCTGGGTATTGCAGCATAATGCACATGTCAGGGTGGACGTGGTAACGGCTTCGCTTCCTGAAAGGACGGCGCGGGCGCTGGAGTTCGCCGTCGATATCTTCGGCGCAATGTTGTGTGCGTTCCTCTGCTACTACGGCGTTATGGCGACGATTCGGGATTACGTGGACAAGAGCCTCCCTGACAAGGATCTGGTTTTGCCAAACTGGTATCTGATGCTCGCGTTCGCTGTAGCCTTCTTCTTTCTGACCATCGAGTTTCTGTTACGAGCCCGACGCGCCATTCTGGACCGCGTCGAAGAACATACCGAAACGGGATTCTGAACCTTGGTCGAGATGGCATGGCAGCTCGCGCTTCTTTTGTTGCTCGGGACGGCCTGTATCGGTTTGTTCGCCGGCCTGCCAGTCGCATTTGCCTTCATGGCCGCCAATGTGCTGGGTACCTTCCTGTTTCTCGGCGGCAACATCGGGCTGGAATCGATGCCGACAGAATTCCAGGCCGGCGTCGGCAAGTTCGTTTTCACACCGATCGCCTTGTTCCTGCTGATGGGGGAAATCCTTCTCCATACGGGGGTGGCATTCAAGGCGATCGGAGCGATTGACAAGCTGATATCGCGGATTCCGGGTCGCCTCTCAATCGTGTCGATCGCAGGCGGCACGATCTTTTCATCCCTTTCCGGGTCATCCATCGCCAACACGGCAATCCTGGGCAGTGTCCTGCTGCCGGATATGGTAAAGCGCGGGTACAAGCCGTCGATTTCCATGGGTCCGATCATGGCGGTCGGCGGTATCGCGGTATTGATCCCGCCCTCGGCATTGGCCGTTTTGCTGGCCAGTATCGTAGAACAGTCTATCGCCAAGCTGCTTATCGCCGGTATCATCCCCGGTATCATGATGGCCGTGCTGTTTTTTGCCTATGTCATCGGGCGGTGCTGGCTGAACCCGGAATTGGCGCCCGGTTACGATCCAGATGAATCAGGATTGAACGAACCAGTTTCCATCCAAGTGAACATCACAGACAAGATGCGCTGGTCTGGAACATATGATGGCAAATACAAGCAGTTCCTGAACCGTTGGCTTCCATTCTGGATCTATATTCTGCCGCTGATGATGATCTTCGTCGTTGTGGTCGGCAGCATCTTCTTCAAGTTGGCGGCGCCGACAGAAGCGGCAGCACTGGGCTGCATCGCGGCCTTCACAGCCTGCTATCTCTTCAAGCTGTTCAACAGAACAATCAAGATTTCCGGCATTGACGGCGCCGATTTCGGACTCGGGAACATCTGGAAGGCGATGATCGAAACGGCAAAAATCAACACGATGATCCTGTTCATCATCGCCGGGTCGTTGATCTTCACGCAATCGCTAGGAGCTTCCGGCGCCACGAACGGTCTGCTCGGCGCCCTTACGTCTTGGGAACTGACGCCACTTCTCGCGATCATCTTGATGATGATTGTCCTGCTGTTTCTCGGTGCCTTCATGGACCAGGTCAGCATGGTGCTTCTGTCCCTGCCGTTTTTCATTCCACTGGCGCAACAGCAGGGAATTGATGTGATCTACCTGCTGGTCCTGATGCTGATCGTCATGGAGATCAGCTTGCTGACTCCGCCCTTTGGACTATTGCTTTACGTGATGAAGGGTGTGGCGCCTTTCGCAGTGACACTGGGACAGGTCGTGATTTCAGCGCTGCCGTTCATCCTGATCAAGCTCTTGATCCTGGCGCTACTGATCTTGATCCCCGATGTTGCGCGTTGGTTGCCGAACCAGCTGAACTGATCAGCAGGCAGTTTGCGCCTGAAGCGTTCACCACACCCCAGTTTGCCTGCGCTGTAACATATTCAGGCGGAATCGCATGCTGGATGAGCCACCTGCAGAATTGTCATGCCAAGGGATTTGGGCTGTAATTTTGTCGTAGGTTGGGAGGTTGCGGCCGTGCCCGTTCGGGAACACGGCGCGGTATCGGCGCCCG
>JAPOST010000124.1 GCA_026709535.1 Rhodospirillaceae bacterium
CTGCTTCTCGAACGCCAATACGTCATCGGGGTTCTGGTCGTACCAGACGGACAGGAAGGACCGGCCGCCGTTGCCGATGGCATCCGGGTCGGGCCAGTCGCGCAGTCGCAGGAACTCGCCGTCGGTGAGTGTGACACGATTGAGGGCTTCGAACTTCGCCCTGAAGTTCGCCTCAAGCGTCGCCCGATCGCGGATGTCGGGACGATACTCGTACTTCAGATCCCGCAGCTTCGCGATCAGGGACTCTTCAATGCAACGTTCGGGAGTGGTCATCGACCTAGCGTATCCAGTGCGTTGGATGATCTCCGGACCGGCGGGTCGTCAAGCCCGAAAAGGGCTACGGGAATGGGCAGGATGCGACATTCCCATCCGTCAGTAACGCGACCGTCGCCGTTCCCACCACCAGTATGTCTTCCATACAAATTTTCCATACCCGCATAGCCCCTGCCCGATGGCGGCCCATCGCACATTGAAGGCGCGTCGTGACAACTGTAACCGGAAGCATCTGTCACACGACATCGACATAGTGCGCAGCTTAACTTTTTGATCTTAAATTTAGAAATTTGATTGATACAGAACTACTTGAGAACATAAACACAATAGGCGCTGTGACATCCCGACAAAATATTTCACGTTACCCTGCTGCGCAGGAATACCGAAACTCCGGATAAGATTTGCGGATTATACGGAATATCTTTATGTTCTGTATGTTTTCTCGGGTGGGGAGCAACTCATGAAGCAGTTTCCGGCGAAAGATATCGCTCGCAACACAACCGATCTGTGGACCGCTGCGACGCTTGCGCCCGTAACGATCACAAAGCATCGCAAGGCACGTTTCGTCGTTATGTCAGTGGAGCGTTATGAGGCTCTTGTGAGCGGAGCAACATCTCAGTTTTCCGTCGATGTCGCAAATATGCCCGAAGAACTCGGCGCACTGTTCGATACGGGCGTGAAGAATCATTTCCGTGGCAGTTGAAATCCCCGAACCAGGACAGGTCTTCGAATATTATTACCTCTGGCATTGGCAGGAACAGCGTGGCGAGACCGAAGGTCGAAAATCACGGCCCTGTTGTGTGGTGGTCGTTGCCACAAATGCCAAGGGCCAGCATGTGCTTTTCATTGCTCCAATAACAAGCAAGCCACCCCGTAAAGGCCGCATCGGTGTCCCAATCCCGGAGACAGAAGCCCGTCGTGCGAGGCTCGACACGATCATGCCTCTTTGGATCATGGTCGACGAGTTGAACGTCGACATTTTGGAGGCATCTTATGTGCTCGAAAATCGAACGCCGCTTGGCCAGTTCAGTGCGGCATTCACCAACATGGTGATCCGCCGAACCGACGAGGTGCGCCAGACTCGAAAAATCAGCCTGTCACGCCGCACATGATCCGGGCGACATCCATCCCCATGTGCCTGTGCAGCCCTCGATGCTACGCGCCACAAAAGGGTGTGCCAAACGTTTCGTGTGGTGGATGATTCATGGCCAGCCTTGTTTATGCTTGTCGTTTTGACATAACGGCTCAGGACGGAATCACGAGCTTTATTCCCACATACAGGGACTGGATAGTAGGACACTACCAAGGCCAACGTGAACTTCCCGAATTCAACTTCGACCCGGAGGTTGCTGGCGCACACGAGGGTCTTCCGACCGGTCATTCGCTAGTATTCTCGCTCACGGACTTACAGATCTTGCGCGCAAAGTGAATATCTCCGTACTCCCCGCTGAAACAATGATCCCTCTTGGTGATGTCCGCTCATATCAGACGGCCAAGGGAAAGCACTATTACGCTGGTAAGGACGGTACGGTTCTTAAACGCTTCTCAAGCGACCAGGCCAACCTTTTCCATGTCAGCCAGGCAAATCCGCGCCGCAATCTCCAACTTCGATTTCTGACCGAAATTGCGAAGATGGAGCAGGTGCCCGAGGACACGATTGTTGACAGAATTCCTGCATCAGAACTGACCTTCGAAGAAGCCATGTTCCTCGTGAGGTTGCGAAGCATTTTGCTGGATGATTACCTTATGCCTGATGTCGATGCAGCGTTTGCCACCATAAGCCACGGCGTCAGTATTTACGCCAAAAAGAAAGACAGCACACTCCTACTGTCCATTGCACGCGGTATCGCCCCCGTTGCGATGGTCATCGAATGTTACACGAGCGCTCGCGATGTGTTTGATGGCTTCATGAAGGATTTTGTGCGTGAGCACATATATCCCCATATCATGGATCAGATTCCGTCATCAACAAAGCAGGGCCGCGATGCCCTGTACAAGCGCTTGAAAGAAAACACAGAACTGTTCCGTCTTCAAGAAGGTGACTACGGCGCAATTGAATCATTCTTGGCAGACTATTTGGCAGGTAAAGCGGAATTTTCTGAAGTGCTCAAAACCTCTAGCACCCGCGCGACCGTTCAGCGTCAACAGTTCAGCAGGGAACAAGTTGGCAGCGTAGAAGAAGAATTCCCCGATATCATAGAATCGTCTGGGGGTTCGACCCCACCAAGTGAATTTGAAGCGGCCCACCCCTTATGCGTGATGATCTTGAAAGTGACAAAAAGGTCCTTTCGGTTTCTGCCGAACACCAGCGACTGAATAACTTTCAGATGTTCCTCGCTCTTTCAGACCGGATGGTAAAGAGAGAGGGTGAATTTTTGCGCTGGCCACACACGACAAAGCTAATCTGGGGGGCGCACCGGATCATTTATATCTTCGCAGATGCCACGGGGGAACTCAGCCTATACTACGACATTGAGCTTAAAGCGCCACTTGATACCGATCAGACTGGCGGTTCGATGTTCCCAACTACGACACTTGTAACAAAAAAACGGGTCTACATCCCCGTACCCAAGTCCGTTGAACCAGCGTTCATGATTACCGACGGGGACAAGGAGTTTTATGTTCGCTTTGATACGATTCCTTAAAATGTAGATAGAAATTCGTGATTTCGGATTGACTCGGTTTAATGCGTTCATGTCAGTTTGCGCAAGGTGGACCGGGTGAAGAAGCGTTTCGTGGAAGAAGGGCTCGAGGCGGCGCTGGGAGGCCGGCAGGGGTGCCACCCCAGCCATGTGCGCAAGGCCGACGGCGCGTTCGAGGCGCGCCTGGTGGCTCTGAGTTGCGGCACGCCGCCCGAGGGGCATGCGCAGTGGTCGTTGCGGCTGCTGGCCGACCGTGCAGTCGCGCTTGGCCATATCGACGCCGTGTCCCACGAGACGGTGCGGCGGGTTCTGAAAAAAACTGTCTCAAGCCGTGGCAGCGTGTCGGATGGGTGATTCCCCCGCAGGGCAATGCAGACTTCGCCGCCGCCATGGAGAAGGTACTCGATGTCTACCGGCGCCCCTGCGATGCCACCTTCCCCGTCGTCTGCATGGACGAGATACCCTGGCAACTGATCGGCGAGACACGCCAACCGGTCGCCATGGGCCGGCACGGAAAGACTACGAATACTGGCGCTGCGGCACCTGCAATGTCTTCATCGCCACGGAACCCCGGGCCGGCAGGCGCGTGACCAAGGTCACCGAGCGCAATTCCTGGCCGACATCGCCGCGTGTTACCAGGACGCCACAACCATCACCCTGGTCATGGACACTCTCTCCACCCATCGGCCCGGCGCCCTCTGCGAAGCCTTTCCACCAGACTAGGCCAAGGCCTTGCGGGATCGCTTCGCGTTCGTCTGCACCCCCAAGCATGGCAGTGGGCTGAACGTCGCCGAAATCGAGCGCAACGTCATGATCCGTCAGTGCCTGAACCGCCGCATCGAATGCATCGAGGTTCTGCGCCGCGAGGGCGCCGCATGGCAGGCCTACCGCGATCGCCTCCAGGCCCACGGTCGACTGGCAGTTTGCCACCAACGATGCGCGGGGGAGGCTCAAACGCCTCTATCCGATACCGCATCATTGACAAGACACTAGGAGCCCGCGCTTCCGGAAAAGGTTCGTGAGATGGGCTGGCTTCTGCTCGAACCGATCACGGATCTCTATGTGCAGATCGAGGACCCGGGGAAGGACATCTCTGCAAACGCGCATCAGGATGAAGAGTCAAGACGGTTGATGACAATCCCGGGTATCGGCCCGATCTGCACGTCGGCGATGCAAGCCTTCGCTCAGCCGATGGAAGGCTTCCGCCGCGGCCGCGACTTCGCAGCCTTGGCTCGGCCTAGTGCCGCGCCAACGCACGACAGGCGGCAAGCCGCTGTTGGGCAAGATATTTCGAAGATGGGTCAGCGCGATCTGCGCCGGCTGTTCGTCGCTGGCGCCATGGCCGTCGTTCAGTGGGCGGCCCAGCGACCGGAAACTGCCGATCGCTGGTTGGTTCGGATGCCGACGCGCAAGCCGAAGATGATTGTTGCCGTCGCACTAGCCAACCGAATGGCGCGCATCGTCAGGGCGCTGACGAAGAAGAAGAGTTACCGCGCTTCCGTGCTGGCGCCTGCTTGAAATGGCAGAGGTTGGCGGGAAGTCGTCGCGGATGCGAGTAGGTCGGAGGACGTGCAAGGGCAAGCGGTCAACGAGAGGGAATCGGGAAAACCAGTTTGCGGCGCAGAGCCATCGAACTTGCTCAAGCGATATGGACCCGGTTCGCGTATCTCCATACAGGCTAGCGGCGTTTGTCCTGCCGCATCCACAGACCGGACAGACGACAGAACCTGACCACAGGCACCGAGCCGTTCAAGGAAATGCTGGTATCCAGAAATACGGCCATGAACGCCCCGCCTGCGCACCCGCCGTCTTCCACGGTTCGGAACTACTTTTATGCCTGGCGGAACACGGGCGTTCTGGAACGGATGCTGGATGCGCTTCGGGACCTGGCACGGGTGCAGGCAGGCCGTGGTGTGGCGCCGACGGCGGCGATCATCGACAGTCAATCGGTGAAGACGACGGAAAGCGGCGGGCCTTCGGGGTCCGATGCGGGCAAGAAGATCAGGGGACGGAAGCGGCACCTCGCGGTGGACGTGGAAGGCCGCCCGATCTGCCCCCCGCCGACGTGCAGGATCGGGAGGTCTCGAAGGTGTTTGCCGATGGCGGGAC
>JAPOST010000026.1 GCA_026709535.1 Rhodospirillaceae bacterium
TCCGGGACCGTGACGGTCACGCTGCTTGTGGACAGGGCCGTGATCGGCATATTCGCGGCGTCTATTTCCTGCATGCTCAAGCAGGTTGTCGGACCCTCGCGCCCGCTGGACGTTACCGTTGTCTGCGCCCACACCGGCCCGGCGGCCAACAGCGCCGTCGCGAGTGTTGCGGCCAGGCGGGACGGGAATTGACGGATGGTGTCCATGGGCGGGGCCTCCTGTACTTCATTGAGAGGCCCCCTTGAGAGGCCCCCTTGAGAGGCCCCCTTGAGAGGCCCCCTTGAGAGATTGCCATCAAGCCTAGACCCAAGACACAACGCTGTCAAGAAACACAGGCGGGTGGTGTCTCCAGCCCATGATGTGTCGGGTTCAGGCAGCCCGCGCGCTGTCCGATCCGGTGGTGCCGGAACGCCTTGAGACGCCGCAGCGTTGCCGGGGATGTCACTGGCGACACGGTCATGAGGACTAGGGGCTGGAGGGTCTGTTCGACCGCCGGCTCGGGAAGGCGTCGGCGCCCCGGGTTCCGGTGGACCGGACGCATCGACAGGGCCGTCGCCCGCGCGCCTGCCCTGCTGCGGCGCCATCAGATACTGTTACGCGTCCGTCAAATCGTTTGGGAATTATATACCCGTTTACCCAATTAAGGGTTGACTTAAGGCAAATTTCTGGGTAATTTGTTTCCATAAATAGAGATACAAATCATGGCACCCGGAAAACACTATCGCAAGGGCATTTCGCTGGTTCAGCTCATGGACCTGTTTCCGACCGACGAAGTGGCGGAGCGCTGGTTCATGGATGTCCGTTGGCCGGGGGGCGTGCGTTGCCCGAAGTGCGGCTCGCACAACATCCAGGAGCGCCCGACTCGCAAGCCCCAGCCGTATCGCTGCCGTGATTGTCGCAAGGACTTTTCCCTGAAGACCGGAACGCTGATGCAGGGATCGCCGCTTGGCTATCGCGTATGGGTGCTGGCGCTGTTCCTGTATTCGACCAACCTCAAGAGCGTTTCCAGCATGAAGCTGCATCGCGATCTGGACGTGACCCAAAAGACGGCGTGGCATCTGGCCCATCGCATTCGGGAAACATGGAATGACAACATTCCGTTGTTTGCAGGACCGGTGGAGGTTGACGAAACCTTCATGGGCGGCAAGCGGCTGAAGTACCGGGATCTGATCGCGGACTGATGGTTCGATCCGTCATGGAGTGCGCAGACAATCTCGAATTTATGGATCGTCTGGATGACGGCACATTCAAGCTGGTCGTCACCTCGCCACCTTACAATCTCGGCAAGGCATATGAACGTCGGGTGTCTCTGGACGCATGGCTGGCAGGACAAGAGCGCGTCATACGCGAATGCGTCCGCCTACTGCATGATCGTGGCTCCATTTGCTGGCAAGTGGGCAATTATGTCGAAAATGGAGAGATCGTGCCGCTTGATGCGCTGCTATATCCCGTTTTTCGGGCAGCCGGGTTGAAGCTTCGCAACCGAATCGTCTGGCACTTCGGACACGGGCTGCATTGCACCAGGCGCCTCTCAGGCCGCTACGAAACCATCAACTGGTGGACCAGGGGAGACGATTATACCTGGAATCTGGACCCGATCCGGGTTCCGTCAAAGTATCCCGGCAAGCGTCATTTCAAGGGGCCGAACAAGGGCAAGCTTTCCGGCAATCCCCTGGGCAAGAACCCGTCTGACGTCTGGCAGTTTACGAATGCGAGAAACAATCACCCGGAAAAGACAATCCATCCGTGCCAATTTCCTGTCGAGCTTGTCGAGCGGCTGGTTCTGTCCATGACGGAAAAAGGCGATGCGGTGTTCGATCCGTACATCGGAGTCGGATCTACCGCGATTGCAGCGGTCATGCACGGGCGAGACGCTTACGGTTGTGATACCAGCCGCCACTATATTGATATTGCGCTAGACCGCATTGACAGGCTGGAGGAAGGGCGTTTGAAGACGCGCCCGATGGGCAAGCCTCTTTAGATCCAGCATTGCCTAACGGCGGCCACTGATGCGGATAGGTGCGAAATACTCGCATTTGAACGGCGAGGAATATCTGCTTGTTCACAGGCCCAAACTCTGGCGCGAAGTTCAAGCTGTCATTGAGACTGTGGACGCAGAAACATGCAAGACCAAGGTCTCGAAAGAGAAAACGATGCGTGGGCGCTTGCTTTACTGGCCGACAGACATGAATCTTGCTTTCAAGCGCGGGTTGGAAGCATTGGAATGGGAAGAGCGCCGCAACACCTTCTGGGTGACAGAAGATGAGCGGTTGCTGCGCGGGATATACGGGCTTCCTGCTGAAGAACAAAAGGCAGCAATCGAGGCCGCGGGGCATGAGCCGATCATGTCCTAAAACCAGACCGATTTCGTGAAAGAGCGCGTTGCTGTCGAAGTCCAGTTCGGCAAGTACACATTCGTCGCGCACGATCTGTTCGTGAAGCATTTGAGCTTCTATGTCTCCGACATTATTGACGTTGGAATTGAGATTCTGCCGATGAAGGAACTTGAAAAGGAAATGTCGAGCGGCGTTCCCTATTACGAGCGCGATTTGCTGAACGTTTTGCGGCAGGGACGCGGTGTGCCTGCCGTCCCTCTGGTCCTGATAGGAGTTCTGCCATGACAGACACCAAGCCTGTCCCCAAGCGCCCACGCGGGCGACCAGTGGAAAAGCCGCTGCCGGAACTGATCCCGGACACGCCGTTGAACATTGCCCGCGCCATCATGCAGGGGCCACCCAAGAAAGACTGGGATTATCTGAAAGAATCTAAATAGATGGAAAACGAAACGGAACTGCGAGTGATAATCTTTCGCGACGAAGATGCCTGGATTGCTCAATGTCTTGAGCATGATATTTCCGCCTTTGCGTCAGACATGAAGACCTTGAAAAAAAGGTTCATGGGGGTCTTGGCTGCTGAATGGAACATCAGCTTGGAGCGAAACGGGGAGCCTTTGGCTGGCATAGACCCGGCACCGAAGCAGTTCCACGACATGTGGAAAAAGCCGAAAAGACCCAAGAAGGTCAATTTCGCCAAATCGAATACGGTGATAATGGCCGAAGCGGCTTAGCATGGCTGCACAGATCGCGACGCCCTTCACCGGGATTGATGACTACTTGAGATGGGCGAAGAAACAGGGATTCACCATTCAGACTGGATACGTCTCTGAACCGGATGGGATGGCGAGCAATACGGTGGTCACCGCTCCGTCCAAGAAATTCGTCATCATTCACGACGTTGCCCCCGGCGAATACATTCCAGGTTATGAATTTGACTACTACAGTCGCAGATTGGGGCTGAAGCCGGAATAAATTGAGGTTTAGGGGTGTGCCGCCCCCTCTGTCAGCATTTGCGAGACTGACGTTTTGTCGGGCGCGAACACCGGTGTCTTTTCACTGTTACTGGCTTTGATTTTGTGCGCTTGGCTTTGGCCATAACGACCTTCGTCTTGAAACGAAGGCCAGTTGACGCTATAGTCCCACGTGTCGCGTGACTGCTCCCGCGCTGGCCTTCAGAACCTTGCGGGACACACTGGGCCAAGCCTTGCAGGGCTTGGCCTTTTGTGCGTCTGATGTTACAAGATACAACATGTAGTGTTCAGAGTCCAGACTTTATGGGTAAACGGGTATTTAATTCCCAATCGTTTTTCCGATCATCATGGGGCCTGCTATAACTGCACCCGGGTGGCTTCGGTCCGGGCCATGGTACCATCCATGGTCGGTCTTCAAACGCCCGACAGAGGACCACAACTCAAGGCCACCAGCGACTTTAGGAAAAAACTCTAACACATGATGCGCGAGACTCTTGCCAAGACCGATTTGCTTTCCGTACCCAACGATAACACGACCGACGACCAGCGGGCGGAGATCAAGGCGGCGCGCGCACAATCCTTCCAGACTCGACGGGCAACGGTCCAGGGATTGGAAGACGTGCTCTATTTCGCCTATCCCGTCTTGGATCACGGATTCGTTCGGGTGGTCGATTACATGGGCGACGATGCAGCGATCGTGCAGGCGGCAAGGGTTTCCTATGGGAAGGGCACCAAGTCGGTTCACAATGATGCCGGCCTCATTCGCTATCTGCTGCGTCACCGGCATACAACGCCATTTGAAATGTGCGAGATAAAGCTGCACGTAAAGCTTCCAGTCTTCGTCGCCCGCCAGTGGATTCGCCATCGCACAGCGAACGTGAACGAATATTCTGCGCGCTATTCTGTCTTGGACCGGGAATTCTACATCCCGGCACCGGAGCATCTGGCGACCCAGTCATCGTCAAACCGTCAGGGCCGCGGCAAAGTCCTGAAAGGTGAACAGGCAGCCCGTGTTCTCCAGCTTCTTCGGGATGACGCGACCGTCTGCTACGACCATTACGAAGAGATGCTGAATGAGGACCCGGATGGGGAGCCGGTCAATGCCGACCGCTCAGGCTTGGCGCGCGAGTTGGCCCGCATGAACCTGCCGCTCAACGTCTATACCCAGTGGTACTGGAAGACCGATCTGCACAATCTGATGCACTTCCTCAGCCTGCGCGCCGACAGCCATGCTCAGTACGAAATCCGGGCCTATGCCGACGTCATGATGACGCTGATGGAAAAATGGGTGCCCACTGCTGCTCGGGCTTTCAGAGACTATCGCATGGACGCCGTCAGCCTTTCGGCCGGGGCGTTAAACATCGTCAAGCGCATGCTGGACGGCGAAACTGTCGCCCAGGAAGACAGCGGCCTCAATGCCCGTGAGTGGAGAGAGTTGATGGAAGCGTTGGGGCGGTCAACTTCCTGATTTTCTTGCGACGGGCAGATCCTCAATCAGCGTGTTGACCACCGATCCGGGTCTTATAACGGGCGCGTTTCACGTTGCCTCATTCATGAAATATCCGGGCCAGGACGACGGAAATTGGCATTTGCCGTGCCAAGTGCCGTGTGCTTGTGGTCTGCGCATGCGCACCGCCCCGAGGGGGGGATCCGGGCGATCAATGCAAAACGGATGATGGC